>JAOZUR010000017.1:0-33052 GCA_029938555.1 Candidatus Sabulitectum sp. | reverse complement strand
CTGTTACTGTCTATTGGGAGAATTCTATACCTGTATTGCAATCAGAACAACCAGAAATAGGTTTACTTTTATCTCCAATTGTGACTTTGAATGATTCACTGGAACAAAGTTTTTCTTTTTATGGTGATGATGGTGTTTTTGAATATAGATCAATGGGTATTGAACTTGGCAGCGATTTGTCTTCAGGTTCTATCAATTTTCGTGGAGCTGAGCAAAGTAGTTTAATTCAAGCTCTTTTCCGACCATGGAATAAAGATAAAACTGATGGAATTCTGAAAATTCAATCATATATTCAGGAAACTCATTTTGTTATTCTTGGTGCCAGATGGGGCTGGTTTACAGTATTTCTTGTTTTTTCCAGTATTTGGGCCATATTGGGTGCTGTAGTATTTAAAGTAAAATTATAGGAGGGATTGATAATGGCAAAACTCAAATTTAAAATTGATAACGAAATGAAAGACAGACTAGATAAAGTATCAGAAGCTGGAGGTTACTCTTCTATTGAAGAGTTTGTTCTTCATATTATTGGCAGAGAACTCGATAAGCTTGACCCAGGAGCCGATGAATCCGAAGAAGAAATCAGAAAAAAACTAGAAGGTTTAGGGTATTTAGGTTAGCCCTTGCGGATAGGAACAATTCAGCATATTTTGCAATGTCTGATTTTGAAAAATAGATAGGAGTATTTATGTCTGAAAAACCCCCGATTCAAGTTTCTAATTTAAGCAAGCATTTTGCACGAAAACGCAGTATAGGATCAATCCAGGCTGTTTCAAATATTTCTTTTGATGTTAATCAAGGTGAAATAGTAGGATTTATTGGTCATAATGGTGCCGGCAAGACCACATCAATAAAATGTATTCTTGGCCTACTAAAACCTTCTGAAGGCAAGGTTTCATTGTGGGGAGGGCAGCCGGCAGATGCCGAAGTGAGAAAACGAATAGGTTATATCCCAGAAAATCCTGATTATGATGATTCTTTCTCTCCAATGGAGTACCTTACAATGTTCGCTTCTATGCGTGACCTTTCCGGCGTAGAGTCTGATTGGATGAACCTTCTTGCTAGAGTCGGCCTAACTAAATGGGAGACCACCGGTATAAGACAGTTCTCAAAGGGAATGAGACAGCGTTTAAGCCTCGCAATAGCTCTTCAATCAACACCTGACTTACTTATTCTTGATGAACCCACCGGGGGATTAGATCCAATCGCTAGAAAAGAATTCAGAGAAATAATTTTAGAAGAGAATAAAAGAGGAGCTTCTATTTTTCTATCTTCTCACATCCTTTCCGATGTTGAAACAATATGCAGTAAAGCAATAATTCTTTCCGGTGGAAAACTCATAACAGAGGGTTCAATGAAAGAATTACTTGGTGAGTTACATCTTTATAGAATCGTTTCTATCAGCAGAAAAACAGGACAAGAAGTTGAAGAAATACTTCCAGAACCAGACCTTCAGACCAGAATTGATTCTTTAAGAAAAGATAATGTTTCAATCATAAAAATTGAACTGGCTTTAAAATCTCTGGAAGATGTTTTCATGGCTGCAACTGGAGGTGATCATAAATGAAAGCAGTATTCATATTTGCTTTGATGACTTTAAGAATGCTCTTTCGCAGACGTACACTTTGGGGAATTTTACTTGTCATTCTTCTTGCTTTAGGAGCTATATCATCGGTACCCAATTTTGATGTTTCTAATCAAGGAAGATTTATTCTTGATTTTGGTTTGTTCGGTATTGAAATTGGAGCTTTACTTTTAGCTCTAGGTCTTGCAGCAAATCTATATCCCCGCGACCGTGAAACAAGAACACTAATGCCATTGATTGCTGTTCCGCTTTCTCGCTGGCAATACTTGCTTGGAAGATTTTTCGGTGCAGCGCTTGTTCAGGCAGCTGCTTTGCTCGTGACATGCCTAGGTCTTATGCTTATTCTTCTATTTCATGGGTTATCTATTCCAAACGATTTGCTTCCTGCTACTCTTCTTATAATCGTTGAAGGATGGTTTTTGCTATCTACAGTGTTTTTCTTCAGTTTTTTCACATCTCCCCCTTTGAACTGGCCTTTAACAACCATGCTTTTTGTTCTCAGCCAAATGAGCGTTGCTGAATTTGTAAATGTTCTTCCTTCGGCTCCAGGTTTAATGCGGGCAGTTAGAATGATTCTGCCACATGCTGATGTGTTTCATATAAAAGACCCTATAGCTCATGGTTTTGAGATTGAACCTGTTTACTTTCTAATTGCGATTTTTTATGGGTTGTGTTACTCTATATTTATGCTTTCGCTTGCACTTGCTGTATTTCGAGGGCGTGATCTAAAATGATGAAGCTTTTTATCGGAATTACTTTTTCCTTAATCATGCTTCTTTTTACAGGATGTCGTACAGATTATGATATTTCAGAAGTTGCTCCACAAGATTTCCTTGATTCAGAGTCCCACGCAGACCACGATCATGCTCCTGGTGAAGCATGTACGCACGAGGAAGTATTATTAGATGAGCACGTGGAAGATCCACACGCAGGCCATGATCACGCCCCTGGTGAACCATGTAATAACGAAGAATCTATTGGTGAACATGTTGAAGATTCCCATGCTGGTCACAATCATGCAGCAGGAACTAGGAATCATGGAACTCAGTGGTTTTTTAATCAACCATGGGCAGCGCCTTTTATATGGGGTAAACTTTTTCGAGACGGTGCGATTTTCTTAACGCTCGGTATTGTTATTTTTATTATTACAGGACGAAGAAGGCGGAAATGAAAGCAAAAGTTATACTTTCCGCCATAGCAATACTATCTCTTTTTTTAGCGATTATTTCAGGTATTTCAGTATCACGCAGAGCAAGCATTGATACATTTCAACACATTCAAACTGCCAGTTCTGGTTTTCAAAGGCTAAAACACTTTGCAGCAAGTGCATTGTACCTACAACTTGATGATTATCATCATATTGCACAATTCCAAGGTGCTTCATGGACCGAAGTTACAGATTATTTACCACAAATGTGGCTTATAGCCAAACTTGATCCTTCGTTTACAGATGTATATACTGATGCAGCTTATCATTTAGCAATTAATCTTGGTAATGTTAGTGCAGGGATGGATTTCATTCGTGAAGGTGTAAAGAACAATCCAGACAGTTTAGATGTAAGATTTGAATATGCATTTCTTTTATGGGAGACCGAAACAGGTTCACCTGAGGAAATTATTCAAGAAACATTGTTTTATCGATCACTGGTCAGAAGAGTTAATGGAGACTGGGATCATTCATACAATGAACCATCCTCGGCTACTCTTCTTACTGAAGTGTTTGAAACCCGAACTGATTCATTGAATCCTTACAGGTCTTTTTATCGAAGACGAAGTTTATTTATCCGAAGTGCCATTCGAGAAGGTCTTTATTATCCAGGGTATTTATCGCCTCCGCCGGATTACTTTTTTCAAGAACAATCGGAAAATATTTTATGAATATAACCATGCCTCGCGAGCTCGCCACCAAAATAGTCTGGTTCTGTAGTCGTAGAAATGTACAATCCGGTGAAACAGTCATTGAAAAAAACAGCAATGGAAGAGATATTTTCATAATCAGCCGTGGTCAATTTCGAGTTCATGATGATTCAGCAGGTGAGGATTTTGTTTTAGCAATACTTCACAGAGGTGATATTTTCGGAGAAATGTCTTTTCTTGATGGTTCTATTAGATCGGCATCTGTCAGTGCAACATGCAATGGTAGTTTACTTATTATGGGTGAAAAAGAATTTTCTAACATGCTTAACAAAGAACCTAGAATAGCCGTTCTGTTTATTAAGTTCCTGGCAGGAGTTGTAAGTGGCAGATTACGACTGGCAAATGAGGCTCTTTTGCAGGTTGCGTTTGGTGACGGAGAGGCTATTAACCAAGAGTACTCACACATCAAAGAGGCTATTACGGAAATGCAAGCTGCAGTGAGAATGGAATTAGAAGGTGTTTAATTGCTAATCAGAATCTTGGTGTACTGGAAATACTTCCCACAAAAAGCTGGTACCGCCCTCAATTGGAATATTTGAGAATGAAAATGATCTCCACTGGTTATCTTCTATTCTAAAGTCATACCATCCTTCGGTTACCTGAAAAATTGCAGAACTATCCGGTGGAAGAACGGAAAGTCCAAGCATATCAATCCACTTTTCTCTGCCTGATTCTGTTACCCATACAAAATAAAACTCAGTGGATGTACAATTCTTTATCTCTACTGTTGCGCTTGTAGATGAAGCCCAGCTTAATACTGATAAAAGACCCAATACAAAAAAAACAATTTTCATCTGTTACATCTCCTTCACATGAGATTCTACCCCGCTAAACTCCAAGAGTTCCATAATAAAATCATATCATAGATAAGCTGATTCGTTTTCTGTCTTTCTCGATACCAGTAACAGTGACTTCAACCTTCATACCAACCCTGACAATTTCTGATGGATGATTAATCCATTTCCTGCTCATTCGACTAAGGTGAACAAGGCCATCTGTGTGTACACCAATATCAACAAATGCTCCAAAATCAGTAACATTTGTTACCAACCCTGGCAATTTCATTCCAAGGGTGAGTTGGTCTATAGAATGTACATCTGCAAATGAAAATGACTCAAAAATGCTTCTTGGATCTCTTCCTGGCTTGTCTAACTCTGAAATAATGTCTTTAAGAGTGGGCATTCCAATACTTTCATTGACATAGTTACTAAGTTTTATCTGTTTGCGTATTTCTGATTGATCTATCAGACCTTTCACATCTGTGCCCATATCAGATGCCATCTTTTTGACTATTGAATAACTTTCCGGATGAACTGCACTGCTGTCAAGAATATTTTTTGAATTGGGTACTCTTAAAAAACCTGCACATTGCTGAAATGCTACAGAACCAATGCCCGATACTTTCTTTAACTGTGTCCTTGAAACAAAACCTCCTGCTTCATCTCGAAATTTAACTACTGAAGAAGCCTTTGCAGGACTAAGCCCAGAAACATAAGAAAGCAATTTAGCACTTGCTGTATTTAAGTTAACTCCCACTGAATTTACACATGAGATAACAGTGTCATCCAGCGCATTTTTCAATTGTTTCTGATCTACATCATGCTGATATTGCCCAACACCTACACTGCTTGGATCTATTTTAACCAATTCGGCAAGAGGATCCTGTAGTCTTCTTCCAATGGAAATAGCACCTCTTATTGTTAAGTCTAGATCTGGAAATTCATCACGAGCAATAGAAGACGCTGAATAAATAGAAGCTCCGCTCTCGTTAACCATAACTACAGGTATACCTAGTTTCAATTCCCGAAGAAAGCTTTCAGTTTCGCGGCCTGCAGTTCCATTACCTACAGCTATATACTCTAACTTGTGTTTCTTGATAAGTCTTAAAACTTCCGAAGCAGCTTTATCTGATTTACCTGTGACGGGAAAAATAGTTGTATACTCTAGAAATCTTCCATATTCGTCCAGAGCCACCGTTTTACATCCAGTCCGAAATCCAGGATCAATAGCCATTGCTCTTTTACCTCCCAGAGGTGCTGCCATGAGCAATTCACGCAAATTTACAGAAAAAACAGAAATTGCCTCTCTATCAGCCTTATCTTTTGATACAAGTCTGGTTTCGGTTTCCATTTGTGGTCCTAAAAGCCTTTTATAACCATCCTCACTAGCAGTTAGAAGCTGATCTCCTGAAAGGTTTGGCTGAACATTGAAATATCTATTTATAATAGATAATGCTGAGGTTTTATCCACAGAAACTGTAAGATTAAGAAAAAGCTCTCTCTCCCCCCTACGCATTGCCAGAACTCTATGGGACGGAGAGGTAGAAACTTTTTCTGACCAGTCAAACCAATCTCTGAATCGTTCTCCTGCTTCCTCTTTTCCTTTTATAACTTTGCATACAAAGTACCCGTGATTTAAAAATAGTTTTCGCATTTCTGCTCTAACTTTTGGATGTTGCGATACCCTTTCAGCGATAATATCTCTAGCACCAGCAAGAGCGTCTTCCACATTTAAAACAACATCATTAAGAAAAGACTTTGCAATAAGCAAAGGGGTAATGTTTGATTTTTGCTCAAGAATAATATCTGCAAGTGGTTCAAGACCGTTCTCAATTGCTTTTGCTGCCCTTGTTCTTCGTTTTGGCTTAAATGGCAGGTAAATATCCTCTAATTCCGTTAATGTGACAGAGTTTTCAACTTGCTTTTTTAAATGCTCTGTAAGTAGTTCCCTCTGTTCAAGAGATAACAAGACAGCGGTTTTACGCTTATCAAGAGCTTCCATTTTCTGCCAAGAATCTCTTAAAGAGGTAAGAACTACTTCATCCATTCCACCTGAAACTTCTTTTCTGTATCTGGCCACAAAAGGAATGGTAGCACCTTGTCCGAAAAGGTCTAAAACCTGTTGTACTTTTTTTGAAGTAAATCCCAGCTGTTTGGCAATTCTTTCATGATTATTCATTTCTTACTCTCCTTGTTTTGTATGTTCAAATATAATTTTTTTGCACAGATAAGGGGGGATAAAGTATATTCGGGTATTCAAACTAATAAATTAAGAACGGAGATGGATAGATGGCACGGGATTACAGTCTCGATAAGATACGCAATATCGGAATAATGGCTCATATTGATGCGGGAAAAACAACTGTTTCAGAACGAATTCTTTTCTACACAGGGAAATCACATAAAATTGGTGAAGTTCATGATGGGGAAGCAACACTGGACTGGATGGCTCAAGAGCAAGAGCGTGGTATTACCATAACCAGTGCCGCTACCACAACAGAATGGGACAAGCATCAAATCAATCTAATTGATACACCTGGTCATGTTGATTTTACAGTTGAAGTTGAAAGAAGTCTTAGAATTCTCGACGGTACTATTGCTCTTTTTTGTGCTGTTGGAGGAGTGGAACCACAAAGTGAAACAGTATGGCGACAGGCTGATAAATATCGAGTACCAAGAATCGCATTTATTAATAAAATGGACAGATCAGGAGCAGATTTTTACGGCGTTTTAAAGGAGTTACATTTAAGGCTTAATGCTAATGCAATTCCAATCACAATTCCTATTCTTGGCGATAAAAGAGAATTTTTAGGAATTATAGATCTTGTTGATAATTGTGCAGTGTATTACGATGAATCTTCTGGGGGAATGAAGTATGAAGAAAAACCCATTCCGCCTGAAATGCTACAGATTTCTGCTAAACAACGGTTAATTCTTGTTGAAAAGGTAAGCGAAGTTGATGAGAATTTGTTAGATAAGTTTTGTTCCGACGAAGAAATTACAAAAGAAGAGCTTTCAGCTGCAATTAGAAAAGCAACCCATTCTGGTCTTGTCTGCCCTGTTCTCTGTGGAAGTGCGTACAAGAATAAAGGTGTTCAAAGGTTACTTGATGCGGTTGTTGCTTATCTACCATCACCTGTTGATCTACCTCCTATCAGTGGAAAAAGCAAAACAGGAAAACTAGAACAACGCGAACCAGGTAATGATGGACCTCTTGCTGCTCTTGCCTTTAAAGTTGTCACAGATCGACATACCGGTAAACTGATTTACATCAGAGTGTATTCAGGCGTTCTTAAAGCTGGAACTCATGTTCTTAATTCTACTAATGGGAAAAAACAGCGAGTAAGTCGTATTCTGCGTATGCATGCAAACAAAAGAGAATCTGTCGATCAATTGAACACAGGTGAAATTGGTGCTGTTATTGGTCTTTCAGGCACTATCACAGGAGATACAATCTGTTCACCAGATGATCCAATCATTCTTGAAGCAATTGAATTCCCTGCTCCAGTTCTAAGTATCGCTGTTAAACCAATAAAGCGACAGGACAGAGATAAACTCACAGATGCTTTAGCTAAACTATCTGAAGAAGATCCTACCTTTACTGTTGAAACAAACGAAGAAACAGGCGATACAGTTCTTTCAGGTATGGGTGAACTTCACCTTGAAATTCTTATTGACCGAATCAGACGCGAATTTTTCGTAGAAGTTGAAGTTAATGAACCTCAGGTAGCTTATCGTGAAACTATTAATGGATCAACCGACTGGAATGAAAAATACAAAAAACAAACTGGTGGCAAGGGTCAGTACGCCCATATCATTTTCTCAGTCAAACCACTATCTGCTGGAAGCGGTTTTGAATTTGTCAACTCTGTAAAAGGTGGCAATATACCAAGAGAATACATTCCATCGGTTGAAAAAGGTATTATTGATGCAATGAAAGATGGAATTTATTGTGGCTTCCCTGTTGTTGATGTGAAGGTCACACTTAAAGATGGTTCAAGCCATGCTGTTGATTCTTCGGAAATGGCATTCCGTATCTGTGCTAGAAATGCATTCAAGAAAGCATTCATGAAGTGTAGCCCAAGGCTTCTTGAGCCAATGATGGCTGTTACTATCATTACTCCTGAAGAATACTCCGGTGGAGTTTCTGGTAGTATCTATGAACGAAGAGGCATCATCGTTGCGATGGAAGCTCGAGGAAATGCTAAAGAATTCAAAGCTAGAATTCCTCTTTCAAAGATGTTCGGATACGCCACTGATCTTAGAAACTCAACTCAGGGGCGAGCTTCTTTCTCCATGCAATTTGAGCACTATGAAGCTGTTCCAGCTTCAGTTGCCGAAGAAGTATTAAAAGAATATAAAAAAGGGTGAAACTAGTCTATGAAGCTGCAGCAGTTGGTGCCGGTGGTTTTGCCGGCGCCATTGTTCGCCATCTGGTGGTTAGCCTAACTGGAAATACAATTGGCATTGTATCTGTTAATGTGGCTGGTTGCTTGGTTATGGGGTTTCTTGCACAGGATTCAAGATATGTCTTGTTTGCAGCTACTGGTTTTTTAGGGGCTCTGACAACATTTAGTGCATTCAGCGGTCATGCAGTAAAACTTTGGAGTTCGGGCTCATACACCACCGCAATAATATTTGTTCTGATTAATGTATTAGCTGGTTTATCTGCTTTTGTTCTTGGATTATTTCTAAAAACATCTTAGTATTTACTAAGCGGTAATCATAGTATCAGGATTATTTGGGTATTAGATACAGACAGGCCATCCTTTTGATGGCCTGTCTGCTTTTTAGCCAAATTACTTAATGACAGTACATCTCTTAACTGATATACCACCACTATTTGTAACAAGATGAATAAAATAAACACCAGTTTCTTCAATTCTTACTGGTGTAACCGTCTGACTTACCATCTGATCTAGAATTCTACCGTTTGTATCGTAGATAGTAAAATTTCCTGTTGTACCTGTTGGAAGTGCTGTATAAATGCTAAAGATTCCTGAAGATGGATTGTTGCTTAAACTGAACTCAGGAGCATCAATATTTTCACCATTATAAATTCCTGTATATGTGTCAGGAACATCCATAAAATGCGCATTCATCACTTCATGATTTCCCGAAGTAAGTTGAACAGCTGTAACAATATCTAAGTTTTCAAAATTATGTATTGTTGGATTAAGGTTATAAGGCTTTTCTATGATAACTGTTTGCGGATAAGGCCCTGTGAATTCAACTACTGTGCCTGTAGCTCCTGCTGGCCAAACCCTTGGTTCCCAATGCAATTCTTGCCCTGCGTAATATCCATAAGAGCTTGATGCAATATCGCCGCTTTCTACAATGGCTGAGTAAAGCTTCAACGGCTCTGCACCGAGATCCTGTTCAGCAGTTAATGTGTATGTAGCAATACCACCTGTGGCATCTCCATTGATGTCTACTGCTATTTCGAGATAACTGGGAACTGAAAGTCGCTCGTTGATCAATCCTTCGACTATGGATTGAGACCATCCGATTCTTTGAAGACTTCCATCCACTTGAAAAGTAGGTGTATAACCCCATCCATAAAGAGCATCTCTTCCTGAGTTAAAAGGATTAGATGCTGGACCGTTTGCAAACAAAATCATTGGTGCAATATCACCGGTAGCAAGGTAACTATCAATCATTGTCTTTACAGCGCCCGCGCTGCTAGCACAACTGCTTCAACCAGTCTGGGTAAATTCCTCCCACAGAACCACTCTTTCGGCAGCCATGGCAACAACAGCCATACTCAAAAGAGTAACAATCATCAGTTTTTTCATAATACCATCCAATGTTTAGACTCTATAATACAGACACACAAAATAACATACTAAATATGTATCAATTATGCACTCCTCTAATACTCTGTATTCTTAACTTGCTTTTTGATATTCACTTATGAAAGTAAAACAATGTCTTGTCAGTAAGCGACCAGTCTATTATACTTAAATTTAAAAGAAATAAAGCAAAAAATAGTTTTTCGTGAATTGATTTTATCTAAAAAACTGGGGATTCTTATGTATTTTCCAAAATTAGTATTTTTGCTAACTATTAGCCTGCCTTCCTTAGGATCTATTTTACTTGTTCCAGAAAATCATAGTAGTATTCAATCTGGTTTAAACAATGCCCAAGTTGGCGATTCAATATTAGTATCCTCGGGAGTTTACACAGAAAATCTAATTTGGCCTGAAATTACTGATATTGTTCTAATGTCGGTAAATGGTGCTGATGTTACTACTATTGATGGAAACAATTCAGGATCTGTAATTTCTTTCTCATATCCAAATATTGATACTACTAGCATTCTACAAGGATTCACCATAAGAAATGGTTTGTCTGACCTGGGAGGTGGAATTTATATTTCTGGGTGTTCGCCTCAAATCCAACAAAACATAATTGAAGGAAATTCGGCTTCCTCAGCAGGAGGTGGCCTATATTGTACAAACTCACAAACGATTATTGATAATAATTTTATTCAGTATAATGTAACAGAATTTCAATCAAATACAACACAGATTGATATGACAAACGGTGGTGGGATTTGCTTCACCGGCAATAGTATTGGTCAGGCTATTATTAGTAATAATACCATTACAAATAATTACAGTACTGATTATGGTGGAGGAATTACCTGTACAAGAAATGCACTGATATCAGGAAATCAAATCACTTCAAATACTTCCGGTTGGTTTGGCGGTGGATTATATCATCTTGGATCCTCAACTGTTTTAGTGGATAATCTTATATCGCAGAATTCTTCGCTATGGGGAGCTGGTATTACTTTACAGGGCGGATATCTAACAATCACAAATTGTGAAATTCTTGAGAATAATGGTGATGGGCTTCATTTGTATTATGGAACCCTTCAAGCGGATACTTCCAGCTTTTCAAACAACACTGGTGATGGAATTGGCGCTGGGGCAGGAGAATTACTGAATAGTGATAATTATACTATTTCTGCAACAGTATCTCATTGTAATATTACAGGCAACGCTGTATTTGGCATCAGAAATTCACTTGACTGGCTGACTATAAATGCTATTCTAAATTGGTGGGGTGATTCCACTGGACCAGGAGGATTAGGAACAGGATACGGTGATCATGTCAGTCGATTTGTATTGTATGATCCATGGCTAACCTCAGCAGGAATCAATAGTAAAAACTCAAACGAGCAAAGAGTAAATAGTTTAACTATTTGTCCAAGTAATCCTGTTCCATCAACAACACTGGTTCAAGTGGCTGGAAATGGGCACGGTAAAGTCAGTGTTTTCGATTTATCTGGAAGAATGATATCTACTCTTTTTGATGGACAATTAAGTGCTTCTAACACTACAGTAGAATGGAATACCACCACGATTAAACCTGGAATATATTTCATAGTACTTTCTTGCGATGATTCAAATATAAGCTGTGCAGCTATAAAACTTTAACTAAGAACTTTTTGTAGTGATGTTATCAGTGTTTTTAAGTTATATGGTTTCTGTATAAATCCCGCAAGATCACCGTCTGCAAATTTCTGAGTAGCCTCTTCCCGGCCATACCCACTACTAAGAATAACTAATACATCAGGATTAATTTCTTTTAACGATTTAAATGTTTCTTCACCTGACATTCCTGCCATTGTATTATCAAGCAATACTAATACAATCTCTTCTGATTTTTCACGATATATATTTACAGCATCAAATCCGTTCACAGCATCAAGCACTTTATAACCTTGTTTTTCAAGCATTGTACGGGTAACCTGGCTTACAATATCTTCATCTTCCACTAACAGAATAGTTCCTGTTACTGTGGTATGACTATTTGTACTGTTTACTAGTTTTTCGATATGATCACTCTGATTTTTTCCAACAGGAATTAACACCTTAACTGAAGTTCCTTTTCCCATAGTACTTAAAATTTTAATGGTTCCTCTATGTGCCTGAATAAGCCCTAAAGATGATGGTAATCCTAAACCGCGACCGATAAATTTAGTGGAAAAAAATGGGTCAAACACCTGTTGCATGGTACTGGAACTCATTCCATGACCTGTATCTATGACATCAATATAAACATAATAGCCTTCATCAAGAAACTGATTATAGCGAATGGGTGATAAAAATTCAGCATCACAATAAATTAAACCGGTTTTTACAGAGATTATACCACTAGTTTTATTAATTGCCTCTGTTGCATTGATTACAAGTGAAAAAATAACCTGTTTCAATTGCCCTGGGTCTGCAACAATGAAAGGCAAGTCGTCAGTAAGATCGTAACCAATAAAAACTGAATCAGAAGTTAAAGATTTCAATAAATGCTTTAACTGAGAGATAAACTTACTAACATCAAGCTCTGTTGTATTTACATGCCCATGCCCAGAAAAAGCTAACATCTGTTTGCTTAACTCAGCGGCTTTCCAGGCGGCCTTTTCTGCTTCAATCAAACCAATCCTTGCATGAGATTCTGCAGGCAACTCCTCTAAAACAAGGGAAAGATTTCCAAGAACTGCATGAAGATTATTGTTAAACTGATGAGCAACGCCCCCTGCCATAAGTCTAAGGCTTTCATATTTTTGTGCTCGATGCAATTGGTTATTAACGATAGCATTTTTCTTATCTACTTTGTGTTTCGAAAAAATAATCTCAACCATAACCTCAAGTTCTTTAGCTTTAAATGGTTTTAATAAATATCCGAAAGCTCCAACTCCTTTTGCACGTTGAATAACTTCATTATTTGCAAAAGCAGTGAGAAATAGAACAGGTATATCAAATCGTTCGCGAATGGTTCTAGCAGCATCAATTCCGTCAAGCTGCCCTTTAAGATGAATATCCATAAGAACTAGATCCACATGTTCTTCTGACAAATACAAAATTGCGGCATTTGCATCAGCAAAAACAGGTGTAACTTTGTATCCTAGATCTTGAAGATTGCTTTGGATATCAAGCCCAACAAGCCCTTCATCTTCTACAATCATAATTTTTGCTTTATGCATTATTCCTCCCTAGTTATCTATATAAGATAATCTATTCTATTAAAACTAGCAAGATGGCTTGAACATTATTCGGAATACTAATCCTACCAACGAATCTATAGTGATAGTTCCACCAAGTTGTACTTTCACCAGATTGTTAACAATCTGTAAGCCAAGAGTTTTTGCACTATTTAAATCGGTGCTAGTGAGTATTCCACCACCGTCATCAGCAACAATTAACTCAATCATGCCATTGCTTGCTTCACGCATAAATATTCGAACAAAACCCAATTGTTCATCTGGAAAGGCATGTTTGAATGCATTTGTAACTAACTCATTTGCAATAAGACCTACAGGTATTGCATCAGTTATGGGTAAAGTAATATTACTTGCGTTTACACTCCATCTTACTGTATTTTTATCTTCACTATCAAGATAAAGACTAACGATTTGCGAAAGAACACCTGTCAAATATTTATCCATTGAAATTCTACTCAAATCATTTGATAAATACAACGCTTCATGAACTTGAGAAATGGTACTGATCCGTCTCTGACTCTCGCGAATTGCATCAAGAGCTTCGCCTTCAGTCATTTTACGCGCCTGAAGATTAAGTAAACTTGTTACAACTTGCATATTGTTTTTTACTCTGTGATGGATTTCTCGAAGAAGCAACTCTTTTTCTTTCAAAGAGGATCTTACTGTGGCCTCAGCTTTTGATCGCCTAATTGCCTGAGCAAGGTTATTCGCAGCTGTTCGAAGAAAGGTCTGCTCTACAGAATCCCACTCTCTGTCTGAAATGCAGTTATCATAACCCATAAATCCTACAAAATCCCCTTCAATCAAAATGGGTATGATAAGAATTGCAAGAATACCCTGTGGTTCTAGTACAGCACGCTCACTTTCTGGGAAATCAGCAACTCGACCGTTTACAAGCTCTCCTTTTTCTAGAATATCCATCCACCTAGGAAGCCATTGGTCATAAGAAAGATTTTGTAAAACAAGATTGTCTATCTCAGGAGGAATACCTTCAGCACACCACTCTGCTTTCTGACTCATAAGAGACTCACCATTAACCCCAGTGTGGTTCATGAAAAGATATGTGCGACTAGCATTAGCTGCTGGACCGATACAGTCCAAAAACTCCTGGAAAGGAATCTGAAAAGTAAACCGCAACAAAATTTGAGCAGATTTGTTTAACCCCGTCAAATACTTCTCCCGCATTTCTATTTTATTAATATCGAGCATTTTTCGGGAAACATCACGAGCAAACAAAGCAATAAGACTAACTTCTCCGGAATTATCTAAGATTGGATACAATGAAGTATTAAAAAAACTTGTACCACTTACATCGTCAAACCTTGCAGGTTTTTTGCTTGAAACAACCTCTCGTAGTTTTTTCAGTCTAAAATTTTTCACTGCAGGATCAAAATCGAAATTAAATGGTAATTTGCCTAGCAAATCCTGTGGGGTACTATTAAAATATTCTGCGGCGGCTGTGTTGGCAGAAATGATTAAACCCGATTTATCAATAAGCAATGCAATATCTGTAGTTGCATTGAGCAAAGCAAAAGATTTTTCTTCACTCCTGCGAAGACTTATTTCAGTATTTTTCCTGTTTGTAATTTCCAAATGAGTTCCATACATCAACAAAGGTTTACCTTCAGTACTCCAAGAAAGAACCTTACCCCTATCAAGAACCCAAACCCAGTTTCCATTCCGATGTTTCATCCTAACTTCGCAGTCATAATACTCAAGAGTTTGATTGAAATGCTTCTTAAGTAACTCATTAGCTTTTAAAAGATCTTCAGGATGAGCAAATTCACTCCAAGTATTTATAGAAATAGGTGAAAGTTCTTCAAGTGTATAACCCAGCATTTCAACCCACCGTTGGTTTAATACTAGTTCACCCGTTTGAATATTCCACTCCCAAGTGCCTACATTTGTCGCAGTAAGAATATCATTCAACCGTCTCTTTTCTAACCTAAGATCATCTTCTGCCATTTTCCTTTCAGTGATATCCGTAGCAATCTCTATTCGTACAAGCCGTCCGTCAGGCCATATAATTGCCTGATCCTTACACTGATACCAGCGTTCATCATTTGTGTTTTGAAATTCCCATACGATAGATTCAACCGGTTTACCAGTACTGTCTAAAAGTTTATGATTTGTACAGAAACTGCAAGGGCCAGTCTGCTCAGTTTGTAAAACTTTCCAGCATGTTTGACCGATAACATCACCGAATATGTCTCGTACTTTTTTATTAGTAAACAAAATTTCATCTGTATTCATATCGGTTACATAAACAATCGCATTAAGTGAATCCATCACAGTTACAAATCGATTATGTTCACTAAGTGCAGTATTCTTTATTTTGTTCACCATGTCTGGTTTAAATACTTCTGCTAAACGCATTGAGTAACCAGTTTTTTTTCCAGCAAAGTTATAAAGCACTTCAATTTCAATATCAAGATTTTTTTCGCTACTCTCTAATACCATATCAAATCGGAAAGAGTAATTTTCTTGATTATCATCTAAATCAAGGGCAATTGTGAGTTCATCTGGTTTTAAGCCGTAATTAATTAATAAATCGTGAATTGTCATTTCTGCTAAATAACCTTCAGTTAAGTCAAACAAGTCAAGTGCAGATCTATTGATAGATAGTAATCGCAACTCAAGATCGGTTATAATTATGGATTTATCAGGAGTGCGGTTCTTAACGGTCATTATACAATTCGCCTCACAATTCTATTTTGATTATCATTATTCTGAATCAAGAATTTCTCTTATTTTTCGCAACAAAAGATCTGGTCCGTATGGTTTTTGTAAAAAATTAAGACTATCATCAAGAATAAAACCTTTATGAACTGCATTTTGACTGTAACCACTGCAAAACAAAACAGGAACATCAGGGTGGGTTTTTTGAATTGTATCAAAAACCTCTCGACCACCAAGTTCGGGCATTACTACATCTAGAAACAAAAGTGAAATTTTATCAGTATATTTCCTAAATAGATTAAGTGCTTCTTTTCCATCTTTTGCTTCAATTACCGTATAACCAGCCATTATCAATGTTTGCCTACTGAGATTTCTAACCATTTCATCATCTTCTGCAATAAGAATACTTTCAGACCCACCAATGATTGGACTTTTTAGTATATGAGAAATTGTTGATGCTTTTCTTTCTACAACTGGAAGGTATATCTTAAATACTGTTCCCTTCCCTATTTCACTGTAAACCTGTATATCACCATTATGCTGTTTTATAATACCATAAACAGTTGACAAACCAAGACCAGTTCCCTTACCAACAGATTTTGTAGTAAAGAATGGATCAAAAATGTGATTAAGCTTGTTTTTTTCTATCCCAAGTCCATTATCTGATACTGATAAAAGAACATAACGACCAGGCTTAGCCCATGGATGTACATTCGCGTATTCAGAATCGATAAAAACATTTCCTGTTTCAATGGTTATTCTACCACCGTCTGGTAATGCGTCTCGGGAGTTTACGCAAAGATTAATTAAAACCTGCTCCACCTGACCTGAATCTGCATGAATAGTTCCAAGCTCATGGCCTGATACAAAATCACAGACAATATGTTCTCCGATAACTCTTCTTATCATACTTAACAGGTTCTCGGTAATGTGATTAAGATCAAGGTCGGTTGGATTAATTATCTGTCTGCGACTGAAAGAAAGCAGCTGACTCACAAGGGTTCTTGCACGCTCGCCTGCATTGGCAACTTCTGTGATAAATTGAAAAGCAGAATGACTTGAATCAATTCCCTCAAGTGCAAGTTCAGTATAACCGTTTATTACCTGCAGAAGGTTGTTGAAGTCGTGTGCAACTCCTCCGGCTAGTTGGCCGATTGCTTCCATTTTTTGCGCCTGGCGCAATTGTTCTTCAAGTTTTACTTCCGTGGTAATATCGCGTTTGACTGCAACATAATTAATGATTTCACCTGATTGATTTCTAACAGGCGAAATTGTTGCCTCTTCTGTAAAAAGAGAACCATCCTTTTTAGTATTGACAATTTGACCACTCCAGTTTTTTCCTGCTGTAATGGTTTCCCACAATTCTTTAAAGAATGAATCATCGTGTGTATCACTGTTTAGAATTCGGGGATTCTGACCGATGGCTAATTCCTTAGAAAACCCTGTTATTTTTTCAAATGCGGGATTCACATACTCGATATTACCATCAATATCTGTAATAACCACTGTTTCTGCAGCTTGTTCAATGGCCTGCATAAGACGCTCGCGCTCAACCCTATTCTGCTTACTGTCAGTGATATCGAGAATATAGCCCTCGAAATGTGTTACAACGCCCCCTTCATCTCTGGTAACAGTTGTAAAATCATACAACCAGCGTATTGCACCATCAGCACGAACTATTCGGTACTCTTGTTCAAATGAGCTTGCATTAGCACTTGTGTATTCTGTTATTTCATTTGAAACTTGCTGTAGATCATCAGGGTAAATAACTGAAGAGAAAGATATCTTTCCGGACAAGAAATCTTCTGCAGCAACACCAAAAATGTTTTTAACATTAGGTGAAACATATTCAACAGGCCAACCGTCTTGTGCCCTCCATCGGAATACAACAACTGGACCTGAGACAAACAATCTACGCTCTCTTAACAGACTAGTTTCAGCTATATCTCGTGCTGAAATATCTCGTGCTTGCTGAAGATTTTGTAAACCCAACAAACTCAAATAATTGGAAAGAGTTGTGAGAAATTTAACAGCAGATTCAAGAGACGACTCCTCTATTAAAATAAGTGATTTAGCAGCCTCTAGCAGTAAATCGCAGTCAACACCTATTTCATTTGCGTAATGTTTAATTTCATCTACATCCAAATCTTTACTAATCATCTGACCGATTCCCCAATTAGCAAGATGACGCCCCTGGATAATAATAGGAACTGAACCGGTTACAAGATTACCAAGAACACACTTTTTTCGAATTCCAGGCTCGTGATTTTCTCGTAGATTCTGCATTAGTTTTCCATCATGTTGTTCACATTTACTTAAACCTTGTTCTGTGCTTTGAACCAATTTACAAAAAGCGGTAAACCTAGAAGGTTGAGTTATATAAGCACCATGAATATCATATATAATAGATGGCATATTAAAAGCTTCTGCGAATGAATCCTGCATTTTTTGCAATAAATCAATATCAAGGATATCAGTAAGAAGAAGATCGCCTAAATCAACCTTGGGTTGCGTAAGTGATATCAATCTGTGTTTTGCCTTCTCTTCTAATTTTTTTCTAACTGTAATATCAGAGGCAATATACAAAACTGAATTACTTGTTTTAGGAGTGGCTCTTCCTTCAAACCAAACTGTTTCATCGTTCACCCAAAGTGGATACTCTATTTTCTGAGTTTTATTTGTGTCTATACACTTGCGAATGAAAGTTAAAAATTCATCAGCAACTGATTTTGGAAAAACCTCATGAAGAGTTTTTCCAACTGAATTATCTGCTGGTTTATACATTAAATCTGGAGATGTGGGTGCAATGTTTATGTATTTTCCGTCATAGTCCATTTCAAAAACAATATCAGTCATGGCATTAAACAATGTCCTAAGGTCCAATTCTGATTTTCTTAAGGCTATTTCGGTATTTTTCTGTTCTGAAATATCTCGATCTACCCCTGTGAACCCTACAATTTCACCTGAAGAATCAAACAGAGGTTCAGCCGAACTTTCAAAAGTACGAATAGAGCCATTTTTATGAAGCCACCTGATTTCAGCATTTTTCCAACCATGTTTATTTTTTACACATTCTGAAACCATTTTTTGTGAAGCTTCTAAATCATCAGGGTGCATCATTGGGAAAGCAGATTCCTCAAGCACTTCATCAACATCATATCCTAAAATCTTATGTATTGCTGAATTAGTAAATATATGTACACCGTTGGTATCCACTGCCCAAACCCAGTCACTAAGATTTTCAACAAGATTGCTATACTTTTCCCTACTAGTAAGAAGTGCTTGCTCTGTTCTTTTTACTTCTGTCACATCGATAATTGAACCAATAGATCTAACAACATTTCCGGCTGTGTCTCTTTCATGTCTGTATTGTTCTAAAACAGTTCTGATTGCTCCAGTACCATATTGAATGACCCTATGTTCTATCTTATACGAATCTTCTTCTTCTGTTATTGAATTCAAAAAAATACTATTTACTTTATCTTTATCTTCTGGATGTATATAACTGAGAAACATTTCATAAGTTGCTTGTATAATTTGTGGCTCTAAGCCAAAAATACGATATACCTCATCAGAACAATTTAGATCATTCGTAACCAAGTTAAGATCCCAGCTTCCAAGATGAGCAATAGCTTGAGAATCATTCAACAAAGATATACTATCTTCAAGTATTTTATTAGAATTTACCTTGTGAGTGTCATCTGTTAAGAAAAGGGAAAAACCAGCAATTGTATCATCTTTGTCAACAATGGTTGAAAATCTGCTTTTATAATAATGAGGTTCGCCTTTGACTTCGAGCATCAAAGAGTGATTGAATTCACCCTTTTCCCGTACTATTTTGATTGCTTGCTCGAATCCACTTACGGAAACACCTTTAGTCTTATGTACTTCAAATACTGATTTCCCTATAGCGTCATCTGCTGAATATTTAAAAATCTTTTCCGCAGTAGGATTGAAATTTGAAATAATCATATTAGTATCTGTTGTTATAATAGCAACATCTTTGGAGTTTCGCAAAATATTGTTAAGCATCATAGTATTGTGAATGACAGATTTTTCGGATGTGTCTGAATGTATACCAGAAGGATGAGAATCGTGAATCACCTTACGCAACTCTTCCAATTCCTGGATTAGTTGAGTTTTTGTTTTACCCATGTCACTCATTATACCCCCATGCGCAAGTAAAAGTAACAACGAAAGATTTGATTCAATAATGATAAAATTTTTTTAGCAGTTCGTCAAGAGAAGATATATGTTTAATTTACAAAATTTACTTGGATTATTTTAATTCAACACACTTATTTACGCCAAATGCAATTAAATAGAATGTCTAAGTGTAACATCTATTTATACTCAAATTTTAACATAAATACGGTATTTCCCTTTTAAAGTAGATGATAATTTTCCCTGTTTTTCCAAAAGAAGCAAAATTCTTTTTACCTTTACATCACCAAATCTTCTCAATCTACCCAAAATCTTGGTCTGAGATCTGGGAGAGCGGCAATAATCTAGAATTTCAGTTGATATTACTCCAGCCCCCTCTAAAATCAAAGAAACGGGAAAAACTAATGTTTTACCTTTATTCCATGGATCCAACTGAAAAGTAAGATTAGATTCACTTACTTCAAGTAATTTCCTGAGAGCCGTTTTGATTTTGCTTCCACCGCCACTTGATCCATAACCGTGTATAACTGAGATCGGTGAAAAATCATTGGCCCTAACTCTTTGGTTATAATGTACAACGAAAATATCTATGGCTTCAACGACTTGATAACCATGGAGATCAAGTTCAGTTTTCATTTAAACTAATTCACCTTTTTATTCAGTCTTAGAAAATGAAGATGTTTTTAAAAAAGCATTCAATTTACGCATGGCACGAGCACGGTGAGAAACACTATTTTTTTCTTCCATGGTGCAATCAGCAAAAGTCTTATTCAGCTCGGTAGAGAGAAAAACAGGGTCATAACCAAAACCATCGATACCTGAATGATCTTCAGTGATTCTTCCATCCACTGTTCCTTTAAAAATGAACTCTTCCCCATGAGTGGTAACAAGAGCGATTACTGTCTGAAAAGAAGCATTTCTCTTTTCATTTAATTCACCATTAAGAGCATTGAGAAGTTTTTCTGTGTTATCACGGTAACTACAGTCCCCCCCTGCATACCTTGCTGTATAAACGCCCGGAGCGCCCCCCAGAGCCCATACGAAAAGCCCAGTATCATCTGCAATGGCAGTTTTGTTTGTGGCTTGTGCAGCCGCCCTAGCCTTAAGAAGGGCATTTGCTTCAAGGGTTAGGCCTGTTTCTTCAACATCCCACCCAGGAATAAGATCATTTATGGCAACTATTTCTGTGAAATTAATGAGTTTTCTGAGCTCTTTGAGCTTATCTTTATTGGCAGAAGCAAGAATCAATTCTGTCATATCTCTCCTGTAGCTACTTTTTGAGCAGGAATAACTATTTCTTGAATTGCCTGAATAGCACTTGTTGCCATGCTAAATACTGTATCAGAGGCAACAGGATTCTCTTCAGCTGAAGCCTGTATTTCAATTATCATTCCATCTTCACCACACACTACGTTCATATCCATATCTGCTCTGCTATCTTCATGGTAACAAAGGTCAAGAAGAGTATCTCCACCCACAACCCCAAGACTAAGAGCACCGATATATTGCTTCCAAGGATCTTTTTCTAGTTTGCCCTTAGCGAGAAGTCGCAAAATAGCAAGACGCAAAGCAACAACACTTCCAGTGATACTTGCTACTCTTGTGCCGCCATCTGCCACAAGAACATCACAGTCAACTGTTATGGTTTTGTCTGGCATATCTGCCATGTTCACACACTGCCTTAGTGAACGCCCAATAAGTCTTTGTATTTCTTGACTTCGGCCTTTTATACCATTACCAGTCCTATCGCGACGTATTCTACGATCACCACTACCTGGAAGCATATCATATTCGGCAGTTACCCAACCCTTGCCTTTACCACGAAGAAAAATTGGTACTTTGTATTCAACAGTTGCGGAACAAAGGACTCTGTTTTCACCCCAAGTTACAAGCACGCTACCTTGAGGGCCAGGTTGATAACCTGTTTCCAGCTGAATATCTCTTAAATCATCCCAAAGTCTTCCGTCTACTCGTTTTAGTTCATTCATTAAAATCCTATTTTCTTGTTTGTGTAAATTATCTTGTGGGTACTCCTTCAATCGAAATACCTTCTTCAAATCCTTCCACGATTTCCCCTGCTACAAATGGAAGAAGAACTGTGTAAGAGATGAATCTATTTTCAATAGTATTTGCTATGCCTTGCCAGTCCGCCTGACGGGGTAAATCCACAAAACAAGTGTCACCACTTGCGAACACCCAAACTCTTTCTATTTCCATGGGTTCATAATCACTGTAAGATGCCCATAGCTCAATGAGAAGCTGAAGCTCTGTATTCCTGAATTCAACCGTTGGGGCTTCCTGCAGTGAATCCAGAATAGCATCAGATCCTTCAGTTACAAAAATAGAGCAAGGTGTGCTCTTCCAGTCGGGAGACCAAGCGGAAGAACCAGCCTCCATGGCGGCAGCAGTATTAAATTCAGGCATAACAACTTCTTCAGTAATTTCTTCTATTATCGTAGAATCTGTTGTTGTTACAGAGTTACCGCCTTCAATACCCATTTTTTTATTAAGACTATTCATGGCTAACTTGGCACTAATACCCATCATTACAGCAATTACAGCAACTATTATAAATGATCTAATTACTCTGGAAGCTGTAAGCTTCTTGTTGTTTTTCTTTTTTACAGGCAATCAAATCTCCCTTTCAGCATATTCAATTATAGACTCAACAATAGCTTGTGCGGCCTTGAAACGGAAGTCCAATGATTTTAGCTTATCTTCTTCTGTGATATTAGATATAAAACCAACTTCAATTAGTACTGCAGGCATATAAGCTCCCCGAAGAACAAAAAAGCCTGCTCGCTTTACTCCTCTGTTAATTCTCATTGGAAAAGCATTTCCCAAATGACTCTGAATTGATCCGGCAAGATGGCTAGATTGGTTCTGAAAAACAGATTGTGCCATATCTGCCAGCAAAAAAAACAATGGATCCTCTGGTACTGAAGATATATCATCAAGATCAAGTGAATTATTTTCAAGCATCTGCACAGCTCTTGCATCGTCAGTCCTGGCTCTTGACAAAAAATATGTCTCAAACCCGTTGGCTGATCGATTTTCAGCAGCATTACAGTGCAAGCTTACAAATAGATCTGCTTGATTTCTATTTGCCATACGAGTTCTAGCGCCCAGTGATACATACTCATCTACACTTCTTGTTAGAACAATTCTGAGTTCAGGTTTTCTGATTCTTAGAATATCTCTAACCATAAGTGATATTTCAAGAGTTCTATCTTTTTCTCTGCTGCCTGTTGGACCAACAGCACCGGGATCTCTTCCACCATGGCCTGGATCCAATACAATACAATCAAAATCCACAAGCCATGGTGAACCTTCACCTCTTTCAAGAGCAGCAAACACAAGTGAGTCTGACCATAAAGCTGTATCTGGTTCAAAAGGCGGAGGCGCCTGCCAGGATACAGGAGGTAACAGAATTTGCTCTTCAGCCCTTGCAAACAAAATCATTGACATTGAATCACCGCTTAGTGCCCAATCTACAGAGGCAATTGATGGATCAAATTCAACGGTAAAACCCAGCGAATCAATCAGAAAGTTATTCACCCAAATTGGAATCAAAGTATTTTCATTGAAAAGAACTTGTTCTGCAAAATCGAGCCTTACTGTGTACCCTGATGTTTGAACAACAGGCTTCAGAAGTGAAGTTCCTATTACCTCAACAACAACACCATCATATCTGGGAAATAGATTCAAGCTTATTGAAGCGATAACTGAAAGAAACAGAAAAGTCATGACTCTCGCAAGGAATGTTTCAAAACAGCATCTATTCTTCGTTTACTATCTCTGTCAGCCATATCAGATCTTTTGTCATACTTAGTTTTACCTTTGCATAACCCAATTTGGATTTTTGCCCTACCTCCTACGGAAATATGAACATCAAGAGCAACTAAGGTTATTCCTTTTTCTTCAACCTTTCTTCTAATTTTTTTTAATTCTTTAGAGTGGGCAAGTAGTTTTCTCTTTCTTTCTGGTTCATGATTATCTCTCGCTTCAGGGTATTCAGCTATATGCATTCCGTAAACCCAAAGCTCCAGATCATCATCAAATTGCGCATAAGCTCCTACAAGGCTGACCTTTCCGGCTCTAATTGATTTGATTTCACTTCCTACAAGAACCAACCCCATCTCAATAGACTCAATTATGTGATAATCATGGCGGGCTCTTCTGTTTCTGGCAACAACTCGTATTTTTTCAGTCATATGTTTCCCTTCTATGGGGGGAATATATCAGGGGGGATTGACTTTTGCACGGGTTTTAGCATAATTGCCCCTGTGAAACACGAAGCCGTGGTGGCGGAATTGGCAGACGCGCTAGGTTCAGGACCTAGTGAGGGAAACCTTGTGGGGGTTCAAGTCCCCCCCACGGTACCAAAGGGTCGTAGCGAAAGCTATGGCCCTTTTTCGTTATATTTGCATAACTCAAACAAACTAGGGGTATTAACATGCGTGGTATTCTTTACAATAAAGAAAAACATTTTGAGAAATGCATTTCCATCTGGACCGATGTTGGATGGCTTATGAACGGTCAAGAAAAACTAGCAAATCTCTGGTTTGATTCTGCTGACGCTCTTGTTGGAGAGCATATTAATGATGTAGTCGCACTGGCTCTGGCTCACTCTGGTACTTTCCACCATGCTGCTCATTCACAAGACATTTCCTTCTGCGTTATATCCGCAGTAACAGTTGCCCTACATGGAAGAAAACTTGGGTTTGCCGGCAGGCTTACAGCAGAGCTTCTTGCTCGCGGTGCAGAAAGAGGTGAAGCCTTCGCCGGGCTTGGAATGTTTGAGCAGGGGTTTTACGACAGACTGGGGTTTGCAAATTATCCGTATTCACGAATTGTTAAATTCAGACCATCTAAATTAAAACTATCCGGATCCTTTTCGTCAGATCCGATCAGGCTCGGAAAAGAAAACTGGCAAGATATACACCAGAGCAGAATCAATCGATTTCGCAATCACGGCTCAGTAAATCTTCCAGCAGTGATAACCCAAGCTGATATGGAAATTAACAAAAAAACATTTGCAATTGGTTTTAAAAATGAGAATGGAGAACTGACTCATCATTATGTGGTAAGATCCGTCAACGGAGAACACGGACCAATGAACATTATCTGGATGGCCTTCCAAACACCGGATCAATTCAAAGACATTCTACTTTCAATTAAATCATATGGAGATCAGATAGATATTGTGAGTTTGCCGGAACCTTATGGTATTCAGTTTCAGTCATTACTCCGCAAGCCCATCTCAACCAATCGTCAGAGTGCCGACTCAACTGGGCGCAAGGCTGAAATTAGAACAGGAAGCTGGTCCCAGGGAAGAATTTTAGATGTTGAGAAATGTATAAATGGAATGAATTGCATTGGAGAAGAGTGCAATTTCAATCTGATCCTTACTGATCCTATTGAAAAATACCTTAATTCATCGTTTAAATGGAGAGGATGTGGCGGCGAATACACCGTTAAATTCTCGAGTCAATCAAAAGCCCAATACGGTACCACTGCCGGACTACCAGTTATGAAATGTTCTGTTAATACCTTTTCAAAACTATGGACTGGAACAACAAAACCCTCAATGCTTCCATTCACAGAGGATATTGTGGCACCCTCTTCCTTGTTAGAAGAGCTGGATAAAACACTTATTCTGCCAGAGCCTTCTTTTGATTGGGATCTATAGTTTTTTCACTCCTTGAATTCAGGAAGCAATCCTTCTGAATCAAGTTGCTTGACTGTTGGGTTGTTTTTGTCTCTGGCTGACCGTATTGGATCAGAAGCATCCCACTGAATATTCAAGTCAGGATCATTCCAAGCAACGCCCTGTTCATCAGATCCATCATAATATCTATTGACCGCGTACATAAGTGAAACATCTTTTATAGCGAGAAAACCATGGGCAATTCCAGGTGGAATCAAAAGGCTAATAGAATCTTTCCAGCTCATTGTGAACCACATACTTTTCATAAAAGTGGGGGAACCTACTCGCAGATCTGCAAGAACAACCTGCATATCACCAGAGATCAGAATCCACCAGTCACTCTGTTTATGGTGAAAATGTAATCCACGCATAGATCCCATGGAAGACCTGGATAGATTGAGTTGAATCTGGTCTGTGTAATTAACTTCTTTAGGCCATTCAGATCGAAAAACTTCAGTAAAGCTACCTCTGTTATCTGGGAAGGTTGTACACTGACGAAATTTTACGCCATGGATTTTTCCTTCAAGATTTGTAATATTTGGTCGCATAGGATCCTTTCAATGTTTTAAAACTATTCTACAATTATTACAAAAAGGAAAGCAAATGAAAAGGGAATCAAGAATAAATGCAATCATAAAAGAGCTTAAAATACTTTATCCTCATGCGGATTGTGAGTTGCTGTATCAGGGAATTCCTGAAAGACTGGTGATTGCCACCATTCTATCAGCTCAAACAACAGATAAAGCTGTAAACAAAGTAACACCTGAATTATGGAGAAGGTATCCGGTAATTTCTGATCTTGCAGCAGCAGAGATATCTGATGTAGAAGAAATTCTAAAAACAATTGGCCTCTTTAGAAACAAGGCTGGGTTTATTGTTAAGGCAGCAAAATTCATGACCCAAAATCATCTTCCAAAGGAAATAAGTGAACTTATAAAAATCCCAGGTGTCGGTAGAAAAACTGCCAATGTAGTTATGGGAGTAATTTACAAAAAACCATCAATTACAGTAGATACCCATGTTAAGCGACTGTCAGGAAGATTAGGGCTTTCTGAAAACAAACTACCTGAAAAAATAGAGTATGATTTGAAAGAAATTATACCCATTAAAGAACAAACAGCTTTTAGTCACAGGCTTATACATCATGGCAGACAGGTTTGTAAAGCTCGAAAACCTCTTTGTATTTCTTGCTCTCTCTGCAAAATATGCCCTTCATGTGAAAATGGGAGCCCGCAAAACGGACTCCCATAAAATACTATGAAATCTAATTATCCATGTCGCTAAGTTCTACACTCCAGTAGAAACCATCAGATCCAACATAAACATCCCAAAGTGTGTAGGTATCTCCATCTTCATCTTCACATTTCAGATCATAGTTTTCACCAGCGTTTACATAAAAAGTAAATGACTCTCCTGGATCAAGAAGCTCTGAACCAAGACGATCTTCACCCCATGAAGCATCAACAGGGCTACCATGGATATACCAAATTGTCCAACTGCCAAGATCATTTTCGATTGTTATAGGAGCTGAACCACCACTACTTGGATTACTTGGAAGTGAAGAACCGCCACCCCAGTACTGTTCGCCAATATTGCCTAGGTCAACATTAAGACCTACAGTACCACTAACTTCAACATCCCAGAAAATATACTCATCACCATCTTCATCTTCTATCTTAACATCGTAAGTTCCACTGTTAAGTCTAAAAGAACGAGTATCACCAGCGCTAATTGTTTCACTTGAACCTAACTTGTCATCACCCCAAGAATCTGAAGAAGAAGAAGATATATTCACATAATAGAACGAATAACTTCCTGTATCATTCGTGATCTCGAGCCTTGCAGCAAATGAGACGGTTGCGAAAATCATCAAAAGAAAAAGTATCATTTTTTTCATAACTACCCTCCAGTTTTGTAGCCGGTAAAATTATCGACTTCATTTAAATATTTTTCTATTCCACAGAAATGTCAATGCCATCTATAAGACTACTCATAGAAAGTCAATTATATTCCATGGTGTACCAGCTTTTCATTAAGCTTAGAAAGAGGAACATATGAAAGTATTTTATGCATCGTCTATTGAAGGTGTTGATAACGCAGTTGGAAAACTTCTAGACAATTTTAATTGGAAGGAATTTCTTCCAAAGGGTCAGGATGTATTACTTAAAGTAAATTTAACTTGGGACTATCTTCGCCCTGGGGTAAATACTTCACCATGGGTGGTAGAAGCACTAAGTAAAAGGCTAAAAGCACACACAGGGCAGATTTATATAGGAGAATCAAATCAGGTTCTTGTGAATGCAACCAAAGCCCTTCGCGTTCAAAGAATGGATGCCGTTGTAAAAAGACAGGGGCTGATCTGGCACAATTTCAGTGAAAATACCTGGAAAGAAGTTACTGTAGACGGTCTAACATTCGGCATTCCTGAAATTTGCACCAGGATGCCGGTAATTTCTTTGCCTGTTGTAAAAACACATTACAGATCTGTAATTTCCATTGCTATGAAACACTTGTATGGTTGCCTTAATGATGGAAGACATAACTATCATCACAGATTGGCAGATTATGTTGTTGCGGTAAATAAGGCTATACCTGTAAAATTCATACTCGCTGATGGAACTGTAAGCTTGGAAGGGTCTGGGCCCAAACCAGGTATTCCCAAAAAAACTGACTTTTTGGCGTTATCTTCAGATCCAGTTGCCATGGATGCTTCTATAGCAAAAGTTATGGGCATTAATCCAAAATCTGTAGAAACCATTCAAAAAGGTAATGGACAGGTTGGTTCCTGTATAGATATAGAAAATGTATGTCTACCCCCACTCAAAAGCATTCCATCCTTCAAATTTAAATTAGCTGAACCAAACTTTGTAGCAAAAGTTGAAAAGAAAATCAGGGGAAATAGAAAAAAAGAAGGATCTCAAGTAGATGGTCCTTTCATTGGCATTATGAAAACTGGTGCAAAACACTGGTATAATTTATCATATTCCATATTTGGTCAGAAAAAAGAAGCTGAAAAATGGAAAAATAGCTTACCTTACGGCCCTCAGTGGCAAGGTAAACCGGAGGAAAAATGAATTTTGCCGGACAGGCGAAGATGGGCATTGGAGCTTTAAGATGCCGAATGGGTGCTAATATTCCGCTAAATGTTATGGTTTCAGTCACCGATAGATGTCCCAGTAGATGCTCTTACTGTCAGATACCATCGCGGTGCAGACCTGATCTTTCAACTGAACAATGGAAAGACATTTTCCGTCAACTGGCCGATGCTGGCACAATGCGCATTGGTGTTTGGGGCGGTGAACCTCTTGCCAGAAAAGATATTGTTGAACTTTGTTCTTACGCAAGAGAATTGGGATTGTATGTGAGTCTTGACTCAAACGGTTATTTTATTCCATCAAGACCTGAAATTCTTGATAATATTGATCATCTAGTTCTTTCTTACGATGGCCCCGAGGAAGCACATGACAAAAATCGAGAAAAAGGCAGCTGGAAAAAAGTAATGGCAGCTTTTGAAGCGGCATCTGGCAAAGTGCGTTTATGGTCAATCACTGTTTTAACAAAAAACAACATTTTCCTTCTTGATGAAATAATGTCTACTGCCGATAAATACGGTTTTATGACATCTTTTCAGACCCTTCATCACAATGATACACTTGGCGGTAATACTTCTGACATGATGCCATCTGCTGAAGAGTATTCCAAAGCCTTCAAGAAACTTGTAGATATGAAAAAAGCAGGTGCCCCAATTATTTTAAGTAATAATTACTTAAAGGCAGCTTCCAGATGGAAAGATTATTCCAAAACAAGAATCATCGAAAAATTTTATGGAACCACTTGCCAGGCAGGTCATGCTTACTGTAACATTGATGTGGATGGCACCGTATACCCGTGTTCATTGCTGATTGGTGAATATGATGGTGCAAAAAATGCACTAAACGGTGGTTTTAAGGAAGCTTTTAAATATCTCAATAATAGAGAGTTACCATGCAATTCGTGTACAGCTTCCTGTTATCCTGAATACAATTATCTTTATTCCCTTAAAGTTCCCGTGGCTCTTGACTGGGTAAAAGGGGTAAAACGAACAGATGAGCTTCTAAAAAAAATGAAGAATAAAGGAGATTAATATGCCAGCTCTGCCAGAGTACAAAACAAGGGTATTACTTGAAAATCATGGTGTACCCATGGTTCCTGCTATTTTTTGCCAAAAAATACCTATTGATCTTCCTGAACCAGTTGTTTTTTTGAAGGCTCAAATCCCAGGAGCAACAAGCCGTGCTGCTCTTGGTCTTGTTAGAAAAGCTTCAACTACTGATGAGATAACCAATGGTCTTAATGAACTACTTGAAGCAAAAAATTGCCAGGGTGTGCTAATAGCTCAAGCAGTTGATATAAAAAAAGAGTATTACGCTGCCTGCTTGCTTGATTTCGGTGATGGCGAGAACCTTGCCGGAGGCGTTCTGTTGCTCAGCACTGAGGGCGGTTCAGGGATTGAAGCTAGAACAGATTCATTACACAAAATACGCTTCAGTTTGCTTAATCCACCTTCTACCTCAGACATAAAAAAACAAATATCTGATCTACCTAATTTAAATGATGTGGCAGATTTTCTTCAGAAAATGATAACTACTTTTATTGATTACAAACTCACAGTACTAGAGATAAATCCCATGGCAGTTCTTCAGGACGATTCGCTTCTTGCTGTGGACTGTCGTGCTGAATTTGAACAACAAGCAGTTTCCAAAAAAAATTCTGAGCTTTTCGAGTTACCGGAAACCACTAGTGGCAATAAAACTAATCTTGAAATACTTGTAGAAGCTATCAATGCAGATGATCCTGCTGGAACTGGATTCTTTCGATCTTCCCGAGAAATAGCACCAGAAGCAGCCATTAAAGTTGCAACAAATCTTTGTGGTGGTGGTGGCAAAATGCTCTGGGAAATGGCTATTGGTGGTAGAAAAGACATTTTTCCTTTGAATGAAAGTGATACCTCCGGCGGGCTCAGCGGTTTCAAAAGTTACAGAATATTAAGAGCCATAATGAGTCAACCTGATGCTCAAGTATTAATTCTTACTGGTAGTGGAATGGCTTTTCAAAACCAGTATCATCTAGCTTCAGCTGTTTGGAAAGCACTTAGAGAATCAAGTACTCCTCTTCCCTGTCTTCTTAGATTCGGTGGAACTGATCAGGAAAAGGCCATAAATCTTATTAAAACGGTAGATGAACAATTGCCGGTTCAGGTAAAAACATTCGAACCAGAAATATTTCCAAACGCCATGGTTGAACATCTTGCAGAAATCGCAACTGAACAGAGGGTGAAGCAGAATTTTTCCCCACCGGCAGGAGAACTTGCTTTTGAGTTAAAAACCCCTCCAGCAAGATTTATTTATCATCCAGATAAAAATCCTGATTTTAAAGAACCTGTTTGTATAAAACATTGTCCAACTAAATACCTCATGTGGGAAAATAACAGAATTACAGCAAATCCTGATGCAAAATGTATTGGATGTTTGGTATGTGAAACAGTTTCACTTCTTAATGGTAATGGAGAGCTTACAATTGAACTAGATCTTCCAGGGGAGGTTCTCTAATGGCTGGTATACTAAAATACCTGTGCAACATTGATATACCTAAAGTGTTAGTTTTTGGAATCACCGGGCGTCAGGGTAAAAGTCGATCAAGACTTATGAGAGGCTTTGGCACACACATAGTTGCTGGTACCACCCCAGGCAAAGGTGGTATGGAAGTTGATGATACTCCTGTGTACAGTACAGCTGCCGAAGCGGTTGCAGCTCACCCTGAAATAAACTCTGCAGTATTTTTTGTTCCAGCGGCAGCAATAGCACAAGCTGCTTTTGATGCAATGGATGCAGGTATTAAATTTCTTGTTCTTACTGCTGATGGTGTAGCCACCCACGATTCCATAAAAATCAAAGAAAAAGCTTTTGAGACCGGTGCAAAATGTCTTGGACCAAACACTGTTGGTATGCTTGATACTGATGGATACCTATTTGGTTTAATTGGCGGAAAAAGCTCTTGGGCAAAAAAGAATTACCTTCCTGGAAAAGTAGGGGTAATAAGTCGCTCTGGTGGGTTAAGCCAACTTCTCGCATCATTCCACTGCAGACCCTTCTTGCCTGGACCTAAGTCGGATGGCTCTTTTGGTCCTCTATGGGGAAAGGATTATCCGGGGCTTTCTGCCGTACTCTGCGTTGGAGGTGACCCTGTTCCCGGAATAACTCTTTTAGATGCTGCAAAAGCATTTGAAGCTGACCCTAGAACAAAAATCATGGTGATTTATGCAGAAACAGGCACAACTCAAGAAAATGATCTTGCTAAAGCTATAAAGAATGGTAAAATAACTAAACCAGTTGTAGTTTTTCTTGGTGGTAAGTTCACCGAGGCAGGCGTTAGTCAGAGCCATGCAGGTGCCATGATAAGAAATAAAAATGAGACATACTTAGCTAAAAAAGAAGCCCTTCTAAGTGCCGGAGTCACTGTTGTAGACAGACCTGATTCTGTTTTTGCAGCCACTGCCGAACTACTTAGATAATCAATTCACTCTAAACGGGCATTTTCAGAGAATGCCCGTTTTTGTTTTGTAACACAAAGTGCTTTTCATCTGTCCTTTTATAACAACACATAATGAAAGGAGCCTCGTTTGAAGTGTTTCATACTTATTTTTGCCGTTATCACTATTTTGCTCACAGTCGGTTGTGATAACACTCAACTTGAAAACGAATCAAGTGAAAGCACTGAACTTGTGACTGATATCAGAGCTATGTTTAAAACTGATTCAATTGGTGTAGAACTTGGTGATTCCACCGTTACTTTTGGAGCGATTGAAGGTGTTGTTACCTGCCCTGATGGTAACTTAGCTGTTTTAGACCGGGCAGCTTGTTGCATAAGAATATTTACCCCTGATGGCCAGTACATTAGACAGATCAGTAGAAAGGGAAACGGCCCTGGTGAACTTATTAGCGCAGCATTTCTTACAATCACAGAAGATGGTACTTTTCTTCTGGCAGGAGATGGTTCAGAGTTACTTGGGATTCATGCCTTTGACTACTTTACTGGTGAATGGCTTGGATCTGAAGTTTCCTTCGGTTCACCACCAACAAATCTTGAAGGTGCTGCTGGCAATACATACATGAGTAAGGTCCTAGATATTGATGTTTCTTCAGGGGAACCAATGATTGTTATTCAGATAACTTTAA
>JAOZUR010000107.1 GCA_029938555.1 Candidatus Sabulitectum sp. | reverse complement strand
AATAAATACCTTAGGATAATCAACTGGATTAGTATTCCATGCAAATATATTTTCACTTCTTATGAGAAAATCAAGTTCGAATAGCGGGTCAGAAATATCTCGAGCATGAACCTGTGTTACTAATTCTCCTGAAGAAGAATAAACATTAAAGATTGGATAAGATGAAGTTCCAAGCCTAACCCAAATGTTCCCTATTTCATCACAATGAATCCCAATAATTGCATTTGCATAATAATCATCAGAAGACATTTCCTGGTCCTCATTTTCCATGGCAGCCCTGCTAACGGAATTCAAAAGAACTGGTTCCCAGTCTTCCTGAAAAATACCTATCTCTTCTCCTGAAGGTGCGAAATGCCTTATAACAAATGTTGAATCAGTTGACAAAGCTGTGTATACCTGAAAATCAAACGAGGAATCAAAACACAGTGTTGGTAGACTGATCGAAACTTCACCATTTTCAGAAGCTTCAATCAGAGCTGGGCCCGAAATATAACGGAAGCTTTCAGCAACAGAATCTGACCAAGATGCGAGATAATATTCTCCTGCTGGTTGTTCATTCTCGTTCCAAAAACTAAGTCCCAAACCTGTTATTGAATTGTCTGGCCCATTTGTAATTGACAGTGGAGATCCTCCTGGCATTGGTCCTATGAAACCCTGATAGACAAATGACTGGTCGTATACAAAAATCCCCCATGCCTGCCAGTCAGCTATAGCAACTCCACCCCCCGAAAGCAGAGTAAACCCCATTGGGTCAACAAGTTCACCTGGCCCAGAACCCGGTCCGGCAAACTGCCCTAAATAAATCCCCTCTGTGGTGTATCTAAGTACTTCACAACTAATCGCATCAAGCACCAGTAGATTTCCATCAACATCTGTTTCAACACCACAAATCTTTCCGAACACAAAGTTTTCATCACCTAATTCCACACCAATAGTATCTTCAACTATGATTTCAAGACATAAAGAATCTGCCACTACCTGATGGTGAGGGCTGTTAGAACCACAACTATAGAGCAAAAGGGAAAACACCATAGCTATTAGAAACTTATTCATGATTTACAAGCAAATTTCTTATTTCTTCAATTTGTTCAGACAGCTTGCCAATGGCATTTTCAATGCTTTCAAGCCTTCCTGTCACCGAAAGATAGGAATCAGCCTCTATATCAGTATCATCGTCAATTTCAATAGTATCTGTTATTTTTAGTTCATACTTTCTTGATTTTTCATCAAGTCTTTCTCGTTGCTCCTCCAGTTTTATCTCTGCTTCAAGGTGTTCCACTCTTTTCTCTACCGCATCAGATACAATCTCCTGGATTGATATATCGTACTCAGCCGCTGCTTTTCTAAGGTCTTTGTGTACAGATCTATCAAGTCTGATATGAAGCATTTTTTTCTTCTCTTCGGGACTCATATTTCTCCTTTGGTTAATGTAACAATGTTACTAACATATCAATGATACATACATTGTCAATTAATCTATACCTAAAAAAAGAAGAATTATTTCAAGTGCAATTGGTCAAATTTACAAACTCTACGAGTCTGTAAACTAACTTTCTATCACACGCAAGAACAGGTAAAAAATATTTTCTGCTTTTGTTCTATCAAATACTTATAAATGAAAACAACAAATTTTCCTCTGCTGAAGTAAGTCGAATATAAAAAATTCCAGACGGCAAGTTGCTCATATCTAAGTCGATAGAGTGTAAGCCTGAATCCCAATAACCTTGGAATAAATTTGTAACCTTGCGTCCTGATAGATCAAACAACTCAAGATGTATATCATCTGGTTTCGACAACTCAACCATAACCGAAGAAGTGTCGTTAACTGGGTTTGGGGTAACAAATACTCTGTTGGTTTCAAAAATGTTAAAAAGCGAACCATGTGTTTCTACCCACAAATCAGCATGATCTAAAAGTGCATCAACAACAGGCCCGGGACCTATATTCCCGTTAGTTAAAGCTACAATTCCATAATTTCCAGTTGGGTTAAAAAGTATTTTGGTCTTTACCCCCTGATCTGCTCCTCCATGCTCCCAAAAAACTCTTTCCCCGGATTCTCTTCTAAACCAGGTAAGCCCCATTGCACTTGAAATATCGGGATTCTGCAAGGTAGTTATCATATCAACCGTTGTACTATCCAGTAGAGAAAAATCATTGTATGAACCATTATTCAAGAATGCAGAGAGCCAAATTGCAAGCTGTGCAGCACTTGTTCTAAGCTGCCCTGCTGGATAGTCAGCGTAACCAAAGTAGCCATAAGGAATGTAAGAATCACCATCCCAATGGTAAGGCATTGCTATATGGGTAGAATCCAGATCTGCAAAAAACCATGATGTTTCATCCATACCAAGTGGTTCAAAGATATTCTGATTACAATACTCATCAAAAGGTAATCCGGATATTTCCTGAACAAGCAATCCCATTAATGCATAAGCCATATTGGAGTAACTGGTATGAGTTCCCGGCTCCCATGTAAAAAAGTTTTTATCAGGGTCGTAGAATGGCTCCCCGGGAGTGTAATAACTGTATAAAAAATCATACAAGGGTATCGGGCTGTCTCCCGCGTGGTAAACAGAACCCATCACATCCCAGTTATCTTTGATTCCTGAAGAATGGGTAAGAATCATCTGAAAAGTTATTGGAGTTTCTGGGTAACTTACATGGGTTACTGAAAATGGCAGGTAGTCACTTACAGAATCATCAAGTTCAAACAACCCGTCTTCCCAGAGTTGCATAAGAGCGGTACCGGTAAATGTTTTAGAAACAGAAGCCATCATATATACAGTTGAAGCAGAAGCTAGAATCTGATTCTCTATGTGCTGAAAGCCCCATGCACCACTCCAGAGAATCTCTGAATCCACAACAATACATGCGGAAAGACCGGGAACCTGATTTTGCTCCATGAATTCTGTAATGAATGTATCAATATTTACTACTGCTAAATTACACAGCAGTACAATTGAGGAGAAAATAAACATAACATCCACCTCTTTCAAAAATAGTCAATCTAATATATAAGAAGTGAAATTTTATCCAAAATCCAAGAACTATTCACTATTTTATTTTATCTAGAAGCCAAATCATGTTATCTGCTAGATTTGCTAATGTTCTCATCGACTCTTCATCTGATGCTACGTCCTCCGGAGCAAGGCCATATCCAATTGTCCAGTAACCACTCCCAGGAATTATCATCTGATTAAGGTGAAACAAGTTATTAATTGAATGAAATGCTTCAACGCTGCCACCGCGCCTGACAGCAACAACACCTGCACCTATTTTCCGTTTGAATATTCCATTATTCACCATACCAACAAGTCCCGCTCTGTCTATCAGGGCTTTAACCTCAGTAGAAACATTCCCGAAATAGGTAGGAGACCCAATAACAACAGCATCAGATTCAAGCATTTTTTCTATTATTTCATTAAGAGAGTCTGATTAAACTATGCACCTACTATCCTGCTTTTTTGCACACATCATACAGGCCATACATCCTCTAATCGCCTTTCCACCAAGCTGATATATTTCTACTTCAATTCCACTCTTTTTCAGTTTTTCCCGCACTTTATTTAACATAAAGGCAGTGTTTCCGTTTTTTCTGGGGCTTCCATTAATAAACAAAGCTTTCACTATTTATTCTCCATTCATGAGATAAACAAAATTAGTTCATCAACTAATTGTAAAGAATTTATCTCAAGTCTTGTTGCCTTTACAAGCAAGTCTATTTTTTTAGTATCTTCCAATTCCTTGTTGCCTACTTTTAATAAGATATCACTTACTTCATTAAACAACATTTTCAATTTAAGTAAAATTTCAGAGTACTCGGGCAGTTCCGCACTCATTTCATCAAAATAGATGGCTGCCTGCTTCCTGCACTCAGACCAGACAGTTCCATTCCACCAGTTTCCATGCTCTTTGCCATACCCTTTTTTTATGCCTGAAATCCATACATCATAAGCAGATATTCCGGCCGTATATGGTGAAACTGTATAATTCTGAGGGTTTACATTCAAGTCCTTCACGAACTGCATAGCTTTGACGAATGAAGAAATAGAGCCAGCTACCTCAATTTTCTCAAAACTATAAAAGCAGGCATGAATCTCATCCTTTATCTCTTCCCAGCTACCGAATGCCAGATGCGCCGATGGAAAATCCATCTTCCATGGCTGGGTACAAACAAACCCGGAATCATCAACTCCAATAATAAGTTGATGTTCCATATTAAGGATAGAGCAGGGGTTTCCCTTTTCAAGTTCCTTTCTGATAATATTCTCAAGAGCATTCTTATCTTCCTGTGAACTATCTGCAGAATAGAAACCCAGTTTATTCATTCTGATGCCACAATTCTCAAGCAACAAAATAAATGGATCAATATTCCAGCAGTAAGGCCCACTCGGACATATAGCCCCATGAATATTCAGAAAAAATGCATGGCCTGATCTTCCGTACAACTCGGGTGTAGTTAAGTCGATATTCATGTAATCGGCTATACCCCGAATCACTCCTATCAAGGTAGTATTAAAGCAAGCCTGTGAAATATCCATTTTCATATCAGCTCCTCCTCTTCCTTGTTATATTGTAAAAACTCTACCGGTGCTCCATTGTGAATTATAAATGCAACCGTCACCCCTGCAGAAGGACTGTTTGGTTTGATCAGTATTTCTTTCCCCTCAATTTCCTTAAGTAAATCATCTGTTTCAAAAGCAATATGTGGTACTTGCTGTACAAGCAGAGGAATTGTTGAGCCTTTTGTAAATCTAATCCTCAGCAAGAACAGTTAAGCGAATAGAGTCAAAATCAGTTGAAGATCTAAGG
>JAOZUR010000106.1:3439-4865 GCA_029938555.1 Candidatus Sabulitectum sp. | reverse complement strand
ATTTTGCACAATAGAGGTTGCTTCATTTGATAAAAGAAGTAATAATATAGGTAGAATAATGTTATCTTTGAATAATCATAAATTTTGTTAGGGGATGTATGGACGCTTTTCTTTTGCGTGAGGAAATTGTAAATCAGTACAAATCTTATGTAAGAAGTTTTATTAATATTCTTGATACAAGAATAAAACATGAAGTTGATATTACAGTTGAACGAGGTTTGCTTTGGCCTGATCCGCTAATACAGATTAATCCCAAGTTTCAAACAGGTGAATCAATATCGGACTTTATAGAACAGGGCATTCTTGACCCAGAATGCAGTAAAATCTTTTCTATTAAAAAAGAAGGGTTTCTTCCTAAATCACTTTCACTTTACAGGCATCAGTCTGAAGCAATTAAAATTGCACACTCTGGTGATAACTATGTGTTAACAACAGGCACCGGATCTGGTAAAAGCCTTTCCTACATTATTCCAATTGTGAATTATGCACTGAGGAATAAAGACAAAAAGGGTATTAAAGCTATCATTGTTTACCCCATGAATGCTTTAGCTAACAGCCAGAAGGAAGAACTTAATAGGTTCATCAATTCAGGCTATCCAAACTCTCAAGGTCCAGTTACTTTTAAAAGATATACCGGCCAGGAGTCAGAAGAAGAGAAGCAGGAAGTTAGAGCTAACCCACCAGATATTCTTCTGACAAACTATGTGATGCTTGAGTTAATTCTTACCAGACCAGAGGAAAAAAGCATAATAAAAAATGCACATGGTTTGAAGTTTCTTGTTTTGGATGAGCTTCATACTTACAGAGGCAGGCAGGGAGCTGATGTAGCAATGCTTGTGCGAAGGGCTAAAAGCTACTTTGGTGCAAAGGATATGATTGCTGTTGGAACCTCTGCTACAATGGCGGGCGAGGGTACTCGGGAAGAAAGCAACAAACAGGTTGCTGATGTTGCTTCAAAACTCTTTGGCTCTACCGTAAAACCTGAAAACATTATTGGGGAAGTTCTTACAAGAGTTACAGATCATGTTGATATTGATACAGAAGATTTTAAAACAAAACTTGGTAATAGATTTAAAGCAGATGTATTTCCTAAGACTTTAGCTGAATTTAGAAAAGATCCTCTTGCGCAGTGGGTTGAAACCAAATTTGGTGTTGAAAGTACTGAAACAGGTGATGGGTATCTAAAAAGGGCTGTGCCAAAATCAATTAGAGGAGAAAAAGGTGTTGCCGGTCAACTGGCTAATCTCCTTTCCATAAAAAAGAACATAACAGAGCATTTCATTCGTAAGATGCTTGATGTGGGAAACACAATTAAATCAGAAGACTCTGAAGACAAACCGTGTTTTGCATACAGATTACATCAGTTCATAAGCCCCAGTGAAACAGTATTTACTACCCTTGAACCACCGAAAACCAGAAAAGTCAC
>JAOZUR010000106.1:0-3339 GCA_029938555.1 Candidatus Sabulitectum sp. | reverse complement strand
AACTTGGGCCCCTCAAGTGCTGTACCTCAATGAGACAGGTGATGAAAGTGATACCGGACTTCAATTTGCTTTTATAAGATCACCCTTCAGATTTTGCCCTCATTGTGCAGTGGTTTATGCTGCACAGCAGAAATCAGATTTTGGTAAGTTGGCTTCTCTTGGTACTGAAGGCAGAAGCACTGCTACTACAATACTTGTGCTTGGCGCTATTGCAGAATTACTAAAAGATCGAAGTTTTGACAAGGAGGCCAAAAAGCTTTTAAGCTTTACTGACAACAGGCAGGATGCTTCTCTTCAGGCTGGTCACTTTAATGATTTCATTCACATGGGCATTTTACGAGCAGGCATATATAAGGCAGTAAAAGATGCTGGAAACGCTGGAATTGAACATGAAGTTCTTATTGACAGTGTATTTGAAGCAATGAACATTCCGTTTCCAGAGTACTCAACAGAAGCTGATCTAATTCCAATTGCAAGAACAGATGTGAACAAAGCTTTTAAAGGGGTGCTTGGTTACAGAATTTACAATGACCTGAGACGGGGATGGCGGGTGAATGTTCCTAACCTGGAACAGGTGGGACTTCTTAAAATTGAATACAAGCATCTGAAACTTATCTCTGAGGAAAACGAATTCTGGTCGGAATCACATGAAGCTTTAGCAACTGCATCTTCTGAAGTAAGAGAACAAATACTGACTACTCTTTTGGATTACATGCGCAGAGAGCTTGTTCTTAAAGTTGATTATCTGGAACCAGACTATCAGGAACGATTACTAAGGTTAAGCAATCAGCATCTGAAAGATCCATGGGCAATGGATGAGGATGAAAAACCAACATATTCTAGTATTCTTTTTCCAACCTCAAGACCCAAAGAAAACAGTTATCTTGGAAACACAAAGAAGTACCGCTATGTATCTTCAAGAGGAGGAATGGGCAGGTATCTTAGACGCTCCTCAACACTTCCAGAGTATGCTGAAAAACTAACTCTTGATGACACAGATCTCGTTATAAAGAATTTGCTTGAAATTCTAAGAAAAGGTGGTATTGTAGAACAACTTCCAGCAAGTAGAAGTGGTCTAACAGGTTTCAGGCTAAACGCTTCCAGCCTTATATGGAAAAAGGGAGATGGCTCCGCCCCAACACCTGATTACATCAGAGTTGTAAGACAGTCTGAAAATCAAGCCAAAACGAATGAATACTTCAAACAATTCTACATTGAAGTAGGCAATAGAATTCCTGATATCAAAGCGGCAGAGCACACAGCTCAGGTGAAAAGTGAAATAAGGCAGCAGAGGGAAGAAGATTTCAGGAAGGCAAAACTCCCTGTTCTTTTCTGTTCCCCAACTATGGAACTCGGTGTAGATATTGCTCAGCTTAATGTGGTTAACATGCGTAATGTGCCACCCAACCCAGCTAATTATGCCCAAAGAAGCGGACGAGCAGGCCGAAGTGGCCAACCTGCCTTGGTCTTCACCTATTGCGGTAAACACCGACCACACGATCAGTACTTCTTCAGAAAACCTGAAAAAATGGTTGCCGGAGCGGTTATACCACCAAGAATTGATATGGTTAATGAGGAACTCATTCTTTCACACCTTCATGCAATATGGCTTGCTGAAACAGGTGTAAAACTAGGTAAATCTCTTAAGGATATTTTATCTCTTCCTGAAACCGGTGGAGAGCCTTTCCTTTACCCGCATATCAGGGAAGAGTTTGAAGACTCATTTGCAATCAAAAGAACATTGAAGAGGGTAGATGAGATATACAAAGATCTGATCCCAGAACTCAAAGATGCATTTTGGTACGAGGATGACTGGTTTGAAAAGCAGTTGAATAGAGTTATGGACAGATTTGACCAAGCAACAGAACGCTGGAAGTATCTGTATTTATCTGCAGTCAGTCAGATGAAACAGCAGAATAGAATTAACCTTGATGCATCACGCGATAAAAAACAAAGAGACAAAGCTGACAGGCTTCACAGAGAAGCAAAACGCCAGAGAGACCTTCTTCTTAATGAGAACTTCGACCTTGGCAGTGATTTCTACAGCTACCGCTATTTTGCCAGTGAAGGTTTTTTACCGGGATACAATTTTCCAAGACTTCCCTTAAACGCTTATATCCCCGGACGACGAAGAAGTGAAGGTGAATACCTTTCAAGAAGCAGATTCATGGCAATTAGTGAATTCGGCCCACGCTCGATGATCTATCATGAAGGAGCCAAGTACGAAATTGATCGTGTGATTTTTCAGGTTGACGGCACTGAAATAGCAACAGGAGAGATTAAGATTTGTGATGAATGTGGTTACCTTCACGAGGTTAGCAACAATCCAACACAAGACCTTTGTGAAAACTGTGAAACAGAATTACCTGTACCTATGAACAACATGTTCAGGCTCAGGAATGTTTCCACAAGAAGACGAGAGCGAATTAGTGCCGATGAGGAAGAGCGAATGCGTTATGGCTTTGAGCTAAAAACAGCTGTAAGGTTTGCGAAAACTGCACAGGGTAATCACATTAAAACCAGCATAGTTGAAGACGAAAGTAACCATAGAATACTCAGTCTGAAGTATGGCCCTTCTGCAACTATATGGCGAATTAACCTTGGTTGGAAGCGCAGAAAAGACCAGTACAAGTATGGATTTATTCTTGATATTGAAAAAGGAAAATGGGAGAAGCAAGACAAGGAATCGACAAATGATGATGACCCCAATGCAGCTCTTACAAGAAGAGTTATTCCTTATGTTGAAGACACAAAAAACTGCCTGATAATTGAACCTGAAAAACAACTTGATAAGGAAGAATTCTTTTCATTCATGGCAGTACTTAAGAATGCAATCCAGATAGTTTATAAAATTGAAGACAGAGAGCTTGCAGCTGAAGCCCTGCCCGACAAAAACAACCCAACTAGTATTCTTCTTTATGAGTCATCAGAAGGAGGAGCTGGTGTTCTTGAAAGAATTCTAGCAGAGCAGAATTCAATCGAAAGAATATCAACAGAAGCCCTCAATCTTTGCCACTTCAACCCTGAAACAGGAACAAACACAGCAACTGCAGAGGAATGTAGCAAAGCCTGTTACAGCTGCCTTATGAGCTACTACAACCAGTCTGAACACAAACTTCTTGACCGCAACAAAATCAAAGACCTTCTCATGGCTCTAAAGCAAAGCAACCACAAAACTTCACCAACAGACACAACAAGAGAAGACCACCTCAACAGACTAAAAGCCCTTTGTGACTCAACCCTTGAAATAGAATGGTTAGACTTTCTTGAAAAACACAACCTTAACCTTCCAAACAAAGCCCAAGTTCTAATAAAAGAAGCCAACACAAGAGTAGACTT
>JAOZUR010000105.1 GCA_029938555.1 Candidatus Sabulitectum sp. | reverse complement strand
TGGCACGCCCGAAGGGACTCGAACCCCAAACCTTCCGGTCCGTAGCCGGATGCTCTATCCAATTGAGCTACGGGCGCACCGCAGAAACGCTATTCTAGTGAATTTTTATGAAATGGTCAAGTCAATAAACCTCACGGTACAGTATTGTAACTGACTCTCTTGAGTGAAGTTCAAAAGAATCTAAACCTGGGGTTATATCAGCGCCTCTTGGAAGTTGGTCAGGCCATTGGATTGTCCAGTTCATTGTTGAGTCTGTTAGGGAAACAGCTTCCATGAGACAATGGTACTCTCTGGGTTGTTGTTCCCACGTAAGATTCAATTCTAAAAGTGAATCTGCGGGAAACCATAAAGTATCACCGCGCTGATAAATGCTTCCTGTCCATTCTTCAACCCTTCCAGCAGCAGGGCAGTAAACTGCAATCATAGGATTCCACTTACCATGAACAGGCCAGCCATAAACTATCTTAGCCTCAGGAGGGGCTGCAACAGCATTCCACCATGGGATAGGTAATGAGCCGGGGCGTACGGCAATTCTTCCTGTAGCCGTGGTTACAGGGCCGTTTTCGGGATTAATGAACCGAACTGTATCTGCCTGCCATGTCTGAGCTGTTGTATTGTTTACTAATGCAGAGGCATAAACTCTTCTAACTCCTGTGTCTGCTCTTAGTGCATAAGAAGGTGTCCATGATAAACCCGCATGATCTAACTGGAATTCTGCAACCGTCTCTTCTTGAATAAACTGATTCAATTCTACTTGAAGTGGAAAACTAACGGTATTGTTTACTTCATTCAATCCTGTTGTATCTGTTTCAATTGAAAATCTCACTGAAATTCCCTTTACCTGTGGAGCATCAACAACTCTTATAAACTCTGCTGGTTTGCCAGAAGCAAGAGTTCCTGTTATTGTGGCAGGGTCGGAATCTCTAAAAGTAATAGATGTAACATGGAGGTCAACAGAGCCAAGACCGCTGTAATATTCTTCACTGCAACCCATTAGCAGAAGCATTACAACGGTTGTAAGGTATTTCTTCATTTCATCCAATCGTTTATGATGGGAGTAATATTCCTGTCTTTGAGTTTAAAGGAAAGGCTAACAGTGTCAAATCAATCATTTAAACCATGGGTTGATATAAAATCAGTGCTCCATCTAAGATGGTTAGCACCCTTCCTTACAGTTCCAGTTCTATATGTAGCTTCTGTATTTATAGAATCATGGCTGCAGGAATCTGGAATGATTGCTTACGTTCCAGTTGGTAAGCGTCTGATCTTTTCTCTTTGGCGTATTGTTATGATTGTTGCTCTGGTTGCAACTCCCATTGTTACCATGTTCCTTAAAGATTCATGGAAAAAACTAAAGAATCAAACCTCTAATTTTACAGGTCACTTTTTTAGCCCTGTTCTTGTTGCGTTTGTACTGGTCTCTGTAATAATGATTGTTAGTTCTATGATTATTCTTTACACCCTTGGTGTTCCCGTTAGTTCAATTTCCCAAATCCTTTTCACCAGATGCCTCTTCACTGCATTATGGGTGGTTGGTGCTGCAACTTTATGCTCTTCAATTACAGATGGTCCAAGTGGTGCAGTTCTTTCTCTGGGTCTTTTCAGCCTAGCACTGCTTCCAGGCCTTACAGGCACACCTGTAAGCTGGTGGTTTGTGGCTCCCCTGGGGGAAATGGTAAAAACCATAGATTCAATATCTAACGCATGGAATATCACCCTTTTTGTATTTGCCCATTCCATGCTTTATCTGACAGCAGGCTTTTTCATTCTAAAAAACCGCATAACTGACAAATCAGCTATGCGGTAATAATTTTTATTCGTTTACCAATACAGCAGTTGCTACAATCTGTTCAAGGAAGTTCTGCGGATTGCTTTCTGAAGGCCCATACATTGTGATTAACACAGCATAACCATTTCTGAAAATGCCGTAAGCTCTGCCTCTACCCATGGCCCAGCCCGGGGGTGAAAAAGTAAAACTTATCTGAGACATAAGCCCGAGAGACCGTGACCCTCTCACCTGGGTTGCTAAACTACCCTCAACCCACGTGGGTTCAGATGTCTGAATAGACTCCATCAAATCAGGGGGGATTACACTGGAAAGTTTTTCTTCAACCCAGAATGCTTTGTTATCTATATCTTCATCTATTTTCCAGTAAAAGCAACCAAAGGTCATACCAAGCATATTAGGTTGCCCAGCGAGAGCTCCTGTTTCTTCCGTCATAACTCCTTCTATTAAAGGAGAGATTTCAGTAGGCAGGTATCCGAATTCAATACCCACAGGCTCTAGGGTGTAAACCTGGGAACTAGCCGGTATAATAAGTGTCAACGCAGTAACAAGAAAAATAACCATATTGTTTCCTTTCCAAAGAGATTGCTTCATTCTTCATGGGGTTATAGAATAGAAAAGCTTTGTTAATGTCAACAGGAGGTACCAAGTACTATGCAGCAAAAGATACTCATTGTAGAGGACGATGTTCCACTGGCTTCTCTTTTGTCAGAATATATGTTAAATCAAGGATACAAAATAGAAGTTTTACATGCAGGTGCCAATGTAAAGAAAAGAGTAGTTGCAGGGCAACCAGATCTTGTTATTCTTGACTTGAACCTGCCAGACATCAGTGGCCTTGATGTATGCCGCTCTCTTCGAGAAGGTTGGCGAGGCCCTATTCTGATGCTTACAGCAATGAAAGAAGATATTGATATTGTTACCGGCCTAGAACTGGGTGCTGATGATTATCTAGGGAAACCTGTTGCCCCAAGAGTTCTTCTGGCAAGGGTAAGAGCTCTGTTACGCAGAAGTTCTTCCGATCTGAATTCAGAGATGCTGGAAGTGGGGCCTGTAACAATAGATGTGCCTGGAAGAATAGCCAGCCTAGAACAAGTTATTCTTGATCTTACAACAACAGAATTTGACTTACTTGTTCTACTTGCCAGGCGGGCAGGGCGCGTTCAAAAGCGAAATATTCTGGTGGAAGAACTTAGGGGAATCAATTTTGACACATTTGACAGATCAATAGATGTGCTTGTTTCCAGATTGCGTCGGAAACTCAAAAAACATGGAAACATGATCAAAACTGTTCGTGGCTTGGGTTACCTCATGTCGTTTTCGTCTGAGGAAAAATAATCATGAAACTTTACTGGAAAATCTACCTTGTTCTTGCCCTTACAACACTGGTGACAATTACAGCTACAAGCTGGATTTCATTTTCAATCTTGCCAGCCCGTTTTGAAAAACAGAGAATAGAACTAGTTGAATCTTTCAGCAACATTGTAATGAACATGCAAAATCCTACAAGACCAGAAATAGAAGCTCTTGCTGATTCAATGAATATCGGTTTACGATTTATCAGAAACTCACAGCGACCACAAGGAGGACACGGTTTTCCCCCAGAAGAAAGGGAGTGGAGATCTGTTCAGTTGATACATCTTCCAGGTAAAGATTTTTCCATGCTTGCAGTGGCAAAAATAAATCACATGCGTTTACTGCCATTAATCATGTTGATTTCAGGTCTTTTTCTCTCTCAGGCTCTAGCGCTTGCTCTTGGTTTACGGCCTGTTTTTGTCCGTGTTTCCACCTTGAATCGTGTTACCAGTGAGTTCGGCAAAGGTAAACTGACAGCTCGTTATCCCCTTTCAACCGGTAAAGATGAAATCGAACAACTAGGCACTTCGTTCAATGTCATGGCAGAGAAAATCATTTCTTTGCTTGATTCTCATAACGAGTTATTAAACACAGTGGCTCACGAACTTAGAACACCCATGGCCAGGCTTAGTTTTGCCCTGGAACTTGCAAAGGAAAAACCAAAGGATCTTAAGGAAAAACTAGGGCTTATGGAAAAGGATCTCTTCGAACTTGATAGACTGGTTTCAGAACTGTTGGAATTTAACAGAATTAGTAGTACAAGCACCGTTATTACGGAAGAAGTTTCAATTTATTCTGTTTGCTTAGCTGCTGCAAGCGGGGAAAACGTTCTAGATCCATCTGTTAAAATAAATGTTATCGCTGAGAAAAAGGATTCAACAGTACCAGGCGATTACAGATTGCTGCAACGAGCTATTTCCAATCTGATTCGAAACGCCGTAAGGCATGCCTCAACCTGTGTAAATATCCACATTACCCAGGGGCAAAATACAATTAGTGTTTCCGTTTCAGATGATGGTTCAGGTTTCTCGGAAGGATTTATTAACAAGGCAGTTAAACCATTTGTAAAAGGTCAGAATAGTACCGGTTCAGGGTTAGGACTTGCTATTGTTACTAGAATTGCCGAAAAATATCATGGAAGTCTTTCCCTAACCAACCAAAAAAATTCTGGTGCTAAAGTCACCCTTAGTCTTCCTTTAGCATGACACTTCTTTAAAAAAGTGTCATGCTTATTTTTAAAATTTGTTTACCCAAGGGCGTCTCTAGGAAAAGACATTGTTACTCATTTAGTTCTGCTCTTAATCCACAACAACAAAACGGCCTGTGATGGATACACTGGGTGCTGAGAACCTTACTGAATAAATTCCAGATGGAAGAGAACTTGGAAGAGCACAGGTTATTGAGTTTTCTCCAGCGACAAAACTGCCTGTCTGTAAAATTGCTGCTTTTCTGCCAGTTAAATCATATACAGACAACTCTCCGGTTACCTGCGAATGTAATGAAAATACCAAAGAAATTTGCCCTGGACTGGCAGGATTTGGGCTTACTGTAACCGTATTTGAAAGTGAAATAGAGGCACATTCAGATTCAACTCCTGATGAAGTGTATCTAATTACCAACGCCATGTCCGGTCCTGGAACTGCAATTACGGCAGTATTAGTAGCATGATTAAAATCAAAGGTACATCCTGTTGCAGGAAGCTCTGTGAATTCAGAGTTTCTATAT
>JAOZUR010000016.1 GCA_029938555.1 Candidatus Sabulitectum sp. | reverse complement strand
AGGCGGGGATCGTAAATGGTTCCCGCCTTCATGTGCATATCTCTTATTGCCATTGTAACTCCTGAGTTCATGCCTTTTTCCCATGCGATGCTTACAGCAAGAATTCTTGAAGCAAGTGGAATTTCTTCGTGGCTTTGACCGGCGGGGCCCGTGCCACTCCAGTGTTCCATCATGTTTTTTAGAGCAATGATTGTTATCTCTGGAAGAGAATGAGGTATATGGTTAGAATTCTTTTCTTTTGGTAAAGATATGGTGTGTAACAGACCAGCAAGACGCATACAATCGTGGAACCATAGATCCTTTTCTAAGGCAATACATAGTTTTGATGTTGTATTAGCCACCCGTCTGCTGAAACCGGCAAAATCGCTTTTATCTTTTTCTACAAATGAGATCATTGCTTCTACTGACTCCCAAGAAGTTCTTTCCATTTTCTTTTCTGCTTCCAGGCCTGTTAACACAGGAATCGCTCTGTTAAGAAATGCTTCAAAATACAATGGAATTGTTGAATTGAAGGAATCAATCCAAATTATTAATCCGGCATCGTGCTGTACATGGACTGCATTTGCAGTATCCCAGAATTCTCCGTCAAAATATTTTAGCGATTTCCATTGAGTGACTGTTTTACAGTCCCAAGCTTCCGATACAGCTTTGTTCAGAATTCTTAAAGCATCAATCTCTGTTTGTGTGGAAAAAAGATCACTTGATAGTTTGTTTAATTTAAGTATGGTTTCCAGTTCATTTGTTTTTTCATGGGCTGATCTGTTTATTCTTAAATTTATTCCATGAATGAATAACATAGAGAATAGGCTAAGAGCATACACAGAAATAGAAAAATTTGCACTATTGATTTGACTAGCCGCCCATGCCGAGGGGATTGCTGGAAGGATGATAAACGAATTCAGTAAGATTTCTTTCTTAAGTGCTGAGAAAGATTTTTCTTTGATAAAATTGCAAAAGCATATAGATATTGATCGAATAAGAGTGACTATTATTATTAATATTATCATAATTAGATATGTTTGAATAATAGAATTATTACGAAAGAATGATTGGAAATTCGAATAAAGAAAAGTGCTTACTTTCAAAAGTAAAAGAAAAGAGATACCTTGATATATACCATTAACAATTTCAGTAGAAAGTTTTTTTTGCATGCGCATAGCGTTCAGTAAACTACCACTGAAGGCCATTAAAGCAGTGATTGGGTATATGATTGATGGTGTTTCCCACGTGGCAAGACAAACAATCACGGCAGGTTCAATGCCAATTTTATCACCTTTTTCAGACGATAGAATAAAAAGTTTTGATAAGAGAATTCCAGTTGCCGCCAGCAATAGTAGGCTTAATGAATCAGCGGGATTTATAAGGTTTTTTGAGTCAGGTGGGAAAACAAAAAACAGAGACAACAAGGCAAATGAAGCTATAATTTTTATTTTCATAATATTAGATCTTTCAGTGCATCAACAACATTTGCATCAAAATGTATTCCACGATATTTGTTTATCTCCTGAAAAGCACTTTTTTCAGAAATTCCAAGATGATATGACCTAGGTGAAGTAATTGCATCAAACACATCAGCAACAGCAACTATTCGGGCAAGAAGAGAAATAGAAGAACCTTTTAGACCTAGTGGGTAACCAGTACCATCAATGTGCTCATGGTGTTGGTTAACAATTGTAATTGTTTCATCATATCTTTGAATTTCGCCTAGAAGCTTACCTCCTGCTTCAGGGTGGGTTTCGATTAGAGTTCTTTCCTTTTGGGTTAATAATCCTTTTTTCATTATCAGATGGGCGGGAATCGCTAGTTTTCCAATGTCATGAAGCAATGCGCCTACTCGTAATTGTAGAATTTCACTTTCCGGTAGCTTTAGAATCTTGGCTAATCGAACTGCCATGGTTGAAACGCGCACAGAATGGTTATGGGTATCAGAGTCTCTCTTATCTGCTAATTGTACAAACATTAACGCAGCTCCCATGAATGCATTTTCCAGCCTTTTTTTTCTAAAAGACGCTGTCCAGATATTTTCAAGAAGATCTAGGGTTTCCATTAAATCGGTTTTACTGAGGGTTTCCAGCTCCGATGCAGCTTTTCCTTCTGCTATAAAAGTTGATTTTTTTGTGGAAACAAGGAGCCATTTCCCCTGTCGAACAATTTCATAATTTCTGGATTTCGGTTGAGATATATTGATGGAAGCTGGTTTTCCTTGCATAGTCCAGACCTCTGAGCCGTTCATTAAGTATAATTGAAAATCGGCATTTTTATCATACAGGTAGCTTACAAATTTATTTTGCAGTGATAGCAATTCAATTCTTTGTGAAATTGAATTTAATTGCAGTTTTGTTTTGTAATTCATAACTAATGATGTGAATATAGCAGTGATGATCATAACTCCACCGACAATCCCGGAGCCTGTAAGAAAGAAATGAATAATCCAAGAGAAAATCCCATAAAGTAACCAAGTAATAGAAACGATTTTTAAAGACTTAAGAGAAATGGTACCTGTGAGTACTTGAATTATTATTCCTGACGGAATCAAAAGTAGATAAAATGCTTTTAATCCAGTTCCAGTTGAAAGTGTAAAAAAGAAAAGAATAACTAAAGGAATGTATTTCAGAAAAAAAGTGAATATTTTAGCGGGTTTCAAGTTGAACCATAATGCAGCTATAATTAAAGAGAGATAAACAATAATCCCTGAAAGGAATCCTCCAAAAAGAAATGCTAGCCATAAAAAAACGGGAAAAAGTGTGAGTTGCTCACTTTTAAGGTCAAATGCAAAATATGATGAAGTTATTGCTGAAAAGCATACTAATCCAGATATAACGCTGTTGGGAGATACCAAAATCGTTAATACCACGAAAAAAATGCTAATCAAAATCTGTACTGAAATTTTGCTCCAGTTGTATTTTTTTATCTCAAAACCCTTCTGTTTTTTCACCGAAGCAGCTTTCTAAAAATGGCTACTATGTGAAGCTCTTGTATTTTTCATTATAGTAAAAGAAGATGCAGAGGCAAAGGCGAACAGATTGGAGATAAATTGAGAGTTCTGCTTGTTCAATCACCGGTTGGTCGGAGAGAGGCTCCTATATATCCCATAGGTCTTGCTTATTTGGCTGGAGCTATGGATATGCATGAATGTTCTGGTATAGATTTAAGTCTGGTTGAATTCCCTGGAGAAGCCCTTAAAGAGAAGCTAACTTTAGTAAAACCTGATGTTGTGGCAATTTCAGTAAGAAATATAGATGATAGTTCTTATCCGATTACTCACTGGTACCTTGACTCTTTCGGAGAGATAATGAGAGCTCTCGAAAAGTGGAAAGGAACTGTTATAACCGGTGGAGCAGGTTTTTCAATATATCCTGAAAAGATTACAGAACTCTGGCCTAGAATTGATATAGCAATGGTAGGCGAATGTGAAAAGGCATTACCGGAAGTGCTGGAATATTTAGAGGGTGCACCTTGCCCATCTTGGTTGCAATCAGGTATTGCAAAACCTCCAAGACCTGCATTGGAAAGCATAACCTTACCAGATTACAGTATTTTCCCTGCAAAAAACTATCCTGGCAAGGGTTCTGTTGGCGTACAGTCCAGAAGAGGTTGTGTGTTTAACTGTGCCTATTGTACATACAAATCGCTTAGTGGTAAAGCTTTTAGGTTAAGGCCTATTCAGCATGTGGTTGATGATATTGAAGAGATAAAAAAGCAAGGTTTTGATTCATTTATGTTTGTAGATTCGGTTTTTGACCATCCGCGAGATTACTACTTGTCACTTATAGAAGCAATATCTAAAATAGATAATGTTCCACCATGGGGTGCTTGGTTGTCAGAATCGGTACCACTTGAAAGTTTAAAAAACCTTTATGCGGCAGGTTGTAGATCCGTAGATTTTTCCCCTGATGTTATCACTAAAAAGGGCTGGAAACTCATGGGCAAAGGCGGCGCGTTGAAGCGACTTTGGCCTGTGGTTAAACGATCGCGAGAAACAGGTTTTTCTGTGGGAATTAATTTCTTTAGTGCAGCGCCAGGAGAAAATTTCACAGCTCTTTTGAAAAAGTTTATTTTCATGGCAAGAGCCAGAATTTTTCTAGGTTGGGGCAGTACATTTATCAATATAGGAACAATTCGTTTATACAAAGGCGCTCCACTTGCGGAAAAATTATATCCAGGTCAGGAGCTTTTTGAACCGGTATTTTACAAACCCACAGGTCTCGCTGATCTGATTGTTAAGCTATTTCAGCTTATCCGTAGAAAACGCAGATGATTACAGAATTTAAAGCTGGTCTTTTAGGCTGGCCGGTTTCACACTCTCTTTCACCGATCATACATTCTATGTTTCTTGATTGTTTTGGTATCAGGGGAGTTTATAATCTGTATCCGGTAAAATCTGACAATTTTGCTGGATTGGTTAGTGAACTGTGTTTAAATGAATTTGCAGGTTTGAATGTAACTGTTCCTTATAAAAAGTTAGCTTTGAAATCTTGTGATACTGTTTCACTTAGTGCCCAAAAGGCAGGAGCAGTAAATACGCTGGTTTTTGAAAAAAATAAAATATCAGGATTCAATACTGACATTATCGGTATTGAAAAAATGATGAACAATCTTCCGTCACCATTTTATGTGCTGGGGAATGGTGGGGCGGCAGCAGCGGTTATTACTGCATTAGGTGTTGAGAATGTTATTATTTTACGAAGAGGAGAAACACTTCCATCTATAAAACCTTCAATGGCAACAGTGGTTAACGCTACTCCTCTTGGGTGGAAGAATAATGATGTATTCCCGTTCAGTATACCCACTAGGTGGAATTTTGTTGATTTGAATTATAATGCTTCATGGAATTGGCGTAATTCTCTTGCAGTTCCGGTAATCACTGGGCAAGTCATGCTTATTGAGCAGGCTGCTGAAGCGTTCAGATTGTGGACGGGCTATACTGTAGATAATAGATTGAAAACTAAAGTACTTGAAAGGATAAAGCTATAATTATCATGAAAACAGAAATTACAAATACTTGGATTGAAGATAAGTTGAATAATGGTTTTCAAAAAGAAGATCTTAAATCTATTCTTACCAGCAGCACAAAAGAGGCTCAGCTTTTGTATAAAGCAGCTAGAAAAATCAGAGATGAAGAATTCGGAAAGAAAGCTTTCATAAGAGCAGTAGTAGAATTTGCTAATTCTTGCAGATGCAGTTGCTTGTATTGTGGAATGCGTTTAAACAATCCCGATGGAATTCGATTTTCACTGGATCATGATGAGTTACTTGAAATCGCAAAAAAGGCTTACAGCAATGGTATTAGAACATTCTTTCTTCAGGCTGCTGAAAGTGAGTCTTACGGCGCCCAGTGGTTACAAAGTGTGATCGCAGACATAAAAGATCTGGGGATGGGTGTACTTTTGTGCGTTGGAGTTCATCAGGAAAGTGATCTTGATCTGTGGCGGGAGGCTGGTGCGTATAAATTTATTCTGAAACATGAGACATCTGACAAGGAATTGTTTCAAAAAATGAAACCTGGTTTTTTGCTTGAAGATAGAATTCAATGGCTGAAAACTTTAAGAAGCCACGGATATCATATTGGTTCCGGACCTCTACTGGGTCTTCCAGGTCAGACTTTAGATTCGCTGGTTAACGATCTTTTCTTGCTTCGAGATCTTGAAGCTGAAATGTCTAGTGTATCTGTTTTTCTACCTGCAGCAGGAACTCCGTTAGAGAATGAACCAACAGGAGATCCTGAACTTGGTCTTCGATTCATTGCAGCAATGAGACTTTTCTTAAAAACAACTCTGATTCCTGCAACAAGCACATTCGAGCGATTGCTTGAGGATGGTCAGTATAAGTGTTTTGAAGCTGGTGCTAATGTAATTACAGTGAATATGACACCACAGAAATTAAGAGACGATTACACTATTTATTCTGATAGGTTTTATGTAGGTTTAGAACACGCAAGAAACACTATTAAAAAGGCTGGTCTTGTGGAAACAACAGAGGGAGAGCTGCTTTCGCTATAATTTCAGCAACCTGCTCAGCGGTTCTGTTTTCTGTATCAATCTGGTTGCCCAGTGATTTGTAATGCTCTGTTCGCTCAAGTATTAGTTTTTCCAGCATTAACGGATCTTTTGCAAGTGGTCTATCCCAATTGCTTCTGGCTATCAGTACCTTGTTTGGGGCAAAAAGAGTAAAAACAACTGCTTTTTTCATTGCCATGACTTGACTTGCTGGATCAAGAAGCGTTCCGCCACCAAGAGTTATAACCGTTCTTCGTTCCGTATTTAACATTTCCTCAGCAAATATTTGCTTTTCAATAGTTCTGAATTCGGCTTCACCAGAGTGTTTAAAAATCCATTGGACAGAGTGGCCGCTTTTTTGTGTGATTTTAAAGTCTAGATCTATAAAAACAGCTTGAAGTAAAATGGAAACAAATTTACCTACTGTAGATTTTCCGGAACATGGAGGGCCTGCTATTAAAATTGTATTTGTTTTCATTCTTCAATTATACTGTTACTCCTTGACGGAGGCGAGGGCTTCTGCTATTCAACGGTACATAAGATGGTAAGATATAGACTTGTTGTTTATAATATGGTTGAACAAACTAAGGATGGAAATGACTCGAGAAGAATTAGCGCGGGAAACTGCATCAAGAACTGGATTGACTTTGAAAGAAGTTCAGATTGTGCTTGTTACATTTCTTGATGTTATCAGTGAAAATTTGTGCATGGGAAATTCTGTATTTCTTCGAGGGTTCGGCTGTTTTAGTTCAAAAATGGGAAAAGCAAGAAGGGTGCGTGATCCTCGTAATGACGGAGTAATGGTGATTCCTGCCAGGCATCGTCCGGTCTTTCGCGCATATCCTGATCTTCGGGATGCTGTGCAAAATAGTCTTGCTGTGAAAGTCAGTGTAGCATTTTTCTGTATTGGTTACCCTAAAGCTGAAGCCGTTTTTGTAACAGGTGATTTTAATAATTGGGATGAAAATGATTGCCCTATGCAGAGACTTCCCGATGGTAGCTGGTTTACAGAGTTGACCATGTCATCAGGGCAAACCATAAAGTATTGTTTTAGTATTGATGGTGTTTCAAAGCCAGATCCGGCTTACCATTCAGACGCTCAAAGCATATCAACGAGGCAGGTGTAGATTGGCCAGAAAAAGACCTTTAAAAAAACAGCCTGTAGGGAAAACCCGTGTGGTCTTCTTTTTTCTATTTCTATTGTTAGCTCTTATTGTGCTGGTATCAGTATTGTCTCCACCTGTTGATTTCATGAAAGCTACAGGGGCCTTTTTGCGGGATTCAGTAGGTTTGCTTGTTTTCTTTATTCCAGTATTTTTGTTTCTCACCGGCTCATTGATTCTTCGTTTAAATTTTGCATTAAAATGGTTACAGCGGACAGCAGCTGTTTTTGTTTCTTTTTTCTTTTTAACGGCTATGCTTTCCATGATTTTGTGCAGAATAAAACCAGATTATCTTTACTCAACAGGAGGTTTGCTTTCTGCAAGGGTTGTTCTTGCAGCGCAAGGTCTGGTTGGTGGTTTTGTAAGTTGGGCGGGTCTGTTTTCTTTATTTATCATTTCAATTGTGATATTTACAGGTTGGGATATTGGGTCAGATATTAATTCACTTGTAGAAAGATTTAAAAAACGATCTGTTCGAAATAAGGCTGCAAAGAAAAAGCCTGAATTTGTGGAAGTTCCTATTGTGGAACAATCTTCAGAACCTGAAGAAATTTCAGTTGAAGCGGAAAACCCTTGGATTCAGCAAGTTCAACCTAACAGTGAAACCATTGAAGCTCCCTCGTTTTTGATACAGAATGATGTACAAACTACTACTCATACACCTGTTAGGGTTCCCATTGAGATGCCAGCAAAACAAGAATCGCAGCAATTTGAGGTATTTCCTCCAGTGGTGACTGATGCAAAGATTGAGTTGGTTACAGAAGAAAAAGCTTCTGTTTTAGTTGCAGATAAAAAGCCGATTTTTACTGCTAAACCTGTTATTATTCCAAACCCACCTGTGGAGGAGCAACAGCCACCTGCGGATGAAACAAAAACATTCAAACCTGCAATTGATTTGAGTGAGAGTTACGACAAAATCACACAACCCCGAGAGACAAAGAAAGCAACAGTTAATAAAAATCATGAAACAGAGAATCAATATGCTCTTCCAGGTGCGGAATTTTTATCACTTCCGGCTGACGGTGAAAGAGTGCATCAGAGTCCTGCTGAAATAGAAAGTAGGGCAGCTCTTCTTGTGAGTACTTTGGCTGACTTTGGAGTTGAATGTGTAGTAGATGATTATACCGCAGGGCCGGTATTAACAAGATATGAATTGATTCCTGGTGTTGGTGTTAAGGTAAACAGAATACTTAATCTTTCGAATGATTTAACCAGAGCTTTAAAAGCTAAAAGGATTAGAATACTGGCTCCTATCCCCGGCACAGGCGCGGTTGGTATAGAAGTTCCAAACAAGAATCCTGAAACCGTTTATCTTCGCGAAATTATGAGTGGATTTAAAAAAGAGATTATTCCCGTTGCTTTGGGCAAAACCCTAGAGGGTCATACTTGCATAGTAGACCTTACCACCATGCCTCACCTTTTAATTGCTGGGGCTACGGGAAGTGGCAAAAGTGTATGTGTTCATGCGATTATTTCCACAATTCTTCTTACTAGAACTCCATATCAAGTTAAACTGGCAATGATTGACCCCAAAATGCTTGAACTTTCTGCATACAAAGGAATTCCTCATTTATGGGCTCCTGTTGTTGTTCAAACAGCAAAAGCACAGTTTTTGCTTAACGCTCTTGTGAAGGAAATGGAAGAAAGGTATGCCCTTCTGGCCAGAACAGGAGTGCGCTCTATATCTGAATACAACCAGAGGTTTGACGCAAAAGATGTTGAAGAACATCTTCCATACATTGTGGTTGTAATTGATGAGCTTGCAGATTTGATGATGGTTGCGGCACGAGAGGTTGAAACGCCAATAGCTAGACTTGCGCAAATGGCTCGTGCTGTTGGGATTCATTTGGTTGTTGCAACTCAGCGTCCTTCTGTTGATGTGATTACAGGAATGATTAAGGCAAATTTCCCATCTCGAATCGCTTTCAATGTGGGTTCAAAGGTGGACAGTAGAACAATTATAGATATGAATGGCGCAGAAAAGCTTTTAGGCAAAGGGGATATGCTGTACATTCCTGCTGCGGCCCCTGAACCTGTTCGTGTTCACGGATCATTTATTTCAACTTCAGAAACAAGAGCCCTTGTAGAATTTTGGAAAGATCAACCGGAAATGCCATTTGAATTTGAACCACCTGATGATGCTGCGGGGAACTTATATGACCCAGGAAAGCTAGACTTTGATGACCCTATTCTTGAAGAAGTTAAGAGGGTGATTATAGATCAGCAGAGGGCTTCAGTTTCCATGGTTCAAAGAAAATTCAGAGTGGGTTATGCTAGGGCTGGAAAACTGATTGATATGCTTGAGCAGTTAGGAGTTGTTGGCCCACATTCTGGTAGCAGGCCTCGAACTGTGCTTGTGAAAAAAAATGAAAATGAAGGGGAAAATACTGATAATGCAGAGATCTAAAATTTTGCCGATAATGACCTTTTTTGTTCTTGTTCTTGCTTTTGGTTGCAATGAGGACTCTCTTGATCCTCAGGGGCTTGCATCAAACGAGAATGCTGTGAATCAATTTGCTCGGGCAAGTCAACTGTATTTTAGAGGCAGACTTACTGTAGCACTTGAGGAATTTAACGGAGTGATTTATCGATACCCCGATTCCCCGGTTTCTTCAGATGCCAGACTGGCAGTGAGACGATTGGAAAGCGACTTAGCAGATGAGCAATCTACTGATGTTGTTTCAAATGTCTCAAGTATCAGTGCTCGGGTGGCTGTTGTAGGGAAACCCGCTGTTAATCCCAGTATTCTCAGGGTAACTTCTCATATCCGATCTTTAGGGGCAAGTGCCAGTGAGATAGTTGATGATCAGGCACCTGAACTTACCACGGTTTTCTACAATCAGGGGCATCAGGCCGAAGCAACACTTGTGACAGATTCACTTGTTAAATGGCTTTCTCATCCAGAAATAGTTGCTTGCAATCAGGGAGATGATTTAATTAGTGCAGTTGCAAGTGGTTTTGATATTATGGTTATTGTAGGCAATGATGCAGTGTTTGTTATGTCTTCTCAGGAAGGATTTTAATGAATTTGATATTGTGTATTGTTTTGGCCGGTACTACTTTGCTTCAACCACTTTCTGCAAGGCTTGAAAAGATTTCTTATCTTACAGGTTCTTTTTTACAAAATGATTATTGGGCACTTACAATGGATTCAGAAACGTCATCTGGAATCATGCATCTGGCTCATCCAAACAGATTTCTTCTTAGTTATGATAATTCGGAAGGTAGAGCTCTTGGTTGTACAGGAACAGAAATGTTTACTGTTGACCCTGTTTTTAAAGAAGTGCTTGTTTATTCCGGCTCACCTGCTGGTTTTCTTCACTTGTTGATAACAGCTTCCCAAGATGATAACATAATTACTTCAAGTGAAAATGGTGATAGTCTTATTGTCATTGCTTCCGGAGTGTTTGAAGGGGGAATTGCAGAGATTACAGCAGGGTATACTCTGTCGGATTCTCTTCCATTTTTCTTTTCAACAACCGATATTAACGGAAATTCTACTTCTTGGGAAATGTGGGATTTAAGCACTGGTTTGATAAGTCCGGATATTTTTGCAATACCGGATATACCGGAATTTTCGATTGTTGATGCTGGCGTTCTTTAGGAGAATAAATTGAAATATCACATAATATCATTGGGCTGTCCCAAAAACAAAGTAGATTCTGAAAGATTTGCATGGGTAATGAATAGCGCCGGATGGGTTTTTTCTAACCAGCCAGATGAAGCAGATCTTATTATTCTTAATACCTGTGCTTTTATTAAACCTGCTACTGAAGAATCCTTAGAGTATTTATCCGATATTATTAATTGGAAATCAGAGAAAATTGGCAGAAAAATCATTTTAGCAGGTTGTTTGCCCGGCAGGTATAGCGATGACGGTAGTGGTGGTCTTGATGATATTGATCTGGTCATTGGCCCAGGCCACTGGCGAAAGCTTTCATCCTGGTTAGGAATTACAAATCAGGAATCAGCTCAGGTCATTGGTTCAGGAAGTTATAGGTACCTTAAAATAGCGAATGGGTGCAGTAATGGATGTGCTTTTTGTACTATTCCCTCCATCCGGGGCAAATTTACAGCTAACAGTCTAGATAGTATTCTAAGCGAGGCTGATTTATTAATTCAGCAAGGAGCAATGGAAATAGGCCTTGTGGCGCAGGATAGCGGTAACTGGACACAGGATCATACAAATCTTACAGCTTTAGCTGAAATTCTTGCAAAAAGAAATCCATCAATCTGGTGGCGATTATACTACTTGCATCCACTTCATTTTCCTAAATATCTACCTGAATTATTCAGCAAATACACTAATATTGTTCCTTACATTGATATGCCCATCCAGCATGCAAGCGATTCGGTATTAAAACGCATGGGACGAAAACATGGCGTTAAAAGAATTGAAACAATAATGGAACAGCTGGATAAAGCACAAATTGATATAGCAGTGAGATATACTGTTATCACTGGATACCCAGGGGAAACAGAATCCGATTTTATCAAATTAAGAGATTTTCTTGGAAGATACAAATCTGCTAGGCATATTGCAGCCTTTAGTTGGTATCCTGAAGAAGGAACTCTTGAGTATAAAAGAACTATGGATAAGGGGGATGCTGTAGATGACTCTACTGCTTCACGGCGACTGGCAGCAATTTCCGCAGTTGGAGACGGTCTTTATTCAAACTGGGATTTGCGACTGGAAGGTAGGGAAGTGTTTGTTCTGGCAGATGATAAACACACAGGGCATACAAAATGGGATGCTCCTGAAGTTGACTCTGTTGTTTCCTTTACGAAATCAGTTGAACCCGGTAGAATAATAAAGGTAAAAATTCTAGAATCTTCTGGTGCTGTTCTTATGGCAGAACCTGTTGATTAGTAATATAATTGAATGATTAATATTGTAACTCTTGAAAAAGAATAGGAATGGAAATGATAACAATACTGCTTCTTGGACTTGCACTTACTGGCTCAATGACCAATCTTGATATGATTGAAACTGCTACTATTCAGGCTATGGAACCGCTGGTTGAGCAAATATCTGAATATGGAATTGAAACCATAACCCTCCATGTTCAAGGCGATCATGAAGGTGGTTGGTTACTTGAGCAGATCGCAACTTCTGTTCTTGGTGGATCTGATATTACAGTGACTACTTCTCGGGAAGAAAATGGATGGGAGCTAAATCTAAGACCTATGGAACTAGGAGTAACATACGCGCAGACAGGCAGAAGCTGGGTTTTTGGTGGCAAGCAGGTGCCAAGACTGGCTACATGCCAGATTTCTGCTTCTTTAGTTGATGCTTCTGGTATCATTGTACAGACAGTTCGAGAAGGTGCAGTAGTGGAGAGTATTGTTTCCCCTTCCGAAATAATTATTCTAGAGAGCTCAACAGAAAAATGGGCTAATGGTGAACTATCAGACCAGGAAAGTGGTAATGTTCTTGAACCACTTGTGGTAACAGGTGTTGTAACTGCTCTTGTTTATCTGTTTTATTCAAGCAGGAACTGATCTGTGCAATACTTAGGAATAACTTTTGCTCTTGTTGTTGTTTTTTTAATAAGTGGATGCGGTGTTGAGCATTTTGATGAAGATACCAGACAGCAGGCAGATGTTCTTTTTTCTGCTGGAAGATATTCTCAAGCTCTTTCTCTTTACGAAGATATCAGTAGTCAATCCTTAGAATATGATTGGGAATTGCAGTATAAACTTGCTGAAACTGCTGTTCTTGCAAGTCAGGCAGAAAGGAATCGCAATCATAGACAGAGGGCTCAAACGGCTCTTGATTTTCTTTCTATGAATCCCGGAGAGTGTGATAGTTTATCTATCGGTCACCTCTGGCGTCGACTAGGGTGGGAAATGGTTCGTGATAATGATTCTTTACTTGCTTATAATGCTTTTGGAAAAGCTATTGAAATTGCTCCAGACCTTTATCAGGTTTTCGAAGAAGAATGGCTTCTCCGTGGAAAGTATGCTTCCGGTCATTTGGCTTCAATAGTAGCGATTCCTGACTCACTAAGCGGTACTTTTGCCGAGGACAGTTTGCTTCGATATGTTGCAGAGTTGCATATTGTAGAGCTTGACAGAATTCCACTTGTTCGAACAGATCTAAGAGGAGAGATGCTTTTTGCCAGAGCTGAACTCCTTCATTATACGCTAGGTCGTGAAGAAGATGAATTGGAAGTTCTTACTGAACTTGATAGAATGAATCTTCTAGATTCATCCATGCGACAGCGACGAATGGATATTTTACTTAATCTTGCGGAACAAGACAATCTGCAGGGTGATTTTTTTATGGCCCGAGAAAGACTTCTCGAAGCATGGCAGTCAAGTTTTACTGGGGTAAGGGTTCAAGCAGCATTACAATTGGGTATTATGGCTGAAACTGCCGGTGACCCTGTTGATGCTCTGATGTGGTATAACAGGGCATGTCAGGCGGCACCAGGTTTGAATTCAGCAGCATCCATGGCTGCTGCTGCTCGTAGAGATTCACTTAGATACATTGCACCATAAATTCAAGAGGTTAAAATGATCAAATATGGAACCATAGTAGTTTTTCTTTTTCTAATAGTTTCAGGATGTGGAACATTCCCATCAACAACAGGCATGGAAAAAGAGCAGATAATCGATCTTGCGGATCAGTATTTTCAGGATGGTCAGTGGCCACAGGCTTCTTTCCTGTATACGGAACTTATGTTTAAGTTTCCCGGTGATACTGAAACTGATTTTTTTCTATACAGAAGTGCTTTGGCTGACAGAAAACAGAAATTATGGGCTGACGCTGAGTTTTATTTGTACAGAGTTGTAAATGAATTTCCTCGAGGAGTATGGGCTGATGATGCTCAATTTGCACTTGCTGAAACAATGTGGATGCAGAGAAGGGATTATCGTCGTGATCAAACTCAGGTGATCAGAGCGCGGCAGGAAGTAGAAAGATTTTTTGAAACATATCCTGCTTCACCTTTGATTGATTCTGCTTTTGAGCTGTCTGTTCTTGTAAATGATCATCTCGCAATGAGGGCATTGTTCATAGGTGAATTCTATATTCACAGACAAGAGACTGACGCAGCCTTATTGTATCTGAGGGATGCCATGGATAATTACGGGGAAACATCTTGCAGGGGTGCTGTACTTATTGCCATGGGGGACTTGTACAGATCCATGGATAACAGCTATTCTGCAAAAACATATTATAACAGGGCAATTGAAACTTGTGAACTTACTGAGGAAGAACAAGACCAAGCTCTTTCCGGTTTACAGGAATTGCAGTGAAGTTTGGTTTTATAGGAGGAACTTTTGATCCTCCGCATCTGGGTCATCTTATGTTGGCCCAGGAGGCTCTTGAACAATTTTCGTTGGAAAAAGTTTTTTTCGTACCGTCTAGAAAACCACCACATAAAAACAGCAAAAAAATAACAGAGATTAGCATTCGTTTAAAAATGCTTGCGCTTGCGATATCCGGGAATTCATCCTTTGAAATCGCTGATCTGGAACCACATAACAGCCCATCTTATACGGTAGATTTGTTAAAAAAACTTTCAGCTTCAGATTCAAAGCCATCTTTTATAATTGGAATGGATAGTCTTGTTGAATTACATACTTGGAAAAACCCCATGGAAATACTTCAAATTTCTGATGTTCTTGTGGGAACTCGGCCGGATACGGATTCTTCCAAGATTGAAGCAGGTATACTTAGTCAAGTTAAATTGTTTAATTTTCCAGGTATATGGATTTCATCTTCAGAACTGCGAGATCGAGTTAGTTTACATCGAAAAATCACATACCTTGTACCTGAAGCTGTAGATTTGTATATACGAACAGGGGGGTTGTATGGAGCAGAAAAAGGCCATTGATAGTATTCTTGAAGCTCTTGTTGATGAGCATGTAAGTGATATTCATTTTAAAGTAGGGTCGCCCCCTATAATAAGACGATCTGGTCACATAAAACACGCTGAAGGGTATCCCTGTTTTACTAATGAGCATCTGGTTCAGATTACCCAAGAGGTAACAAATAAAAAGCAACGAGAATTGTTAAGTCAGGGAATTGAAGCTGATCTTGCTTACAGTCTAGCTGGCAAGGCTAGGTTCAGAGTTAATATTTTTAATCAGCGCGGTACACCTGCAATGGTTATGAGGAAAATTCCATTTGAGATTCCTAAGTTGAGTGATCTTGGTTTGCCTCCATCAATAAAGAAAATATGTTCAGAGCAGCGGGGTCTTATACTGGTTACAGGTGCCACGGGAAGTGGTAAATCCACCACACTTGCAGCCATGATAAATGATATTAATGAAAATAGGGAAGCTCATATTGTTACTATTGAAGATCCTATTGAGTTTCTGCACCCAGATAAAAAATGTTCAATTTGCCAGCGTGAGGTAGGAATTGATACGAATACATGGCCTACAGCTCTTCGGGCAGTATTTCGGCAGGATCCAGATGTTATACTTATTGGCGAAATGCGTGATGCTGAAACAGCAATGATTGCCCTTAGTGGTGCTGAAACAGGTCACCTTGTTATGAGTACACTTCATACTACAGACGCGCCTGAAACTATTAACAGAATTATTGATATGTTCCCTGCATTTCAGCAGAAACAGGTACGCCTTCAACTTGCAGGGCTTTTAAAGGCAGTAATTTCACAAAGGCTTCTTCCCAAAAAAACAGGTAAGGAGCGAGTTCTTGCTGCAGAGGTAATGCTTCATACTGCAACCATTGGAAACTGCATTGCAGACCCAGAGAAATCCCATCTTCTTCATGATACAATGGAGCAGGGAGCACACCAATATGGAATGCAGACTTTTGATATGTGTTTACTTGGTCTTCTTAAGAATGATCATATTGATGAAGAAACTGCACTTGCTGCTGCTACAAATCCGAATTCTCTGATATTGAAAATTAAGGGTGTGGAATCGGCAGATGATTGGAGGATGGAATAAATGGGTATGATAGGTAATGTACTTTGGGCAGGCGGTATAACTTTTTTGCTCGTTTCAGTTTTTCTGTTATGGCTCGGGCTTAAAGCTCAAAAAAAACCACAGCAAACCGGAGATATTGCCATGATTGGTGAAGGTGGAATTGTACGCAAAAAAGTAGGTTACAGAAATAGATTGGTAGTTGAGGTTCGTGGTGAGTTATGGTGGGCTATTACAGATACCCCGCAAAAGCTCAAAAAAGATTCAGAGATAAAGGTAATTGAAGTAGATAGGGATGATCTTATTCTTGTAGTCGAACCATTCGAAAGGAGTTAACATGGAAAATATAGGATTCATTTGCGTTCCAGCTGTGATTCTTTTTGTTGTCATTCTTAGTTCACTAAGAGTGCTGAAGGAATACCAAAGAGGTGTAGTATTCAGGCTGGGTAAAGTGATTGGAATAAAAGGGCCAGGGCTTATTTTCGTGTTTCCTGTTATTGATTCAATGAAAAAAGTTGATCTTCGTGTGATAACAATGGATATCCCACCACAGGATGTAATCACCCGTGATAATGTTAGCGTAAAAGTTAACGCTGTTACCTATTACAGAGTTATTGATCCTAAGAGGGCTATTCTTGAAGTGACAAACTATATGTATGCAACGAATCAGCTGGCACAAACAACTCTTCGAAGCGTTCTAGGGGAAGCTACTCTTGATGAATTGCTTGCTAACAGAGATGAAATTAATGGTAAACTGCAGGATATTCTTGATAGAATGACTGATCCTTGGGGTATTAAGGTCTCCACAGTTGAAGTTAAACATGTTGATTTGCCTGAAGATATGCAAAGGATGATGGCAAAAGAGGCAGAGGCGGAAAGAGACCGCAGAGCGAAGATCATTAGAGCTGATGCAGAACTTCAGGCATCTGTTAAACTTGCTGCAGCAGCAAAAGTACTTGATGAACATCCTTCAGCTCTTCAGCTCAGGTATCTGCAAACACTTACAGATATCGCTGTGGAAAATAATTCTACAATTGCATTCCCTATTCCCATGGATCTGATTACACCTTTTATTAAGAAGGCAAAGGAGTAACAAATGGTTTTGAAGGGTACTGTAACTGCACTTGTTACACCCTTCAAGGACGAAAGTGTTAACTATGAATCTCTGAGGAAACTGGTGGAATACCAGATTTCTTCAGGGATTCAGGGGATTCTTGCGTGCGGGTGTACCGGTGAACCGGCCACGCTGTCAGAGCAAGAGAAACTAAAAGTTATACAAACAGTCCTTGAGGTTTCAAACGGAAGAGTTCCTGTAATTGCCGGAACTGGTACAAATGCCACTGCGTCAACAATTGAATTCACGAATGTTGTTTGTAAACTTGATGTGGATGCTGTGCTGATTATAACTCCTTATTACAATAAACCAACAGCATCTGGACAGATAGCTCATTATACAGCGGTTGCAGATGTTAGTAAAAAACCTGTTATTATTTACAATGTACCTGGCCGCACAGGTACAAACATGACCATAGAAACCATAACCAAGCTCGGAGAACATCCGAATATCATTGGGGTGAAAGATGCAGCTGGAGCCATTGAAAGAGTTACTGAGCTTCGGGCAATTTCTGATTTAGCTTATATGAGTGGGGATGACCATTTGTGTTCACCTCAAACACTTATGGGTGGATCAGGCGTTATTTCAGTTACTTCAAATGTAATACCATCTCAGATGAACCAGATGATTCAGGCAGGTTTAAATGGAGATGTTAATTTAGCAAGAGATTTGCATGAATTTATTTATCCATTGTTTAAAGTCCTTTTCATTGAAAGCAATCCAGCCCCTGCTAAAAAAGCGCTTCAGTTGATGAATATTATTAATAGTGCTGAACTTCGATCCCCCTTGGTGTGCATGCAGCAGGAAAATATTCATATACTCAAAAGGATTCTTAGTGAGATGGAACTTATATGACCAGAATTGCAGTTTTTGGAGCTAATGGAAGAATGGGTAAACTTGTTATTCAAGAGGCTTTGGGAGAAGTAGAGGTAATTCAGACTTTTGATGCTGGTGACATGTTACATCTTGATCCCACCGTTGAAGTTGTTATTGATTTCTCTCTGCCTGCTGCCTGGGACAATCTTGATACTCTGATTTCTGGAAAAAATGTGTCGCTTGTATCTGGAACCACTGGTCTTGCAGACAAGGAAAAAAATAAACTTAAACAGTGGAGCGCTGAACATCCTGTTTTTTATTCTAGCAACATGAGCATTGGTATTTTTGTTCTGAACAAGTTGCTTTCAGACGCTTCAGAAATGCTTGGTGATTCTTTTGATAAAGAACTGATTGAGTTTCATCACCGAAGAAAAAAAGACAGCCCAAGCGGAACTGCTCTTTCAATACTCAATAACTGGAATGAAGAAGCTGTGTATGGTCGCCATGGCGAATCAGGTGAGAGGCAATCAGGTACAATTGGCGTACACGCTGTTCGTGGAGGAGATGTTATTGGTGAACATCAACTTCACTTCCTTGGAGACGGCGAAAGACTGACAATCAGCCATACAGCAACAGACAGAAGAGTTTTTGCAATAGGAGCAATTCGAGCTGCTTTGTTTATAACAGGTAAACCCATTGGAATGTATAATATGGAGGATCTTCTTGGATAATGTTTTGAAACCAAAATTCGCTGGATCATTTTATCCTTCAGATCCGCTTACCCTTGAAGTTACAGTGAAACAGTATCTTGATAATGATTCAATTATTTATGAAGATGCTATTGGTATGGTTGTTCCTCACGCAGGTTATGTTTACTCTGGTAAAACAGCTGGTTATGGTTTTTCTTCAGCGCCTACAAAGAAATCGACTATTGTGATAATTGCTCCCAGTCATAAATTTCCTTTTCGAGGTGAAACAGTATTTAACTCTGATTTTTTAGAAACACCTCTTGGAGTCTGTCCTATAAATAAACAGGTAACAAAGGCTTTGGCCACTGAGATGGAAACATTTGTGTTTAATGAACATAGTCTTGAAGTGCTGATTCCTTTTGTTCAGATAAAGTGGCCAGAAGCTGAAATAGTACCAATTGTTCTTGGAATAGAGCCTGATTGCGAGAAGGTAGCAGGTTTACTTCATAAGTATGTTCCTGACGCTTTTGTTATTGCATCCAGCGATTTGTCTCATTTCTATCCTCAGAATGTAGCAGAAAGAATTGACAGGCTTACCATAAATGCTTTTCTTAGTTTATCTGCCGAAAAGCTCAAAAAGAATCTGGAAGCTTGTGGTAAAACTGCTATACAAATTTTACTTCTTTTTGCTGAACTTAGCAATGCTTCAAAAGCAATTGAGTTAGATTACTCTACTTCAGCAGCTGCTGGAGGAGATAAGGAATCAGTTGTGGGGTATTTTTCAGGGATTGTAGTATGAATACTATTACAGAACAAGAAAAAAGAGTTCTATTGAGTTTAGCTCGATTTTCTGTTCAGGCAGCGTGCAGTGGTGGGCCACCGCCCCCTATACCGGATTCTGATGTGTGCAAAAGAGCAGGAGGAGCCTTTGTTACCCTTAAAGTTAACGGAAGATTAAGAGGGTGTTTAGGGCACTTTGTAGGTTTGGGTACTTTGGGTGATACAGTTAGGAGTATGGCAAAACAAGCAGCTGTATCAGATTTTCGTTTTGTTCCTGTTTCTGTTGAAGATGTGGCAAAATTAACAATAGAGATTTCCATTCTTTCGCAGATGAAAACAATTTTGCCAGAGGGTGTTCTTCCAGGAACTCATGGATTGTATATTAGGCGTGGGGCGCATGCAGGAACTCTTTTACCTCAGGTTGCAGAAGAAGAGGGTTGGAATTCCCGTGAATTTTTACAGAATACTTGCTTAAAAGCAGGTCTTACCTGTGATACTTATTTAATGGAAGGAACTGAGATTCTTTCTTATACTGCTGAAGTTTTCAGCGAAACAACAATAGGAAACGAGGATAGGTTATGAAAAAAGTGATTTTAATAGGGTTTGGTATTGTATTGTTATTAGGTGCTTGCGAAATGCCAGGAACTGGTGAAATTGCCAGTCAGGTTCAGGGTCAGGTTAATGATATTTCAAGTGAGATCCAAGATGTAGTAGAGAATAATGAAGAGTTAAGTGATAGAATCGATGAAATTCAGAATCAGATAAGCACAGGTTCTATTGAACTTCCTGATATGGGCGATTTTGATATTGATGGAATCATGGAGACTTTTGATGAGGATTTCAGCAACCTTGTAACAAGATCTGATTCTCTTATGGATGAGATGTCACAACTTGTGGAAGATCAAGGACTTGTTATTGACAGTCTTCGTGCAGGTATAAGCGATATGCAGAGTGAGATCAATGGACTAGAGGGTGAACTTGCTTCCGTTAGAGCTTCAATTAGTGCTATGGGTGCTAACAGCGGTGACTCTGGCAGATCAGGATCTTCCACCGGTCGCGGTGGTTCCACTGGTGACTCTGGTCGTGGTGGATCAACAGGTGGACGAGTTTAGTAGCTTCTAATGACTCTTTTCTTTTTTAATAAAGAGATAGAAAATCCGGTTCTCAGAGTTATTATAACTCTGGGAGCCGTAGTTTTCACCATTTCTGTGGTTGTTTCTGCTATGGTAATTGCTTTACCCATTATCGGAGTTGCTTTAACAGGAGCCATGTTGATAGCTGGTATAATTTTAATTGTTGTTCTTGTTACTGTTCCCTTTATTTCATTTTTCGGTATTCTTTTTAGTAATAAAAAAAAGGGAAGTGGTATTGAAAAAAGCAAAATTATAGAGGTTGATCAGTTCAATATGGTTAAACTATCCGGAATTATTAAAGCTGATATTGTTTGTGGTGAATCGCAACTATTTAAGATAACTACTGACGATAATCTTCTCGATTCAGTGAAAGTCTCTGTGGAAAAACAGGAACTTTCCGTATCATTTGATTCTGCTGTTTCTTCAAAGATTGGTATTAAAGTTCAGATTGAAGTACCATTTTTAACCAGTTTTAACATGAGTGGCGCTACAAAAGCGATAATTACTAATGTTGATAGTCAGGATCTGTTATTAAAGGGTAATGGAGCTAGTAAGGCATTTGTTTCAGGTGAATGTAGGAATGCTAGAATTGTCTTTTCAGGAGTTGGAAATTTGTCAGCAGGAGAATTAAACTGTCTGAAAATGAAAATAAAAATATCTGGTTCTGCTAAAGCTGTTGTTCACCCTATTGAAGAACTAAATGTGAAGATTTCAGGTGCCGGTAAGGTAACTTGTCTGGATACTCCTGAAAAGGTGACTAAGCACATTTCAGGCGCAGGTAAATTAGACTTTGTGAATAATTCAAAGTCAAATTGAAAGATTAATCGATTTTCGAACTCATCGAAAGGAAAAAACATGGCTATTGTTACTTTACAGGGAAACCAGATTGAAACAGTGGGCGCTCTTCCAGGGTTAGGGGAAAAAGCTCCTGATTTCCAATTGACTGCAACTGATCTTTCCATGAAAGGGTTAAAAGATTTTACAGGCAAAGTAAAGGTACTTAATGTTTTCCCAAGCTTAGACACGGGAGTTTGTGCGGCTTCAGTTAGACGATTCAATAAAGAAGCCGGTGGACTCGAAAACACAGTAGTATTATGTATTTCTGCTGATTTACCTTTTGCCCATTCAAGATTTTGTGAAATTGAAGGGCTTAAAGATGTAATCTCTCTTTCCACATTCCGCTCTTCAAAATTTGGTAAGAATTATGGTGTGAATTTGATTACTGGTCCTCTTACAGGCCTGCTTTCCAGGGCAGTAATTGTACTGGACAGTTCTGATCTTGTTATCTATACAGAACTTGTACCGGAGATAACACAGGAACCTGATTATGAGGCCGTACTTAATGTGTTAAAAGAGTTAATGTGATGGCTGGAACAGTACGATCAGATCTGAAAGTAGGAATGGTTGTTAATGTGGTTCAAAAGCACCATCAAAGAACTGGTGAGTTAACTCAGGGGGTTATAACTCGGTTGCTTACCAAATCATCAACACATCCCCATGGAATTAAAGTTAAGCTAGAATCTGGCATAGTGGGAAGAGTGAAGGAAATTCCTTTATAGGGAAATAAGCGGTTTACCATGTGGTATTACACAAATAAGGAGAAAGCTTATGGTATTTTTTTCACTGTTGTTTGCAGGGCTTATAGGGCTGGTAACGGTAAATTCTAACATGCCTCTGGTCTCTACACAAGAAACATTTCTAGGGGAAAATGAAGCATCTATCAGATGGCCTGTTGTTCACGGGGAATTTTCAGGTCTTTCCAGAATCAATGAACTATTAGATTACAGCAGTATTACTGGGGAAACTCTTGAGGAAACAAGGGAAAATTACAGACTTTATGGAACTGGTATTGTTGGTTCTTTTTTTCAGGTAAACTGGACTGATGCAGATTTCATTGATCTGACCATCACAGTTGAAACTTTAGGTGCTTATCCTTCATCTAGGATCTTTAACTATCTGTTTTCTACTGAGTCTGGTGAAATAGTTATAGCACAAAATCTTTTTCTGGAAGAGAAAATTTCTGAACTGGTTCAGCTTTGTAATGGGGAACTTCAAAATCGCATCACAACCGAAACCGTAGGTCAGCACCAATTTACACTTGATAATTTGAATGACATAGGGGTTAGGCGTTCTGGAATAGTGTTTTATTATGATTTCCAGTACCCACATGCCATTGCTGCAAATGAACCGGACGGAAAAATCTTTTTTTACTGGAGTGATGTAAACGAATTTCTTCTTCCTGAATTCAGGCGCTAAAATGTTGAATATTGCATTATTTGGTGCACCTGGTGCAGGTAAAGGTACCCAGTCTGAATTGATAATGAAAAAACACAATCTTGTATATATTTCAACAGGAAATATTCTTCGCGAAGAGATTAAAAGCGGAACACAATTGGGATTTGCAGCAAAATCAATAATTGAAGCTGGTGGCCTTGTTTCGGATGAGATTATCGTTCAAATAATCGAGAAGAAAATCACATCAAACCCTGATGCGCCGGGTTTTCTTTTTGATGGTTTTCCTAGAACATTTGTGCAAGCCTACATTCTAGAGGGGCTTCTGTTGAAAATGCACACCTCATTAACTTGTTTGCTTTTTCTTGATGTTTCTCCCAAGGAATCACTTAAAAGACTTTTAAACAGGGCTAAAACTTCTGGACGAAGTGATGATACTGAAGTTGTTATAAAAAATCGCTTGAAAGAGTATAAGGAAAAAACAGCACCAGTTGCACAGTTCTATAAGGATCAGGGACTTTTCTTTCCGGTGGATGGAACAGGTTCAGTTGAAGAAATTTACACTAGTCTTGAAGAAATCATAAACAAGGAACTTCGCAAAGTTCTTTTTAATGTGGTTCTGCTTGGTTACCCAGGTGCTGGCCGTGGCACTCAGGCTCGAAAGCTTGCAGACAAATATAATCTGGTTTATTTGTCCACTGGAGAGATGCTTAAAGAGGAAATTAGAAAAGACTCAGAGGTGGGTAAATTAGTTAAAGCGGTTTACGATAAAGGTGATATTGTTTCTGACGAGATTGTGATAAAACTCATAGAAAAACATATACAGAGCAATCCAGAGGCAAGTGGTTTTATTTTTAAAGGTTTCCCCAGAACCCTTGTTCAAGCTTACATACTTGATGGATTACTGCGTAAGATCCATTCTTCAATTTCTTTTACCCTTGATATTCAGTGCCCAACACTTGAGTTGATAAAAAGACTAGATGCCAGGGGAAAGACAGAGCGCAGAATGAGTTATGATCTGGAAACCTCTACTATTGTTCATCGTCTGGAACAGCATGAGCGGATATGTCTTCCTGTTGTGGACTATTATAGGAAACAGGGTAAAATGACTGTTGTTAACGGTAAAGGAAACCCTGAAGATGTATGGAGTAGAATAAAGGAACCTGCCGAGAAAGCCTGGAGACGGGCAAGATAAAAAAAGTAATCCCCATGTACTGCTGATGTACATGGGGATTTTTAAAGATTAAACGAAATTTATTCGGTGATATCTTTTCTTACCTGCTCTGAGTAGAGCAGAGTTGTCTTCAAGGATATCAGCTGTAATTTTATCTTCCGGTGAAGAAATTCTTACTCCTTGGATATACAATCCGCCCTGTTTCCCAAGTCTTCTTACCTCTCCACGGCTGGAGCAGAGTTTTGTTTCAGTAAACATATCAACAGCGGAAATTCCATCTTCAATACGCGAGAAATTTAGGTCTGTTGATGGAACATTCTGCTGATTACCATTACCGGCGAAAAGTGCTTTTGCTGCATTTTGAGCCTTTTCTGCTTCTTCACGCCCATGGGCGATGGAGGTTGCTTCAAAAGCTAATTTTTCTTTTGTTTTTCTGGTATCAGCTCCAGTTAGTTTTTCGTATTCTGCTATTTCATTCACAGAAAGAAAGGTGTACAGTTTCATAAAGTAAACAGCATCTCTATCATCCACATTTATCCAGAACTGATAATACTGGTATGGTGATGTCAGATTTGGATCAAGCCAGATTGCACCTCCTGGCTGACTTTTACTCATTTTCTCTCCGGTGGAAGTGGTAACAAGAGGGCAGGTGAAACCATAAGCTTCAGTAGATTCTTTTCTGCGAATCAGGTCTATTCCGGCAACTATGTTGCCCCATTGGTCGGCTCCTCCAACCTGAAGAATGCAGTTTTTCTCACGATTAAGATGCAGAAAATCATAGGACTGTAAAAGCATGTAGTTAAATTCAAGAAATGACAGACCAGTTTCTAACCTTTGCTTTACACTTTCAGCTGTAAGCATTCTGTTAACACTAAAATGTTTTCCGATATCCCTCAAAAAACTGATGTAGTTTAGTTTATTTAACCAATCAGCATTGTTCATCAAAGATGCACCTTCAGCTTTTTCTTCGCTGAAATCTAGAAATCGTGTCATCTGGTTTTTCAGAGAAACAGCCCACTGGTTTATGGTATCTCTACTTTCCAGAGAACGCTCTGTTGACCGGCCTGAAGGATCACCAACAAGAGCTGTCGCCCCTCCAATAAGAATGTAGGGTTTGTGTCCTGCTTTTTGCAGGTGACTGGCAATCATCAATGGTACCAAGTGGCCAAGATGAAGGCTGCTTGCAGTTGCGTCAAAGCCTATATAAAAGGAAAGAGAATCGGCCTTAAGGAGTTCATTCAGCTTTTCCTCGTTGGTCATCTGGTATACAAGACTTCGATCAATGAGACTCTGGAGTATTTCCATTGTCTTCTCCTTCCGGGTTTTATAGATACATCTGGCGAGTTTACAATTTTTTTGGTATTTTGTCAACAAACACAAGAAAGGTAACCGACAAAATGGAAATGATAGAATTTGAGCATCCTGTTGCCAGAGACTTTGTTACAAGGCTTAGACGGAAAGATGCACCTCCTGTGCGTTTTAGAGCTTATGCTAACCGGTTGGCATATTTATTGGCAGTAGAGGCCACGCGAGACCTTTGTACGGTTCCTGCTCAGGTTGATACTCCTCTGGAAACAACATTAGGTGAGGTTTTGATTGACCCTCCAGTTCTAGTGCCCATATTAAGAGCGGGCTTGGGAATACTTGAAGCTTTTCAGGATCTTTTGCCCGATTCACAGGTAGCGTTTATCGGCATGAGTAGGAATGAAACCACAGCAGAGCCCATCTGGCATTATTCTTCGATCCCTGATGTTGCTGGGAAAAAAGTGATTATTCTTGACCCTATGCTTGCCACCGGTGGAACTGCTGCGGCGGTAATTGAGTATCTATTTGAGAAAAAGGCGTCAGAGATTATTCTTGTTTCTGTTGTTGCTTCTCCTGAAGGTATTGCAAGGCTTGGTAAGTATGAAAATCTTACTGTAATTACAGTATGTGTTGATAGGGAACTTGATTCAAACTGGTTCATAAGACCTGGGCTTGGGGATTTTGGTGACAGACTATATTCAGACGGTATTTAACCGATTCACGGAGGGAAAGTGCTTCGACAAAGACGAAATTGGGCTGCTGTTTTAGTTATTCTGGCGGCGGTTGTTATTATGTTGTTTTTTACTAAATCATCTGAAGAAAGTATCGGAAACTCATGGAACTTTAATGAGGATATTCAGGCAATAGAGCTTTGTCGGAATGAAATGCTTACAGTTGTTGCTGATACTGTTGAAGTATTTTCTTCCACTATAGGAGATGGTTTTTTAGGTGGGGCCGTGAGGGATATAGGTATAACAGGTGGATTATATTTGTCTACTTGTGAAATATTAATTGACAGTCTTGGTTGGAATGTTCAACGGATGGGTGATACCTTATCTGCTATTTATAACAGGGGAGAGTTAGGTGAGTTAAGAGCATATCCAGGTAACAGAAGAGGTTTCTACAGAATTCTTTACACAGAGAGTTCTCCTTCTTCCTGGGAATATGTGCCCCAAGAACGATGGATTCGTCAAAGAGCTGTTTCCTGCGAAATTTCAACAACAGTATGGGCTGCTCTTTGGGACTCAGCTATTCCTGATGACTTAACAGAATCAGGTATTCTTTTAAACAGCAGAGATTCATCAAGGGCTATCGGTTACATATCAGAACTGCAAAAAGCTCTTACTGATCGATTGTTTATATATGATATTGATTTTTACTATGATGTTCAGGTAGGCGATAAGTTATGGATTCTTTTTGAAGAAAACAGATATCCCATGGATGGAGAAACAGGCTTTCGCAGAATCCTTGCTGCTAAGTATCAGTTTGTTTATGGTGGTTTAGCCGAGGCTTTCCCATTTTTTCACAGACCAGATGAAGCTGAATCAGCTGAAATCATTCTCGATCATTACCACCGTGATGGAGCCTCTCTTAGAACAATGTTCCTAAAAATGCCGGTACCTTTCGGAAGGATCAGCTCTGGTTTTTCAACTGCTAGGCAACACCCGATTCTTGGTTATACCCGAGCTCATCACGGGATTGATTATGCATCGCCCACTGGAACGGAAATATATGCCATAGGAGATGGAACTATCACCTTTCGTGGCTGGAATAGTGGTTACGGAAATTTGATCAGAGTTAGGCATGCAAATGGATACGAAAGCGGGTATGGACATATGAATGGTTTTGCAGCTAGCCAAGCAGTGGGAAGTTATGTGAGGCAGGGTGAAATTATTGGTTATGTAGGTTCTACAGGGCTTTCTACAGGTCCCCATTTGCATTTTGAACTAAAGAAAAATGGATCTTATGTTAACCCTGCCACAGAGATATTGCCTCCTGCTGACCCTCTTGATGGGGCTGAGCTTGAAAGATTCCTTACGGAAATGGAAGTAATAGAAGCTCAATGGTCAATGTTGGCTGGAATGGTTCTTCCAATTCCAGAGGTTACTGTTGAACCTGAAGTGATTGTAGAGGAAACAGATCAGTGAGTTTTAAGAAAATTGATGAATTTTATTGGGACGATGTTTTTTCTGATATTCTTGATAGTTTAACGGAAAAATCGTTAACAACAATTGGTGGCCTTGGTGGGGTATCTCTTTCGTTAGCAATTGTTTCTGCTCACAGGTTAGCTGGGCCAACAATAATTGTTACTCCAACAGTTACCACAGCCGAGACAATAAGAGATGATATCCGATCTATTACCGGCTCTGAGGTGCTCTATTTTCCAGCTTATGAAACATTGCCCTTTCAAGGAGAAGCAGCCCATCAAAGTGTTATTGCAGATAGAATAGAGTGTCTTGCTGGGTTGCTTTCCGCAAGACCAGGTACGCTGGTTGTTGTTCCAGCAAGGGCTCTGGTTAAAAGATTGCCCCCATCTGGTTCATTTAAAATTTTCTCTATTTACAAGGGAATGCGTTTAAATCCTGATGAATTGGAAGTTTGGTTGCTTTCCGCCGGTTATATTAAAGAGGCTTCAGTTTTTGAACAGGGACGATGGTCTAGGCGTGGCGGAATCATTGACATTGGTACCTATGGCACAGAGAATCCATACAGAATCGAGTTTTTCGGAGATGAAGTTGACTCAGTGCGACTTTTTGATCAACACTCACAAAGAACTATCAATCGTGTTGGTTCAGCTATTATTCTTCCAGCCCGTGAAGTGGTTCTTTCTCCTGAAGAATGGAATTCTGCAGCGGAGAGAATCCCAGAAGCACATCCTCTCGAAGAATTTATGTACGGAGCAAGTGATTTCCCTGGAATAGAACATCACTTACCTATTTTCTTTGGGGAGTTTGGTAATCTGTTCGATTATCTACCAGAAATAGGAACTCTTATTCTTGTGGAACCGCAAAGGCTTCATTCAGTTATTGAAGAGACCATCGATACACGAAAAGCTGTTTTTCCTGCTGATTTGCCGTTTGAATTCTCTGATGTTTTTGCCTCATGGTCTGAAATAGAAAAAAGCATAAGAAGTTCTAGCAGAATTCTTGAACACACTCTTCTTCCATCTGATAGTGTTGATGTGTACCTTCCAACTGAACCGCAGACCGGTTTCATGGATCATCGCAATGAGATGTTCAGGCAAATGTATCAGTGGAGAGATAATGGGTTAAGAATAGTTATAGCCTGCGATACTAATGCTGAAATGAGTTCATTCGAGGATTTGCTACCTGATGACCTTCAGGGCATTATTGAGTTTGAGGCCATGTCTATTTCTGACGGTTTTGTTCTTAGGAATGAAGATGGTTCAGGAATTGTTTTACTTTGTGAAAGAAGGCTTTTAAGCACAAGAAGGCGACCTGAACGGGTAAGGAAATTCCGTGGTGGCGAAACTTTAGCTTCCTGGGAGGAACTTCAGCCTGGTAACTTTATTGTTCATGAGTCTTACGGTATTGGTCAATTTCTTGGTCTTAAACGACTTTCACTAGCAGACGGAGACGTAGACTGCCTTGAAGTGGTTTACCGCGACGGAGACAAACTTCTTATTCCACTTGAACAGATAGGTCAGGTGCAGAAATATCTCACCCCTGGTGGAGGAAATCCTCAACTTGATAAAATAGGTGGTACAGCTTGGTTAAAAAGACTTTCCAGGGTAAAGAAACGAGCACAGGAAATAGCAGGACGGTTGGCAGTTCTTTACGCAGAAAGGGCAATTCGCAAAAGACCTCCATTTCCTGCTCCAGGAAAACTATCTAAAGCAACCAAGGAAAGTTTTCCTTATGATGAAACCCCTGACCAGGCAAAGGCCATTCAAGCAGTTATGGACGATTTTTCAAAAGATACACCTATGGAAAGACTTATCTGCGGTGATGTAGGTTACGGAAAAACTGAAGTAGCCTTAAGGGCGGCTTTTCGAGCTGCGGAAGCCGGGGTTCAGGTTGCTATACTGGCACCTACTACAGTTCTTGCAGAACAGCATTACAATACTTTCAGAGACAGGCTAGCAGAATATCCTGTCCGTGTTGAAGTCTTAAGCAGATTTCAAACAAAAGCAGATCAGAAACGAACTTTGGTGGATTTATCACAGGGAGATGTTTCCATTGTTATAGGTACCCATAGATTGCTTCAGAAAGATGTTAGATTTCATGATCTTGGTCTTCTGATAGTTGACGAAGAACAAAGATTTGGAGTTAAACAAAAAGAGTATCTGCGAGAGATGAAAACAAATGTTGATACTCTTACAATGACTGCTACTCCTATTCCCAGAACTCTTCATATGGCATTGGCAGGTTTCCGAGAAATATCAATCATAGCTACCCCTCCCCGTGACAGGTATCCGATTCAAACGGAAATAACAACTTTTAATCATGACATCATAAGTAGAGCTGTTGCCAGAGAACTTGAAAGGGATGGCCAGATTTTCTTTGTACATAATCGAATAAGCACAATTGAGAAAGTAAAAACAAGATTAGAAAGCTTTCTTGATATTGACATAGTTATTGGTCACGGGCAAATGAGCCCCAGACAGCTAGAAGATGTTATGCATTCTTTCATGGCAGGGAAATATCAGATGCTTTTGTCCACCAGTATTATTGAATCAGGCATTGATTTGCCAAGGGTAAATACCATGTTTATTGACAATGCTCAGAACTTTGGTCTTGCAGAACTTTATCAGCTTCGAGGTCGCGTGGGAAGAAGCCATCACAGAGCGTACTGTTATATGATTACTCCCGGTGGGTTAAATAAATTAAAACCCGAAGGTAAAAACAGGCTTGAAGCTATTCAGCAGTATACCAGACTCGGAAGCGGCTGGCATATTGCAATGCGGGATCTTGAGCTTCGTGGAGCCGGAGAATTCTTGGGAGCGGGCCAGAGCGGCCAGGTAGAATCTGTTGGATATTCCATGTTTGAGGAACTTCTTTCACGAGAAGTGAATATGCTAAAAGGTGAAAGTGGTGAAGTTAGAACTCAAACAAGGGTAGAGCTGCCGGGCATGGCTTTTATTCCTGAGGAATATATGCCGGATACAGCTGAACGGGTGCACCTCTACAGATGGGTCTGGCGTTCAAAGAATGAAGACAGCATTCAGGAATGGCTTGATTATGTGAAAGACAGATTTGGCATTATTCCAGATCCGGTAAAAGGAGTAGCCCATAGAGCTAGAGTGAATTGTTTGGCAATAAAAGCAAATGTTGAAGACGTTCTTGTTACATCAGCAATTGCTAGGCTTGTATTTTTTCCTGGAGGAGCGCCCCGAATTCAGAAAGTGAAATCGATGGTCAGCGAGAAGTGGAAAGTTCACGAGGAAAAAACTGGAAGAGTTGTAATTTACAGAAAATTCAAAGATGATCTACCAGAAGAAAGAATGTCCGCATTGCTAACGGTTTTGCGTATATTCGCTGAATACTTTGGGGATCGTTAACAAATAAATAAAAAGTAGAGGTGGAACCAATGCGTGGGTCTTTTTACGCCCTTATCTTAGGTATTTTTATTATGCTTATTAGCTCTTCATGCGGCAACTCTGGTGATCTTGGTATGGTTAACGGAGATCCTGTTACACAGGAAGAATACTTAACTGTTTTCAATAATCTTCCTGCGGATATGCAGGTGTCTATTCTTGAACCAGGCGGCCGTTTAGAATTGATGAATCGTTTAGTAATGAAAAAAACTCTTCTTACCGCCTGGCAGGATAATCCTGAAGTATCTCAGGGCTGGGAAGAATTATACTCTGTATCCATGTTATCTGATTCTATGCTTAACCGCTTAGGTGGCAATTTTGATCAGCAGGCATATGTTGATTCAATGACAGAGTGTGGATATGCAGGGTTTAATCTCAGGGTAACTCTTCTTGACGACTCTGTTTCTGCTGTGGAAATGGCTGAAAACTGGAACTCTGGAAACTTCGAAGCTTCAGAGCTTTCGTTATCCGCTCCGTGGAGTCTGGCTGACGGATCTAGTTATAGAACTTTCACTGGCCCAGTTCACAGAATTACAACTTCTTTTCTTCCTTTGTTAGATTTGGAAACAGGAGTTTCTCATGTTCTTCCAATGTACGGCGAATGGGCCGTTTGTTTGCTCAATCTTACTCCAGGGGAATGGGTACCTGCTGATGAAGTAATTAGCCTTGGTTTCATGAGTACTATTGCTAAGGTAACACCACATACTATTCTTTCCAAGGGGATCACAGAACTTGCAGCGAATTGTGTCATTAGTGGAACCAGAATCGTTCCATCAGGCAGTGGTAATCAAGAAGTCATTGTTTTGTTTGCAAATGATACTTTAACAGTTTCAGACATTCTTGACATTATGGAAAAAGCTGATTCTGTTAATTTCCCAGGAGAATTGCCTGTAGAACTTGAAAGTTTTGCTGCACCTGAAGTTTTTTCTACAACTGAAGTTGCGCTTTGGTTTTATGTTAAAGCAATAGCTCAGGAATACAGTTTAGCTGCTCTGGCAACATCGGAAGGTATTACACTGGCAGACAACGCTCTTGACTTTGCTCGGGCAGAAAGTGTTATTCGTTCCAGGGTTCTTGAGCATAGTTTTCCAGATAGTTCTGCTGTAGTTGCTTGGTATGAGCAGAATAGTGAGTTGTTTTTGATTCCGGAACGACGATCAGTATTGTTGGGGTATACTGATGTATCAACCGCCATAAGCCTTGATTCAACAACTGTTTTTGACTTTGATGATGTTCCTGGATGTCAAACTGTCTTGACTGAAACCGGTGAAATGCTTGCCACACCTCCACAGATTCAGCAGGCATTCGGCCAGCAGCTTGGTTCTGCTATTTTTTCAGCAGAGCCTGGTATTTTTACAGGTCCTATAATGGTTGATGAGGAACTTGCTGCATGGTTTGAGGTAGTTGAGGTTATATCTCCTGAAATAGCTTCGTTGGATGATGTTTTCTTACACGCCCAGCAACTAACAGCATCTTCAATGTTCTCTTCGGGTTTTGAGTCTTTAATTGATGAACTTTTTGTAACATATTCAGTAGAAATTGATACAGCTGCTGTGGTAGAAATAGATCTCTGGGGTGGATCCAGGTAAATGGAAGGAATTCTTTAATGAAAAATTTTGCTAACTTTGTATTGGTTATTGCTTTGTTAACTGGATACGCAACAGCTGATGTTTTAGCCTCCGTGGACACTACTGAGCTTACATGGGAAGAATTGATTGGAATGATTGGCGGCCAAGAGGCTATAAGCAGCTTGGGTTTGACAACCGAGGATGCAGCTGGGGAATTACTTGAGTCGTGGGTAAGAGAGCAGCTCATTCTTACAGCTGCCGCGGAAAGCAATATAGCTTCCAGACCAGATATTGCAGCCCTTATAGAGCAAACAGTTAATCAGATAATTCTTGAAGCTTATGTAACAGATTTTTTAGGTGATGTTGAAGTTTCACTTTTGGAAGTAGAAAATTATCTTGATGTGTGGGGTGAAACATATACCTTAGAATACAACATCAGGCACATGCTTCTTCCAGACGAAGTGCTTGCTCATTCAATTCTTTCACGACTTAATACAGGCGAATCTTTTACAACCCTTGCCACTCAATTTTCTGTTGGCCCAAGTGCGCCCACAGGTGGTAATCTGGGATGGATGACTCGCGGCATGGCTTCTCCTGAATTTATGGAAGCAGTTTGCCAGCTTTCCACAGGTGAGATTTCCGGTGTAGTTGAAACTCCAATGGGTTATCACATTATTCAACTTATGGAGAAAGCTCCTTTGAGCTCGCCTCTTACCGCAGAACAAATCATCGAGCTTGCAACAATGGAACTGGTTTCATCAAGACAGGAAACAAAACTTGTAGATATGCTTGAAAATTTAAGAGAGAATCATGTGGTTAATTTATGGCCTGAAAGACTTTTGAATCATATATAATAGACTGGGGGATCTAATGGGGAAATCACTACCTCTGGTTATTTGGGTACTAGCCGGTATTGTTGTAGCAGTGACTATTTATATTCTTGTGTCATTCACTGGGGCTGTAGAACAAAATATGGCTACAGACCAAGAACTTTCTGAACATATCAGTGGTGGTACAGAAAGAGAAATACTTGCTTCAGTCGGATCTTTTGTTTTGTATTCGTCAGATCTTGCTTACATACGAGTAGGAGAAAATGCAGTTGAAGGTTGGATTTATGATCAGCTTCTTGCCTGCGCAGCTCAGGAGGCAGGGCTTGAGAATCCTTCAATAAGTAATTTTGTACAGCAGAGAGCAAAACAGTTGTATCTACGAGATCTTATGGTAGAAACTGTTATAAATTCAGTAGATTTCCCAAGTGATGCTGAAGTAATGGCTTATATGCACGGTAATCCTGAATTGTATATGGTTGAACGACATTATTTTCAGATAATTGCAGCGGATAGTCTTATGGCAGACTCTATACATACAAGATTGGACTGGGGGCAAAACTTTCAGGTAACAGCACAAAATATTTCCCTAGGCCAGAAGGCTGCAATTGGTGGCGATCTTGGTTTTATTGCTGGTGGTGAAATGCTTCAGCAGGGTTTGCCTTCAGAGATTGCTCTTCTTGATGGTCTTGCTGATATAGTTCCGTCCACAATAGGTTGGCATATTTTTAAAGTTTCTGAAACCAGAGCTCTTTATGATACATTGCGAGTTAAACGCAGCGCTGCTCAGGGGTTGTATAACTTCAGAATAAAAACAGCAATTGATAGTGTTCTTTTTGCTACGGAAAACAGGTTAGCCCAGGAGGTTGTTAATTGATAACTATGGCATTATTTAGTGCGGTTCTGCTTTCAACCAGTTTAACCCTGGAAAGAGTAGTTGCTGTTGTAGGTTCAGAACCGGTTCTTCATTCAGATGTGATTTCTTTAATGATGGAATCAGGTATTGATCAGGAAATAGCTTATACAAGCGATTCTTCCAGTCCTTCATATATGCTGGCTGTTGATCAGATGATCGAGGATAAATTGCTTGTGGAGGCTGCAATCAGGGAAGGTTTGTACCCTACAAGGCAGGAAATACAAGATGCAGTTGATAACTCAATGGATGAGATAAGAGGTTCGTTTTCTTCTGAACAAGAATTCATGAATTATCTTGTTTCCATGGGCATGACTATAATATCCCTACGGGAAAGTTATACAGCCATGATGGGTGACAAAATTGCCAGTGAAAACTATGTACGTTTAAAAGCTGGCACAGCCATGACCTCAATGCCTGCAAATGCAGTAACTTTTTTTGAAGAGAATCAAGATGTTGTAGACGAGGTTCTTGCCCCTACGAATGTTAGCTGGATTTATTTACCTGTTCTGCCTTCAGGGGTAAACACTGATGAAGCACAAGATCTTCTTACTGAAGTAAGAACAAGAATAGAAAATGGTGAGTTAACTTTCTCTTCCGCAGCCGCAGAGTATTCACAGGATGGTTCGGCAACCTCAGGTGGAGACCTAGGTTGGTTTAGTCGAGGAGATATGACTGCAACGTTTGAAGGAGTGGCTTATTCCCTTGAACCAGGCGACATAGCCGGTCCATTTCTTACTCCATTTGGTGTTCATCTTATTAAACTTACTGATAAAGATGAACTGCGAGTTCGAGCAAGCCACATAATAATAGTAGCACCACTTGTTCCAGAAGATATAGATACAGCTCTTCAACAGGCGGATGAAATTATTAACCATTTGAATTCAGGTCTTGATTTTGCTCAAGCAGCAAATCAATTCAGTTATGATCCAGACCCTGGAAATGTCGATGGTTTTTTAGGAACTGTAAATGTTGCTGCTTGGCAGGGTGATATGGGCAATGCTGTTTTGAGTTTGAACCCGGGGGAAATTTCAGAACCTGTTATTGTAGAACAAAATATGGCTGTTGCGATTTTTAAATCGGAAGAAAATCAGATGATAAATTGGGCAGATTTTTCATCAGAAGAACTTGATTCAATGTTACAATCTGTTTACTGGCAGAATTATTATTCTGGATTGATCGAAACTCTAAAAGAAGACATTCCGATTGTAGTGAATATATAATGAGAATAGATTTATTTTTAAAAGTGACAGGTTTGTTAAAAACCAGAACTATTGCAGCCAAAGCAATAACAGCAGGTGCTGTTGAAGTGAACGGTTCTAAAACCAAGGCATCTTCCAGTGTTGAAGAAGGGGCTGTTATAAGCCTAATTAAACCGGACGGAAGTAGAATAAAGATAAAAATTCTTCAGATCCCTTCCTCAAAGAATGTATCAAGAAAAGACCGAACATCACTTTATGAAGTTATTGGCCAGGAGGAATAAACTTGCTGGTAACAATGGAAAATGTTCGTTTAAGTTATGGTAGATGGCCGGCTCTTGATAAAATTGATGTTGAAATAAAGCAAGGGGAATTTCTTGTTATTTCAGGTCCTAGTGGAGCAGGTAAAACTACACTTCTTCGTCTTATCTGGATGGGGGATATTCCCGACTCGGGTATTGTGGAGGTGACAGGGTTCCGATCAGATCGAATTCGGAAAAGAGAGCTTCCCAAACTTAGGCGAAAAATAGGTATTGTTTTTCAAGACTTCAGGTTGCTTCACAGTAGAACCATTTTTGACAATGTTGCTTTGCCGCTTCAGGTAACAGGTACAGGGAAAAGAGTAATTCAGAAAAGGGTTATTTCTCTTCTAGCTAGGATGGGGCTTAGTCATAGACGAAATGCATTTCCCCATGAACTTAGCGGTGGAGAGCAGCAGCGAGTTGCTATCGCTCGGGCCATGGTAGCTCACCCGGTTATATTGCTTGCAGATGAACCTACAGGTAACCTTGATCCGGAGGTTTCAAGAGAAGTAGTGGAACTTCTTCTTGAGATAAACCGAGGTGGAACAACTGTGGTGATGGCTACCCATGATCCAAGACAGGTTCCTGCGGGAAAAGGGCGTTTTCTTTTCCTTGAAAAGGGCGTTCTTCGAGGTGCCGACAGGTGGACAGAACTGGATGAAGAATCATGAGCATGATCAGATCTGCCATAAGAGAGATATCGTTAAATCTTCATTCAAAACCAGGTGCCCGATTTATTACATTGTTGATGGTTGCACTGGCTTTTATAGTATTTGATACTTTTCTTATCATTTCATGGAATCTTCAGGGAATCATGGACCAGGAAGAAAATCTTGTGGGCATGGAAGTTTTTCTAGAAAGACATGTTTCCACTGCTCAGGGAAGACTGATTGGTGATAACATAAGTATTATGCAAGATGTGAAATCAGTTTATTTTGTTTCGTCGCAAGAGGCCGAGGCCTTGTTCCGAGCAGAATTACCAGGTCGAGCTGGGCTTCTTGATGTGATGGGTTCTGATTTTACATTACCCGCTTCTTTGCAGATTGTTTTTCAGGCTGAAGCCATTAATCAGGGAAGAATTTCAGAGCTGTCCCGTCAAATAGGGGCTATGGCTGGTGTTGATAATACAGTTTATGGTGAGGATTATTTACCTGGACTGATAAAAACCGTTACTACAATCAGAAGACTTGTGCTTTTGCTTGGTATTGTATTGGTTTCTAGTATATCGCTTGTTGTTTTTTATACTGTAAGATTATCTGTTGTTCGAAGATCTCTTACAGTTGATATAATGAGAATTGTTGGTGCACCATGGTGGTTCATCAGAATTCCATTTGTGGTAGAGGGAATATTTATGGGTGTAACTGGCTCAGCAGGTGGCCTGGCCATGGCTGCAGTTATTTCAAAAGTACTGTCTAGTGCTGTTACTCACAGATTTATGCCCATGTGGTGGATGATTTTAGTAATTTTACTCGGTGCAGTCACTGGAGTAGTTGGTGCACTGGCCGGTTCATACGAAAAAGAAAGGTAATAATGAAAATCAAAAATATCCTTACAATGCCCTTACTTGTAGCAGCTTCTGCTTTTGCGCAGGAAGCACCTGTCGAGGGAGCAGAAGAAGGTGCTGCTGGATGTCTTGGTACCGGAGGAATAATGGGGCTCCTTCCTATAGTTGCAATGGTAGCTATTTTTTACTTCCTGATTATTAGACCTCAGCAGAAACAGTCAAAGAAAATGACTGCAATGAGAAACTCCATGGAAAGAGGAAACAAGGTTGTAACCAGTGGTGGAATTCACGGTGTTATTACAAATATCAAAGATGACATTGTTACTGTTAGAATTGCAGATTCCGTGAAAATTGATGTTGATCGCACAGCACTGACAATTCTAGGTGAAGAAGTATCCAATACATGCAAAACCTGCTAAAAAGAGTAAGAATTATTGGTGACCCAGTACTGAAGAATAAAAGCAATTCGCTAAATTTCCCAGCAGATGTACCTTTTATCATGAATCTGGTAGAGGATATGCGCAAAACCCTGGATATGGCTGAAGGACTCGGGCTTGCGGCACCTCAGGTAGGAGAGTCAGTAAGGTTATTTATTGCAACACCAGATCATCTTGAAGAGTTGAATGGGCATGTTGTGTTTATTAATCCAGAGATTCGACCTTACGGTGAAATGGAGAAGAGGGAAGAGGGTTGTTTGAGTGTTCCTGGAATTTATGAGATTTTATCTCGACCTTCAAGAGTTGAACTCAGAGCAAAAGATATTCATGGTAATTCATTTACTCTTGATGTGGGTGGTCTTGCTGCCAGGTTAATTTTACACGAGTGTGACCATCTTGATGGCATTCTTTTTGTGGAAAAACTAAGCCCTATAAAGCGAAAACTACTTAAAGGAAGGCTTAAGAAAATAAAAGAAAGGGGTACAGTTTGAAATTGAAAGTTGTTTTTTTAGGTACTTCAATTTTTGCTGAACCTGCTCTTAAATCTCTTTGTCTTTCTGAAAATATTGATGTAGTACTTGTTATCTCCCGTCCGGACAGGCAATCTGGGCGGGGAAGAAAAATTTCCAGACCTCCAGTTGCTGCTCTTGCAGGTGAACTGGGACTAAGGCTGTTACAACCGGAAAAGCTGAAAGATGTTAAAGATATTCTTCTAGAAATATCTCCAGATGTTATGGTTAGTGCCTCTTATGGAGGCTGGTTGCCAAAGTGGTTCCTTGGTATTGCTTCTAAGGGTGTTGTAAATATTCACCCTTCCCTTCTTCCAAAACATCGTGGTGCTGCTCCTGTGATTAGAACAATTCTTCAAGGTGATAAAAAAACTGGTGTGTGTTTCATGGTGACAGACGAAGGCTGGGATACCGGTGATATTCTTAAAACAATACACAGAGAAATAGCAGGTAATGAGACTGCCGGTGAGTTAGAGCGGAATCTCGCAGAAGATGCAGCAGCTGCACTTTCAAGTCTTCTTGTTGATTATTCCCAGGGGTTATTAATACCGGTTGCACAGTCTGGCCAGGAAAGCTATGCTGAAAAGGTAACAACTGATGAAGCTGTAATAAATTGGTCTGATTCTTCTACTGATGTTTTAAGAAAAATTCTAGCATTTAATCCGGTACCAGGAGCTCGAACTGTAAATCAACAAAAAATTCTTAAAATTTATTCAGCAGAGCTCTCAAATTTGCAAGGTACACCAGGTAAAATTCTTGAGATAATGCCCCTTGTGATAGGATGTGGCACTGGTTCTGTGTCTCTTTCTATTGTTCAACCACAGGGCAAGCGCAGAATGAGTGCTGAAGAATTTGTGAGAGGTTACAGACTAGAAAAAGGAGCAGTTTTAGGATAATGTCTCATTGTTCAACAGTGGCTTTTGCTAATTCTACTCCCATGAAAATAAAGTATCATCTAGGGCTTTCCGTTTTTGCTCTTTTCCCAGGTGTAATTGTTATGCTTCTTTTTGGTTCATGGCAGTGGTTGCTTGTTACAGTTATTCTGGTGAATTTAATTGGTTTATTCAGAACAAGTTTTTTTCTTGCTGTTTCTTTTCATGTACTAAAATTGATAACAAAACTTTCGAATGAAGAAAATTTTACAGCAGAAGAAATGGTAATTACTCTTGGTTCTGAAAAAACACTTAGAAAATTAGGTGGCACTGTTCCTGCTTCTAGGATTCTTCTGTTACTTCCGCATTGTCTTCAGTGGCATGAATGTAAGGTGAGAATTACATTTGATCCATATAATTGTGTCAGGTGTGGCAAATGCCCTGTTGGTGCACTTCTGGATCTTACAGATAGAACAGGTGTCAAAATTGCAATAGCAACAGGTGGCACGCTGGCAAGGCGTCATATAAAAGAATCAAGACCACTTGCAGTTGTTGCAGTTGCATGTCCACGAGATCTTGGTCAGGGAATGCTTGATGCTGGGAAAATACCTGTAACAGGAGTGGAAAACTCTAGACCTCTTGGTGACTGTCTGGATACTCAGGTGGACATTACATTAGTTGAAAACTCTATCAAGCAGTTATTGTCTTCCAAATGAGTTTTCGGTAGGTAGTTTGTAATTTCTTTCCATGAATAATCGCATACAAGCATCTACCACTTGTCGATCAAAATAAATACCGGCACCGGCTGTTATTGTTTGAAGGGCTTCATGTAATCCAAGGCTTGCTCTGTATGGACGCATGGTAGCCATGGCTTCAACAACATCAGCAACTGCAAGAATTTTAGCTTCGATTTTGATGGCATTTCCCTTTAAACCAAGTGGATAACCGCTTCCATCAATTCTTTCATGATGTTGAAGAACTATATCTGCAACAGGCCATGGAAAATCAATTGATTTCAAAATGTCATATCCATCTTCTGCATGCTCACGGAGTAATAACATTTCACTTCTTGTGATAGCTCCAGGTTTAGTGAGTATCTCGGTTGGAACAGCCATTTTTCCAATATCATGCAGAATGCCAGAAATGCGAAGACCTTCTATCATATCTGCTTTCATTTTTAGTTCACCGGCGATTGCGCATGCAAGATCAGATACTCTTTTCTGATGACCGGATGTATATGGATCTTTCATATCAACAAGTCGACTCATTGCAAGAACCACCCCATCAATAGTTTTCTGCAATTGAGTGAACGCGTTCATTCGTCTTGTAATATCCGTAATAACCCCTTCAGCAATAGAAACTGATGTATCTGTAAGTAAACTCATTGTAAAAGAAGCCCAGAATGTGGAACCATCTGCTTTTTTTAGAATGATTTCTCTGTCATCAATTCTACTTTTCTGTTGAAGGTTTTTTATAATGATAGCTTCTTCCGAAGGGTCTGCAAGTATATCTGAAATTCTTATGTTCAGATTCTCATTTTTATCAATCCCGAAAATTCTAAGAAATGCGGGATTCATGGATAGAATCAGCCCGTTTTCACGAACTTCGCTTCTGAATACGCCCACAGGAATAGTTTCAGAAAGCTTCTTGTAGTTTTGTTGCGTAGTTTTTAGTGCTTTTCGGCTGTATACCTGGTCAGAAATATCTACAGTAAGAACAACCACTCGCTGAACGGTATTATCAAGATTCATTATTGCATAGAAGTGCTGGGAAACCCAAACTTCAAGGCCATCTCGTTTTTTGCTGGTTTTAACTTCTGGAACAAAAAACTCTTCTCCTGTTTTATAAACTTTTAGAAGTTTATCTTGATAACCCGAAAGATATGAATCTGTAAGGTCAAGATTTAGTTCTGTTCTGGTGTGGGACATATCCTCTTTTATGTTTTCCTCTGAGTTACTCCAGATTTTCTGCCATGCCTTGTTGTAAGACAACAGATTTCCAACTGAATCACGGACTGAAATACCAACAGGTGCATTGCGAATGATAGCAGAACTTACTGCTTCTCGGTTGCGGTATTCTTCCATCTGATGTTCTTCATTTGATATGTCACGCATTATGCAGAAAATACCAATTGGAAGATCAAGCTCAATTAGAGGCACTTTAAGACAACTGAAAGTTCTAGTTTTTTCATCGGTTTCATTAAAAGAAAGAATGGTACGCAATGAAACTGTACTTTCCATGGCTAGTTCATCTGTTCTTTTGTCTTCTTCTGCTGTTAAGGTCGTCATAAGATCGGAAGATTTTAATCCTTCTGCGATTTCAGGGGAATCCATTCCGAAAAAATCAGCAAAAGACCAGTTGCATGTAAGAAATCTCAATTCACTATCTTTGATATAGACAAGTTCTTTTGCTTGATTAAAAGCAAGCTCAAGATATCTTCTAAGGTCTTCTTGATTGTTACTCAAGCAATTTCTCCAGATCTGAAACCAGATTACTCAGTTTTTTCATGGCATCTTCTACAGGTTTAGAGGTTTCAAGATTTACACCTGCGTTTTTAAGTAGTTCCAGAGGGGGTTTAGAACCTCCTGCTGAAAGGAAGTTGAGGTATGCTTCGATAATCCCTTTTTCATTATTTATGATTCTGCTGCTAATTGAAGCTGCTGAAGCAAGGCCTGTTGCATATTTGTAGACATAAAAGTTGTAGTAGAAATGAGGTATTCTTGCCCATTCAGTTTCTATCAAAGAGTCTTTTTCATCGTACTCAAAGCTTGGCCCATGGTAAAGTTTTACAAGTTCGTAATAAGTTTTGTTTAACCAGTCTGAAGATAAGGAACCACCCTCTTCTACCTGCTGATGGATAAGCATTTCAAATTCTGCAAACATGGTCTGTCTGAAAAGAGTTGTTCTGAAATCATTGATTTGACTGTCAATAAGATATGCTATTACAGAATCATCTTCGGTCTGGGTGCGAAGGTGATTTGCCAGCAGCATCTCATTTGTAATACTTGCGACTTCAGCTACAAGTATTTTGTAATCAGACGTGTGGAAAGGTTGATTTTTTCTAGAGAACCAACTGTGCATGGAGTGACCAGCTTCATGGGCAAGGGTGAATACAGAATCAAGAGTGCCTGAGAAGTTGAGAAGCATGTAAGGAGGGCTATCATAACATCCACCAGAATAAGCACCACTTCGTTTCCCAATATTTTCGTACTTGTCGGTCCAGCGGTTTTCAAAACCTTTACGAAGAGTATCAGTGTATAATTCACCCAGAGGTTTTGTAGCAGACAGTGTCATTTCTTGACCCTGTTCAACTGTATACTTTACATCAACATCTTGTACCGTTGGTGTATAGATATCATACAGGTGCATTTTCTTAAGGCCCATTACTCTCTTCTTCATCTCATAATACCGATGCATTATAGGTAGGTTTTCGTGAACTGAGCTAATCAGTGCTTTGTATACGGTTTTGTTTACTCTGTCGCTAAATAGCGAGGCTTCTAAAGCTGAAGGGTAAAAACGGGCTTTTGATTTGAAAATATTAGTTCTGACCTGACCATCTAACAAAGAGGCAAGAGTCTCTGTATTTCCTTTTATCTCGTTGTAGAAACCGCAGAATGCATTCTTTCTTACATCAGCATTTGCCCCTTGCAGTAGAGGTACAAAGTTTCCATGTGAAAGTTTAATTCTTTTCCCGGATGCATCTGAAATCATAGGAAGTCTTGCTGGGATTTCGACATTATTAAGTTTACTGAACGTACCTGCAAAACCACGAGTTGCGTCGGAAGCCAGAACAAGAATTCTTTCTTCAGCTGCAGAAAGAATATAAGGTCGATTTCGCAGAATGTCTTCAAGCCACACACGATATTTTTCAAGGGGTGTCTGATTAATCCACTCTGTGATAGTATCCTCTGGTATTGAAAGTATTGTTGGATTAAACCAGCTCACAGATGCAGCAAGATTTGTAATAAGATCCATTGCTTTTTGGTTCATCTCGCTTCCTGCTGGAGCAGAAAGATCCTGGTCAAGAATCATGTGTGCATAGGTATAAATTTTTTCAACTTCGCGGCTGGACTCTAGGATAACCTCTATTGTTTCAATCAGATCATCTGATGACCTGATTGCTGTTTCTTTAAATGAAGCTAGTTTAGCAGGATATTCAGAAGCACTCTTAAGTGCTTTGTTCCAGTCTTCATTTGTTTTAAACAACTCTGTAAGGTCCCATGTATCTTTAGTATCTACATTTGATCTTTTTACCGGCTCTTTCATTATCCTATCCAATCTTAAAGAGAATACATTTTTTATAGAATTAAGAGTAGTATATATTCATCAACATCAAATTGCCATGTTTGTTTGAAACAGACATTTGAATAACGAAGGGTATAGATTGAAAACACCACTTAAAAAGCTTCTTTTTACCGTTCTACTCCTTGGAGCAACCAGTACAATTTTTATGAGTGTAATGCCTGATTACCTTAGTAACGGTTTGGGTGTTGATGGAGAAGTTCGTGGTGCACTTGAAGTTCCAAGAGAATTGCCAGGTTTTCTGCTTGTATTTATTGCAGGTCTACTGGTAAAAATTCAACGCAGAAAAGCTATCGCAATGGTATTTTTTGTTGCGTTTTTAGCCTTCTTGGGTTTTGCTTTTTTAACAAATTCTCTCTTGCGATTTGTTCTCTTCATGGTGGTGTGGTCATCTGCAATGCACGCTTTTCTTCCTTTGCGTGATACAACTGCTATTGAGCTTGCCGGTGAAGCGAAACGAGGGTGGGTTTTAGGGCAGGTAGGAGCTTACAGATCTATCGGATTGATTTTAGGTACTGCGGTTGTCTGGATACTTATGAGTCAGCTTAAAACCGATTATGAAGTAACATGGATAGTAGGTGCAATAATTCTGCTTCCTGGAATATTTATAGCATTAAGTCTGCCCTCTTCCATAGCAGAACATGATAGAACAACAGCGAAAAGATTTGTTTTTCGAAAAAAATATACTCTCTTTTATCTTTTGTGTATGCTCTTTGGTGCAAGGAAGCAGATATTTTTGACTTTTGCTCCATGGTTACTTGTTTCAGTTTTTAAGCAGAGAGCACCACAGTTGGCGCTTGCCATGGGCGTTAGCGCCCTTATTGGTATTTATTTGAAACCTGTTTTTGGTAAAATGATAGATAAATTTGGTGAAAGAACTGTTCTTATGGCAGATGCTGTCTTGATTGTAGTTCTCAGTACCGCTTATGCGGTGGTCCCAGCTCTGGCTTCGCCAGCCACTGCACTTGTTCTTCTGTACTGTTTTTTTGTTATGGATGAGCTTCTTTTTAGTCTTTCAATGGCTAGAACAACTTATTTATCCAGGATTATTGAAGACAAATCAGAAATGGTTCCTACAATGGGTTTAGGGGGAACTATTGATCATATCGTTTCTATGGCAGTGCCTGTGATTGGTGGAATTTTATGGGTTAAAGTTGGTTCTTGGGCTGTGTTTGCCATGGCTGGTCTGGTTGCAGTTATAACCTTTTTTACCGTATCTACAATGAAGAGGTAAGCCTTGTTAAACAGCTTTCAAGAACGCTGGCCATCATTTCTAGTCTAGTTCTGCATTCTGTACTAAGATTTCCTCTTCCCACAAAAAGAAGTAGCGTTACTTTATTCTTGCTTGATACCACAGGAATAATTGCAACTCCTTCCTCAAATGAAAAAGTCTGAAATATAGGTAGTTTATCAGACGATAGATAAAGAGGTTTGCTAAGATCAAACTTATCTGAAACATCGGGGATTCTAGATGGAACTCTAACCCCAGCAAGAAGTTCAAATTGATCATTCTTTTTTACATATAAACCACATGATTGTTCATCTGTGAAGTTTTGCATAATTCCTACAATATCTTCTGCTGCGTCATTTATAGATGCTGACAGATTTAGTCTTGCGGCAAAATCACGACGAAGGGTTTTGTGCTTATCAATAGGTGGGATTGCGTGTATGATGGCGAGTTTAAATGTTTCAGATTCAATTTTGTAGGAAAAAACCTCAAGAAGTTTAGTAGGATAAACAAGACCATCAGCTATAAGTAGTTCATCGTCACCTGTTTCAAAAGCTTTTCTTATGGGGCAGTTCTTTTGACATTCCATTGAGCAATGTAAAAAACTGCTACATTTTTTACCTGTTATATATTCGGTACTATGGCCGAAAAATAGTTCTGCTGCTGGATTTGTCCATACAACTTCTAAAGTTTTATTGATTATTAAAACTGGCTCAGAAATTGAGCACAGTACTTTTTCTAACAGAGAATCCGAGACAATATTAAACAAAATAAGCCTTTCCAGACCCCTCCAGAAAACCTACAGTAATATTACAAATAAAATCTTTAACCACAAGGGTAGAGGCAATAATTGTAGTATTGTCAAGCTTTTTCGGCCCATCTAAGTTTTGCACTTGATGATCTAGGGTTATCATGCTGTTCCTGGAAAGATGCTCGTATAGGACGGCGGATACATTGAGCGTACAAACCTTCTTCGGTTAGCCGTTTGAAGCTCTTTTTAACTCTACGGTCTTCGCCTGAATGGAATGTAAGAATTGCTATTCTTCCTTTGCTTTTCAAGCAATGAGGGATGGCATGTAATAAGCTGTTTAGAGCATCAAATTCTTTGTTCAGTTCAATTCGCAGTGCTTGAAACACCCGTCTAACGGAAAGTTTGCAATCGGATTCATTGACCTTATCTTGCAGTGTTTCCATTATCACCGATGCTAGTCCAATGGTGCTTTGGCAGTTTATTCTGTTTGTTATAATAGATTTCCCAAGAAGTTCAGCGTATGGTTCATCTGCATTCTCTATCAATATATTTACAAGGAAATCCTCGTTAATTCTCATAAGCATTACAGCTGCTGTTTCACCGGAAGAATTATCCATTCTAAGATCAAGTGGAGCAGTATTTTTAAAAGAAAACCCTCTTTCGGGTTTATCCAGCTGCATTGATGATACACCTAAATCAGCTAGTATGAAATCAAATCCATCAGGACGCAAATTAAGACAATCTTTTATATTAGAAAAGTTCATTCTTCTGGTTAGAAATTTGGTATCATTCAGTCCTAGATTGTGAAAACGATTCTGGGTTTTTTCTAATTCTACCTGATCGATATCTATTCCAATCAAAAAACCACCAGGTAAAATTCGTTTAAGCATGGCTAAACTATGCCCACCATACCCCAAAGTGCAGTCTATACCACTTTTCCCTTTTCCTAATTGAAGAACCTCACAAATTTCGTTTACACATATAGGCAGATGCATTCCTGCTGGAGTTTGCCCTCTATCTTGTACTTTTTTTACATCATCAGGATATTGTTCAGGATTCAATTCCTTGTATTTTTCACTGAATTTACGGGGATGGGTGCCCTTGTAACGAACTCTGCGTTTATGTTTTACCGGTTTATCTTGTATATCAATCACAGATTTATTCGAAGGTTGTTTATCGTACATTACTTTTCCTTTCCAGCCAGATTATTCAATCGGATTACAATACTTTTAGAAGTATCTCAGGTCAATGAAGCTGAAAATTTAAGATAGCGTAATACATGCTGAGTGGTTCCAGTGGAGCTTGCCTTCTAAGAAGACCAGCCCCACTGCACAATGCCTATTCTCGGCAAAGCTCCAGTAAACTACTTAATAGGTTCTACAAGATTAAACTCGGAGCTGTCAAATGCAAGAATGGAAAGAAATATAACAGGCAAAAAGATTAAACCAGCTGCAAATCCATCGCTTTTATCAAAATTGCGAGCTAAACCAATTTCTGCCAGTATGATGAATACAAAACCAATACCAGGAATTAAACCTTGTACTCTGTAAACCCTAAACCTTCGTATCCTGCTCGTTCTTTAGAGCCTCAGCTGCGTTACTGATTTAATTGCATAGCGGTGCTATGCGCATAAACCAGCGCCTTGCTGAGACTCAAAATAACTTCGCACTATACCGAAATATTAAGATATACAGAGCACTAGAAGTAAGTACCACCATGGTTTTCCACAAACGCGATAGTAAACGAACGAATTGTAGATAGGTATAAGAGCAGCCCATCCTGGTTCTCCGGCTTTTGCGAAAATCCGCCACGTGACGAATAACATAAACCCTACCAGTAAAAGATAAAAGCTTAATAATCCTGTACCAATACTTTCAAGGATATTTGAACTTCCAGAGCTCGATGATTCTTGGGTGTGAACAGCATTATCTGTAAAATGTGATTGCTTCTCATGTTGTTTCAATGATTATTATCCTTGGACAAAAGAGAGAATCGAGAATATTCGGTTGCCTTTACCTTTTGTGGTTATCTGTCTATAATCCGAAGCCTTACGAAAATTTATTCAGATAGATCAGAGAAGGGAATTTTCAGCTACTTTCTACTATGAAAATCTTTCATAAAAGGAACAGCATAAATAATGATAAATAAATCAGACAGAACAGGAAAAATCCTTTTTTAAGCTGGATTTTTGCTTCTGCTA
>JAOZUR010000015.1:40113-47695 GCA_029938555.1 Candidatus Sabulitectum sp. | reverse complement strand
ATCAACATCATCATTCTCCCAGCTGTAATTACGCATTCCAAGCTGAAGAGTATTGAGGTTTGTGAAAAGGTCGACTCCAACGCAGAAATCAATAATTGTTTCATTATCTTCAGGTTCATCTGCATCATCTGCCCAAGCATTAATAGGGTCGATAGTGTCGAAACGAACTGCAGGCTGAACGGCAAGAACAACATCGTTATCAAGCTCAATATCGTATCCGCCCATAACACTCATACGAGTACCATTATGAAGTTCAACACCATCAATTTCGTTAGCAGGAAAACCGAGCACCATGTACTCACCTGCGAAATTAATTGTTCCAGTAGGTGAAACAGGTAAATTTGCAACTGCAAAGAAATCCATACCGTGGCTGCTCCAGCTCTCGGTTGTATCTGCATCTTCAATAAGCTCTGGCTGGCCAATCATAGCCATGGATCCACCAATTGTAAGCCACTCGGTTGGATCAACAGCAAGTCTAGCTGTGAACTGCTTGGTAATGGTAGTATCAGCATTTGCACGAGGGCCAGTACCATTTGAGAACATAAGATCAACACTAACAGGAGCCCAATTACCTGAAAGCTGAGCACCTACATCGAGTCCACCGTACATACCGAAATCAGAAGTACTGCTTCCAGTACCGCCAACAATTGAAGTTCTATCTGCAAAAAGCATTGAACCACCACTGCGGGTATAACCGTAACCGAAAGGAATTTTAAACTGACCGCCATGAAGACTAACACATTCAGTGAGCTTCATGCTAAGAGAAACCTGGTCAAACTCAATTGCTTCCACATTTGTAACAGAAATGCAAAGATCCACATAATCGTTAAGTTTTGGAAGCCATGCCATCCACAATTTTCCACCAAACTCGTTACCAATTGCAGCATCTGGAGCTTCTTCTGATCCAAAATTAGTCCAACGGAACATTCCATAACCTTTAAACTTTGTAAGCTCAGCACCACCTGTTGCGTATTCTCCGCCAGCTAAGGCAACAACAGTGAGAATCATAAGAACGACGATAGTTCTTTTCATTTATACACCCCTTGTTTAGTTAATTGACCAGAAAAACCCTCTCTTCCGGTCAGTGTCAAGGTGAATTATACTACAGCAACTAAGATATAAGCAAGTAACAAATCAAGCGAAAGGGTTCTATCATCAGTATTGACAATGTCTTCTCAATGTTTGCAGGCCTTTTTGGGTTGTGTATCGGCAGTTTTTTAAATGTGGTTATCTGGCGAGTTCCACTGGGCAAATCAATTGTTTCTCCACCCAGTGCGTGCCCTCAGTGCAAAAAAGAAATAGAACCCCGAGACAACATTCCTGTTCTCAGTTATCTTATACTTCGAGGAAAATGTAGAAACTGTTCATTGCCTATTTCTATGAAATACCCCATTACAGAAGCCATTACTGGAATTCTTTTTGCCCTTGCGGCCCTGTATACAGGTTATTCATTAGCTTTTATCAACTTTGCCATATTTATTTCATTAATGATAGTTGTTGTTAGGACTGACCTTGAGCAATTCATCATTCTTGACGAGGTAAGCATAGGTGGAACTGTTGCAGGAATACTGCTTGCCCTGATGCCTGGTGGGCTGGGAATAATAAAATCAGCATTAACTGCTGTTTCCGGTGCGGCCTTTTTTCTGCTAATAAGAATAGGTGCTTCAATCTATCTGAAAAAACAAAACATTCGTACTGAAGCACCAGAGGGTTTTGAAGACGAGGAAGATGAATTTCAAGGCGGAATGGGCTGGGGTGACATTAAACTTGCAGCATGCATAGGAGCATTCCTAGGGCCAGCCAGTACTGTAATTGCCTTTTTTGCAGCGTTCATACTAGGAGCAATTTCAGGCGGTGCCATGATGGCTTTCGGAGGCAAAAAGCGGAACACACCAATACCTTTTGGGCCGTTCATGGCAGCTGGGGCAGTTATGGCTCTTTTCTTTGGGGAACCGCTATGGAATGCCTACATGGTGCTTCTAGGCTAACCCAATCACCGCTCCAGTACAAAAAGATCTGAAGTACAAAGCAATGCCCTGGTGGTTTGATTGTTTATAGCAATATCTACCGGGTCACCAAAGCTTGAAATAACAGCTTCCACAGTATTGTCTATGGTATTAACCACAGCAAATCCATGACCTGGTACTGTGGCGTAAAAATATTTACCACTGCTGGTGGAAGCAAGTGCAGTTGCTGGATATGGAACGTTAAAGGTTCTTGAATGCTCACCGGTTCCGCAATCAATTGCCCATACTTCACTTTTGCCTTCCGGGGAAACAAGAACTTCATTCAATGCAGTTGAACACATGCCGTTAACTCCACCATCAACTGTGGTTTCTGCAACTGTGGAATAATCACTTGTTGAAATTTTGTATACCTTGCCATTACTGTCAGCTATGAAAATGTAATCACCACTGGTGCCTAAGGCGGCAGCAACAGGATCAATTACATCAGTGGCACCAGACTTGGTTATGGTCCAGCCAACAGTTTCAACCTTAACCAGAGAGCCATCTGCACACACCACAAAAATAATAGTAGAAGAAGGTCGAGGCACTATAAAACTGCCAACCTCTGGAAGAAGAATCTGCTGATGAACTGTATAGATGTCATTGGAAATTACATAAAGCACATTACCACCAATGGCAAGACCGTATCCACCCTCAGGCGAACTGCTTACATCTGTGATTGGCACACCCAGGGAAACTTCAGCTTTTACATAACCGGCATCACGATCAATGAAATAAAGATAAGTATTAGCTGCAGCCAGACCATCACCAGTTCCACCAAGGAAGTCACAAGCTGTAGGTGGGCCACCTGTGTTCACTGCCTGTAGCATAAAAGCAGGAAACTCACTGCTTATAGAAGGGCCTGTGGAATCACAGGCAACAAAAGAAAGAACTAAAATTGCAAATATTATAACTTTATTCATTGGTTAACCTCCAAGAAGTTTTTTCATATCTTCGGCATTAAGAGCCGCTTTACCCATATGGCAATTGTTAAAGAAAACATAACATCTCTTCACATCAGATGACAGACTTCTAAGATTGTCATATAGGGTGTTTTTCTGTGCCATTAAAAACTATACCTGTCCAGATTCTTCGGAATAAATTAGTCGTCGTCGTGTTTGTCGAGGGTTTTGACGCAAATCAAGAACTCTACGAATTATCACAACACCATCTTCAAGTAAATAATAAACAGCGTATGGGAATCGTTTGCTTAAAAGGCGATAATGACCAAATCGTATTGGATGAATACCTGCGTAAAGAGATAAAGAATCTATATCAGAAAACAGAGTATCAAAAAAGTACTCGCCAAGGCCTTCGCCCTGCTTTTCATAAAAAACTCGCCCAGCATACAGATCATCGATTGCTGAAGTAAGTATTCGAATTTTCATTCAAATCGTTTTCTAAGCTCCTGTTTAGCTCTTGTCCAATCTATTACTTGCTCCTGCCCCGTTGACATTCTGAGATCTGTCTCAAGCAGACTGTACTCGTGCCATACCGGTGATACAATTTCTCGATCATCAATAGATAAAGACACCCACAAGGCTTCCATTGTCTGAAGTTTTTCCTGTCTGGTCATTTTATCTATCTGAATTGTGTTGTCCATATTCTTACCTCAAGCTCCCTGTACAAATATTAATCTATTCTATCAACCATCAGTTGTTTCATATCTTCGGCATTAAGAGCCGCTTTACCCATATGGCAATTGTTAAAGAAAACATAACATCTCTTCACATCAGATGACAGACTTCTAAGATTGTCATTCCCCTGTCTGAATAGAGATAGTCATACCTCTCCTGAGTGTTCCCCCAGGCAAGAGTTTTTTCTCTGCTTTTGTCTCAAACAGATCCACGATCAAACTTCCTTTGAATAAATTAACTACTATCCCACTTGCAATATACAGTGTTTCAGGAATCAATCTTGACACGACCTGAATATAGTCTATATTTTGGTCAAGGAGGTTGTCATGAACCTAGAAAATTCGGTTAAACCAATCAGTTACATAAAAACTCATGCTTCAAGAATTGTTCAGGAACTGGCTGAAACAAGAGGAAACTACATAATTACGCAAAATGGGAAAGCAAAAGCCGTTTTACAGGATATACAATCATGGGAAGAGACCAGAGAAAGCCTGGCTCTTTTAAAAATACTTGCTCTAAGTACAAAAAACCTTGAAACGAATGATTTCAGATCAATTGATGATACCTTTTCTAGTCTTAAGAATCGCCTGAGCAGCAAAAAGTGAGAATACCGGTTTTTCTTCTAAAAGACGCTGAAGACGATATTTATGACATTTGTACCTTTGCGGTTATTAACAATTCACAGAAAATATCTGATAAGCTTTTCAAATCTTTAAAAGAGGCATGTGAATCTCTTGCAGACTTTCCACTGAAAGGGCATGTTCCGCCTGAATTGGAAAGAGTCGCCATTTTTGAGTATCGGGAAGTACGCACCGTGAACTACAGGATCATATACAGAGTACACAACGGATCCCTTTTCATTCACTGCGTTTTAGATTCCCACAGGGATATTCAAGATATCCTTCACAGAAGGCTTTTGCGTTAATTTCTTTTTGTTTTTGTTTCTGTTTTTATTTTTTCAATATTTGCCATGAATGTACTCTAAATATCTAGCACTTACCATGGCTTTATCACCATAGCGTTTTCTAACCTTGTCAGCCACTTTATTCAACTCTATGGTTTTCTCTGGAAAAAATGACAACTGTACAGTTTCAGATGAAACAAACTGGCTTACTGAAATACCGATAAGACGAATAGGTTCGTTGATATGAGCTTTGGCCATGGTTTCAGCAGCTGCAAGCAAAGTTTGATCCTGGTCGGTTGGTGCAGCCAAGATGGTACGCCTGGATATTCTTTTCATGTTTCGAAGGCGATACTTCAGCGTTATTACACTTCCCTGCCATTTACCCTCTCGCAGTCGATACCCTGTTTTTTCACATACCATGGCAAGAGCAGGTCTATAATCTTCCGGAGTAGAAACATCAGAAGTGAACGTATGCTCATGGCCCATGGATTTAGGAGCCGTTTTGTGACCAAAAAATTCCACCGGTCTATCGTCTATACCCTTTGCATACCTGAAAATTTCTTCCCCACTTGAACCTGTAATTGATCTAAGAGTACTTCGTGAAAGGGCACGAAGCTTACCTATGGTATCAATGCCGTACATTTTAAATTTATCAGCTGTAGACGAACCGATTCCCCATATAGCCCCTATTGGAAAATTTACAATATCATCAGCCATCAAAAGCCCCACACCTTGCGGTTTAAAATGATTGGATGCCATTTTGGCCAGTAGTCTGTTAGGGCCACAGCCAACAGTACACCATAAAGAAGTAGCTTCATACACAGCCTTCTGTACCTTTAAAGCAATATCAATTATTCCACTTGGTGTTCCTGAAATATCTAAAAATGCTTCATCAATGCTTGTGGGCTGCATTCTGGGAGTAAACGAAAGAAGTACCTTAAAAACACGATTGCTGTACGATTTGTAACGGGCAAAACTACCTGAAAGTATTACCGCATGAGGAACCAAATTCAAAGCCCTTGTCATGGGCATTCCAGCATGCACTCCAAACTCTCTGGCTTCATATGTACAAGATGTTACCACAGAGCGAAAACCGGGATCACCTCCGATAATAACAGGCTTACCGTGCAATTCCTCGCGCCCTAATAGTTCAACAGAAGCAAAATAAGCATCCATATCCACATGAAGTATCCGTCTGTCAGGCTCCATTGGAATACTCGCAATCAATTATCCAGCCCATGGTTTCAGTATTTAAATGAATTTCGTATACATCATCATCAGAAGTGCGAATCACATAATGATAGAACTTTACCGTACCACGGCGGCTTTCCCAAGAGGAAGAAACCCTGACAATATGGTAAACTCTGCTCTGCCATCTAAACCGGCACGGAGTAATATTACCCTGTGTAAAAGAACATATCATTTCTATCCGTTCACCTAGCTCCTGCAAAATTCACCTCATTTCTTTTCTTCCAAGCTAAGATAGTACACAATTGTTTACTCGTCAAAACATCCAGTGTCGTATTCAAAATAATGATCAAGATTATCAATCCGCATTTCGTTATATTCTACTGTAGGATTTCTGTTTGTGCCAAACACAAATAGAATATTCCTTATGGTGAAAATCAAGCATAACATCTTCGGAGGAACATAGATATGACCACTGCTGACAGAACATCTACACCAACAATTTCCGCTGTTGTTCCTGTGTACAACGAAGAAAATAATGTTGAAAGTGCTGTAACAACCCTTATGGGGGTTTTGTCTAAAGGTTTCAATGATTATGAAATCTTAATTATCGAAAGTGGCAGTACCGATCTCACCGCAGAAATTGCAGACAAACTTGCTTCTTCAGATCCACATATACGCGTCATTCATCAGATAAACAGAGAAGGTTTAGGAAGCGCAATCAGATTGGGTTTTGCAAATTCAACCATGGACTACGTTCTTTACATGGATGGAGATGAACCTTTTGATGTTGCTGAAATCAGTAAAATCATTCCTCTTTTGGGGGAAAATGATGTGATAATAGGTTACCGTATTGGCGAACGAGAAAGCTTCAAAAGAAAACTGTTCAGCGAAGTCTATAACGGTCTTATTCAGTTCTTCTTCCGACTCAATGTCAAGGATGTTAATTTTTCAATGAAGGTAGTTTCTCGAAGTCTTATCAAGAAACTGAAACTTAGAGCAAACGGTTGCTTTTATGATGCTGAACTGGTGGCTGAAATCCGCAGAACAGGAGTAGACATTCATGAACTCGGTTTTATTTATACCCCAAGAGTTCACGGTGAATCTTCTCTTGATAAACCATCGGTTATAATAAATATTCTTATTGAAATGTTTGAATACTTACTTAAAAGAAAAATATTAGGTCGCTAGGAGGATATTCTTATGACAGAAAGACGCGTTGCAGTTATTCTTGCTGGTGGGAAGGGAACAAGGCTTGCGCCTTACACTGCTATTTTCCCCAAGCCACTTGTTCCACTCGGGCAGTACCCTGTTGTAGAAATCCTTATTCGTCAGCTTGTTGCGTCTGGTTTTAACGAACTAATATTCTCTACAGGTTATCTTGGTGAATTATTAAGAGCATATTTTCACGATCATCCTTTAAAGAAAAAAGGGGTAACATTCACCTGGATCAAAGAATCTTCACCTCTTGGAACTGCTGCGCCACTTCGATTAATAGATAATCTTCCAGAGCATTTTCTTGTTTTAAACGGAGACTTATTCACCACTCTTGATTTTGGTAGATTATATAAAAACCATGTTGCTTCAGGTGCAACCCTTACAATTGCCATGCACAGTAAACTTGTAAAATTGCAGCTTGGCGTTGTAAAACACGATGGCAGGAAGGTCACAGGTTACCTGGAAAAACCCTCATACAATTATGATGTAAGTATGGGAATTTATGCCTATTCCAGAAAAGCACTTAAATTCATTCCCCAGGGTGAAATCATGGACTTTCCCGATCTTGTACAGACCTTGGGCAAAGCCGGAGAACTTGTTGAATGCGAATTCAGCGAAGCACGCTGGCT
>JAOZUR010000015.1:0-40013 GCA_029938555.1 Candidatus Sabulitectum sp. | reverse complement strand
ATGACTCGTATAAATGTTCAGGGAACCACAAACTTGCTCAATGCTTTCCATAAACCACCTGCTTGTGTTGTTCTGGCCAGTTCCTGTGCGGTTTATGGTATTCCTGAAGCTAATGATGGCTGTATCCATGAAAGCGATCCTGTAGTTCCAATTACCGATTACGGCAAAACCATGCTGGAAAAAGAACGAGTTGCTGAAATGATATGTTCTAAACGGAAAATTAACTTTGCTTCTGCAAGAATATTTAATCTTTTTGGTGCGGATCAGTCTCCTTCCATGATGACTTCTGCTGTGGCTCAAAAACTTGTAAAGATTTCTCTTGGCAAAATGCCTGCTCCGCTTCATACAGGCCCACTTCATACCCTTCGAGACCTTATTGATGTGAATGATGTGGCTGAGGCCATGGTTTTGATGGCAACGAAGAAAGCAACTGGATACTTTAATCTGGGTACGGGCATTGCAAAATCAGGCACAGAAGTAGTGCACACTTTTCAAAGCATACTGAAAATGCAGATACCTGTGGAGATAAGCTCAGAATTCAACCCTATGGTTCAAGCTATATACGCTGATATCTCTAAAATAAGAACAGAGTTAAGCTGGACTCCATCAGTTCCATTCAGAACCACCCTTGAATCTATTGTGGATTACTGGCTGAAGCAGGAAACTACCTAATTACAATTCCATCAGCTTCCCATATAAGAATAGGGGAACCGGTTGCTTCTTCATAATTTCCGATCAAAACATATTCGCACTGACTGTTTTTATCTATGGAATTCATGTACAGAGGAACATTCTTCATCTCTGCCTGTATGGCTGAATTCCTTGATACCACCACAAAACACACTGAACCGCTCTCGTTTGGAAGCAAATCAGAAATTTCTTCCAGCGAATTGAATACTCTTTCACAATCAACATAGATATGATTAAAAGCCAAACCCTCGCTTCGAGTGAGAGTTCCAGCAGAAATTAATATCATAATGGCAATTCCAGTTTTAATGTGCTTTCCATATCTGCCAGGAATTGCAAATCTTTCAGAAAAATAAACCAGGAATAATACGGTAAAAGCCGTCGCTGCATAAACATAATGAGTTGCTACATCGCCAATTATTGATTGAGAACTATAAGCTCCTGTAACAAGAATAACAACCAGAACTTTCTGCCAGTTATGCCATCTTCCACGGGCATAATTTATCACTATATATATTAGAAAAAGAAAGAACGCTATCTTAAAAAACTTCAAATCAATAAAAAATAAACCTGTACTTTGAGTAATCAGAGTAATAATATGAGAGGGTACAGCCGCGAATTCTGTATAACTTCCATAACCGCCAATATTACCGAAAACCAGTTTTCTGGCAACAAGATAAAGCAATTCAACAAAAATAAGAGAACTTATAAAGACTATCGTATTTTTTCTGTTTTTTACCCTGCCTGGCCAGAAAAAGAACATAATCGGTAAGGTTATCAGATTCATCATTCCCAGCTCTTTACTGTTCACAGCCAGAAACATGAATACAGCTGGAACCACTGCTTTCCAAGTTGCTGCTGAAGTTCTTGATAAAGTATAGGTTGAACTTATCGCAAGAACAGAGAAAAGACATACCAGAATATCATGTCTTGAAACTATCATACCTGTGGCCACAACTGTACCTGGATGAAGAATAAACAAGGCACCTGCAAAAAGAGAGAGTTTTTTGTTCCCTGAAAGAATATTCACAAACCTAGCTATGCAAAAACCACAAAGTAAATGCATACTCAGATTAACCAATTTGTACCCCAGAGGGTTACTTCCGAACAGTGGATACTCAACCATAAAAGAAGCACTGATCAGAGGTCTAAAAAAACCTATCAATACTCCCTGAGTATTCACCCAGCTCCAGCTTTCAACCATATACTGTCCTACAGGCATTTTCATGGCAAGAGGATTAAGAAATGAGATGAATTCCTGAGGATCAAAGAATGATTGCAGTATTGGCAGAAAAACAAAAAATACAAAACCAGCAAATGCAGTGATCAGCACAAGTTTCATCAACCAGTTCATATTCTTAAGCAATGCTCTCTCCATTTTTTTCAGATTCTTCAGAATTTCTTTTTGACTTTCGAAATGATATTCTTGCAATGATAAGGCTAACCTCAAAAAGTACGTACAGTGGCAATGCAAGCATAACCTGCGTAAGTGGATCCGGTGGAGTCAGAATTGCCGCCATGATCAAAAGCCCCACAACAACATGTCTTCTATAAGTCGCTAAAGTAGCCGGTTCAATAATTCCTGTTTTTGTAAGAAACAATACAACAAGAGGAAGCTGAAATGCCGCACCGAATATGAGAAGAAAAGACCCGATGAAACCAATGTATGCAGAAACACTCCATGCCCCATGTATGTTACCTGTTTCAAAACTCTGGAAAAGTAATAAAGCAGGTTTGCGCATGACAAACCATGCAAATGCTGCACCGCCTATGAAAAGAAATGCGCCTGCAATTGTTACAGAAATTACACCCTTTCGCTCGGTTTTATAAAGGCCAGGTGCAATAAAAGACCACATTTGAAACAAAATAACAGGTGAAGCCAGTATTATTGCCAGCGTAACAGACAGCTTTAAGTGTGCCGTAACAGCTTCAGCTGGCGCCAAGGCAATCAGGTCACAAGGGGATGTGGAAGTTACAAAATTGGTAATGTATTTGCTAAAAAAGAATGCTGTTGCAGCTAGAACACCCACGGTAATAACCACTATAAATATTCTTTTCCGAAATTCTTCCAGATGCTCCCAGAAAGAGCCTTCGTCGGTGGAATTTACTGCCATGCTTTTTTCAACAGCTCTTTCTCGGTGGTTCTATCAAGCAAAAGCTGCACACAGTTTTCCCAGCCCTGTGGAATTATCCATATTCTTCCAGCGGAAGTGCTTTTTTTGTCACTTTCAAGATGTTTATGTATTTCCTGAAGGGTAATTTCTTTCGGTATTGCAGTTTCAAGACCAAGTTCATGAGCCACTTCAGTTAGCTCTGCTGCAAAATCAGTATTACCGCCAATTTTTGCCGCCATTGGAATTCCCATGGCTACAGCAGCCCCATGACTTATATCCATATTGCTAATCGCCTCTATGCAATGGCCAATAGTATGCCCCAAATTAAGTAATCGCCTTTCACCATTTTCCTCAAGATCTGCTTCTACTATCCGGCCCTTTACAACAAGGCATGCAGAAACAGCTTTGTTATACTCTTTTTCTTTCAAGTAGTTAATTATCTGCCTGTCACCTATTACAGCGGTTTTCAAAGCTTCTGCCAAACCATTCTTCATTTCAGAAAGCGGCAAAGATTGCAAAAATTCTGAGCAAATAACTATTTCCGAAGCAGGATAAACAGTTCCAGCCTGATTCTTTTTTCCCGCAATATTTACTGCAGTTTTTCCCCCTAGAGATGCATCCACCATACAAAGAAGAGTTGTGGGTACCAGGGTTAATTGAATACCGCGTTTCCATGTTGAAACAGCAAAAGCACCAACATCACATACAGACCCACCACCGATAATAACAACTCTTGAATCTCTTCTTAAATCGGCCTGGCTCATATTTAACCAGAGTTTTTCCAAAGTCTCCGGGGTTTTGCTCGTTTCTCCCCCAGTTAGTATTACTTCAAAATCACACGAAGGTAGCCTGTTTTTATATATCTTTTTAACTTCTGAATCAACAATAAGAAAATCAGGAATTACATCTATGCTTTCAACAGAACTTACGGTTCGAACAGTAGTAAAAACATCAGGTCTGGAAAAGGTGAATTCAATACTCATATTGAATTATTCTTCTCCGCCGGTGAATGAGGTAAGAGTAATCAAACTATCAGTTGATTGAATCATCACAATACCCACATCTGGAGCAAGCCAGATATTACGGACAGAAACAGTGGTTTCAGGGTCAAACCCTGCTGTTTGAATCCAGTTGATTACCATTTCTTCCTGGTGAACCCTGTAACAATCGCTCCACGCGCCATCAGGCGAGACCTCAGGGCCTGAAACAATCTGATTTCTTATCCAGGTATGGCTTAAAGTTACGCCTTGGCTAACTGCCTGTGCACTTACAGAGTCGCGACGCACCATTCCATTAACCAGAGGCCAGTCAAACATAGTGATCCATGCCTGATAAATTGGAACTTTAAAACCGTTAAACATTACAGTGTGATCTTCGTATTTTTCAAGTTTTCCTTTTTCATTTATCCAGTAGCTGTAATCTGCACCTGATTGAAAACGCCAGCACGGGCGTTCACCTACAATTGTCTGATCAACAACTGTTACTATTTTACTGCCACCGCCATCAATACTGTATTCCCATGTGGCTCCTGTAGGTGATACTGGAAAGTAATCAGATGAAAGTCTGAAGTAAATCGGATTGCTTTCACATGCAGCGAAAAGCATCAAAAAAACAAAAACTGTTAATGTGATAGTTTTTTTCATAACTGTATCTCCCTTGAAACACCAAAGGTCAGTCTAAATGCATCCCCTGATTTTTCTGAAGCCATAACACCTTCAAGGTCAAGTCCAAGACCGGCACGCCATGGAGAGCCCAAGCTGAAATTCCATCTTATTCCTGCACGCCAGAAAGGATCCCAACTTACAGGATCAACACCGTCACCAGAAGATAACCGGCTGCGGTTATAACCAAAAGCCATTACAAAACCCGGATTAAAAATTCTTCCGTGAGGTCTCATATAAAAAGATACTGTAGCCATTGGTTTTATTTGAGTAAATGAAGCACTGCCCTGATTTCCATCACCAAAAACTGAACCTTCAATTGCAAGCCCAGCTCTAAATTTCGGAGAAAATAACCAACTTCCATATAGTCCACCTGCAAGTCCATTACTTAGATTTTTACCCCATCCGCCGATGGGTGTAATACTAGCACTTTCAACAGCAACATCAATCGTTCCAGCCATTACAACAGCCGAGATCACCAGCATCAGAATCATTGTTTTGTACAAAATACCTCCTACACGCCAAAGAAGGGTAATGCCTCGTAAGGCTTTCCCGCTAAAACTCTAAAACGACCTTCAGCAACTTGCTCGCATGCTTTTACTGCAAGTTTAGCTGTATTATTTTCTTCACTCAAATGCGCTGCCACACAGAACTCTAATTCCTTATGTACAATGGTAGCCAAAGCTTCAGCAGCAGCTATATTAGAAAGATGCCCTTCCCCTGAAGCTATTCTTTGCTTCAAAGGCCATGGATATGAACCATTCCATAGCATATCTACATCGTGGTTAAATTCAAACACCAAACCGTGACACCCTTCAAGCATTGTCTGTACAAGGGGGCTAAAAACTCCCATATCTGTAGCAATCCCAAGTTTTCGACCTCCAGCAGTTACTGTAAAACCACTGGGATCACGGGCATCATGTGATATGCTCCATGGTTGTACGGTAAACCCACCAACCTGAACAGTATCGCCATTTGAAAAATACTCAATACCATGTAATTTCTGACCAATAAGTTTAGAACCATGAATGGTTCCCTCAGTTCCAAATACAGGTATCTCCCATTTTCTAGCCAATATTCCAGCAGCCCTTGAATGATCACCGTGCTCGTGGCTCAGAAAAAGGCCAATCGCCTCTGCCTTGGGCAAATTGGAACTTTCAAGACGAAGAAGATGCTGTTTTCCACTTAACCCTGCATCGAAGAAAAGCATCTGCCCCTGATACTCAACTGCAAGTGCATTTCCCGATGACCCACTGGCTAATACTGCTAAATTCATTACGGAACCCTCACTCTGTTAAAATATGCAGGAGAAATACCATGTTCAGCAGAACCGGTTCCCCAACCCCTCCGAAGAGTCTGTTCAGTTCCAGCAGGTAAAGAATTTAAACTGAATACACACACTCCGCCAGCCCCAAGATCCAATGCTCTTTGAGCACCGGCCAGAGCATTGCTTACTGTTTGATTCCACACACCTATTCCGTACACCACTTTTTCTGGAAATACAGAAGTGGTTGATGCAGCCAGTTCAAGAGCTATCGCTGGGTTGGAAGTGTAAGCCATAGGGCATACAAAATCAACTAAACCCGAAGTTAACCAGCTTTGCCAGTCACAGGAAAACTCTGAAGCAGCTGAATATGGATTAGCCATCACTGCACACGAAAGAAGTACACCAGGGTCTGCTGACCTTAAAGAAGCCCTGACTACTGCCACTGTTTCAGTTACCTGTTCCTGACGCCAAATACCCCATTGTTCTGGATTTTCTTCAGGGGTAAAACCTGTGGAAAGATAAAATAGTTCCTTTTCTGCTACAGAAAAACCAAATGAAGAATTTGGATATCGTATGTAATCTAAATGAATGCCATCAATATTATAATTCTCGGCGATTTCAACAGTGATATCCTTAATGTATTGTCTGACACCTGAATAAGCCGGAGACAAAGTAGCACCTACTAAACCTGCCGCCTCAGCTTGTTCCTGGGTATATGACCTTGAATTGCGACCGTTACTGTGGGCCGTAAACCATTCGGGATGAGCATGATAAACATGATCTAATGACTCAGGTTCCCAAGGTGCTGACCACACAAGAAAAGCATTCACCCACGCATGAACCTCTAACCCCATGGGACCAGCCTTCTGGATTACATAAAGCAATGGATCGTCAAAACCAGAAAAATTTGCAGGTGGAAGCAATTCAGATTGATAATATGCTTCACCTCGCCCCACCACCTGAACCATTATTCCATTAGCACCTGCTGCATGAGCTCTTGTTAACAAAGCATCTATTTCCTCAGGAGAGGAAAGACCGTCGCGAACCACCCAGAAGTATCTGCAGTTTTCTTCGCCCTGGGCAAGATGTGTTGTAAAGAGCAAAACAACAATCAATAATATCTTATTTAAGTGAAACACTAAATTCTTCCTTCTGCGGTCTTAAAAAGAGCTGCCCGATTGCAGTTCTTAAATCTGTTTCGCCATCAATAATACTTCGTACCATTGATGTTATTGGAAGTTCCACAGAAAGTCTGTCTGCAAGAGAAAGCATTGCAAGAGAAGTGGGCACTCCCTCGGCAAGTCCTTTCATTTCCTCTTCACGAACCATGGCTTCACCAAAATTTCTGTTTCGACTAAATTTTGAGAACAAAGTAGCTTCGTAATCACCTAAATGAGAAAGCCCATAAACACTTCTCCAGTCGCCTCCGGAAGCCTGTATCAATCTGGCAACTTCTTGGGGAGCACGAGCCATGAGCGCACCCTTCAGGCCGCTCATTTTCATACCATCAAGCATACCGGCGGCAATTCCAATTACATTCTTTGCAGCTGCACCAATTTCACAACCGATAAGATCTGTAGAACGGTACATTCTAACAAGTGATGAACCCATTCTTTCTGTAATTCTTACCGAAACATCTTCATCAAGAGAACTGATCAACATGCACCCTGGAACTCCTGCTACAAAATCCTGGGGATGCCCGGGGCCAACCCAAATGCTAACTGACTTAGCCTTCAAACCTTCTTCAGTAGCAACCACAGATAACCTTTTTCCTGTGGATAACTCTAACCCTTTCATGCACAATACCACATCAATTTTTGACAAATCATACTTTGCTAGTTGCGCAACTAGACCACGAAATAACTGAGCTGGAACTGAAATTATTATCTGATCAGCATCAAGTGCCTCTTCCAGATCTGTAGTTAAAAATATTGAATCTTGCAGATGCAGATATGGATTAGATCTTTTCTTCGTAAGAAGAGCAAAGTTTTTGCTATCAGCCGGTTCCCATCCTGTTACCTGATATCCTAAATCAGCTGCATACCAGAGATGAAAACTACCCCATCTTCCACAGCCAAGTACTGAAATTTTCATGCAGAAAGCTCCTTCCCCTGTTACAGTGGAATATAATATTCCAATGCTTTTTTGACATTCTGCATTTTCCTGTTAGCTTTCAGTAGCACCCCAAATCAATAAGGAGATAAAATGAAATTAGTTTTTGCGATTTTTTCCGCACTATTCCTTCTGGTTTCCTGCAGCAGCGAAACACAGGAAATACAGACAGAAACAGAAGATGCAAATGCTCTCTCTTTTCCTGTTGATACACTTGAAATTACAGGTTACATAGGTGAGGAACTTGGTGATTCTACAAATACCTTTGGCATTCTTGCTGACGCCGAGTATCACCATGGTACCGGTAATATCCTATTGCTTGATAACGGTGCAGCCTGTTTTAAAGAATACACCCCCTCTGGTGAATACATTAGGCAGATTTCTCGTAATGGTAGTGGCCCTGGAGAGCTTTCGTTTACAACTCTTGAGTTTTTCCAGATGGGCGGTTATACCCTTGCATTAAACATTATGAAACAGGGATATGTGGTTTTTGATGATTCTCTTAATTTTCATGAGGAAATATCTCACTGGACGCAAAATCCACCAATGCAATGTGTAGCTCTATCCGACAGCGTTTTTGCCGCTTACAAACCAGATTTCTCTGAAGCAGGAGAAGGCCGTTTTATAATGTCAAGAAGTATAGTTCTTTATACATACGGACAGGAAGAATTTGATCTTACCCTGTGGCAAGATTCAACAGAACTTACCATAAGCGATCTTATCCAGGACAGCTCTTCTCTGATCAACGATTTCCTTCTTGGTACAACCCTTGGTGGCAATAGTGATATTATTCTGTTTTCTTTAAAAGTATCAGATAATTACACAGTTCATGGATGGTATCCTGATGGATCAGAAGCTTTCACCATAACTCTTCCACTGGAACCAGTAGCAAAAAGCCCCGAGGAAATTGCCGAAGAAAAAGCCTATATGGAAGCTTTTTTCAGCCAGATGGGTGCCCAGGGTATGAGTGAATTCACCCCAGAGCCAAACCGTGACATGATTATCAGTGTTAATGTTGGACCTGATGGAAACATCTGGGTACAGCGCGGAACAAGAATTCAACCTTTCTTTGATATTTTTGATAAACAGGGTAATCTTATTGGTCACAAGGTTTTTCCTGAGGAAGGCTGGACTTGGAAGTTCTCTATGGGGCCTGATGGTATTCTAGCATGGGAAGAGGATCCTGAGCTTGGTTACCAGCAACTCTTCATTGTGTTATAAATTTTATTTTTGTAAGGGGTCAGGTTGTATACCTGACCCCTTCTTTAATATAGTCAGTTAAATCTTTATGATTACCACATAGAATTTAGAATTTTGTTTAATGGAATCTGCATCAGGGAGAATCATGACAAGCAATCTTGAAATAGCTACCTTTAGACAGACTGTCGTTGTACAGGGTCTTGGTTTTGTAGGAGCAGCCATGGCAGTAGCTGTTGCAAATGCGGTAAACAAAGATAATTCACCCTGTTTTGATGTGATTGGGATTGATCTAAATAATACTGCAGGTAACAAAAGAATAAATAGTATAAACTCTGGAATATTTCCTTTTGAAACAGTGGATACATCCATAATTAAAGGTACCGCTGATTGTGTAAAACGAGGAAATCTTCGAGCAACCACAGATGAATCTGTTATTGAAAAAGCAGATATCATTCTGGTCAGCGTCAACCTTGATATCAATGAGATTGATGGGTCAAACCCGTCTATAAATTTCACACCATTTAAGAGTGCCATCAGCACTTTGGGTTTAAGAGTAAAAGCAGGCGCTTTGATTATTGTGGAAACAACAGTGCCTCCTGGAACATGCGTAAATATTGTCCAACCCATACTTCACAAACATCTAACTGAACGAAACATGGATCCTAATTCTGTATTTGTTGCGCATTCTTATGAAAGAGTTATGCCAGGAGCCCAATACCTTGATTCTATTGTCAATTTCTGGAGAGTGTTCTCTGGTCTCACAACAGAAGCTGCAAACAAGTGTGAAGATTTTCTTTCCAAAGTAATCAATACCGCTGAGTATCCTTTGAGTAGATTAAAGAATACATACGCTTCTGAAACAGCAAAAGTCCTAGAGAATAGTTACAGAGCTGTTACAATTGCTTTTATGGAAGAATGGGCAAGATTTGCCGAAGATATTGGTTTTGATCTCTTTGAAGTAATCGATGCAATACGGCTGCGACCTACACATTCAAATATGCGTCAACCTGGGTTTGGTGTAGGTGGTTACTGTTTAACTAAAGATCCTCTTTTTGCAAAACTTGCCGCTAAAGATTTGTTCAATCTGGATGGGCACAAGTTCCCTTTCTCCAGCCAGGCCATAAAAATCAATCAGATAATGCCAATAGTAACCCTGAACAAATTGAAAGAACACTTTGGCTCTCTGGAGGGTAAAAATATTCTTTTAATGGGCATCAGTTACCGGCAAGATGTGGGAGATACCAGATATTCTCCTTCCGAAAAATTCACAATTCAAGCTATCAAAGAAGGAGCAAATGTTTTCCCTTGCGATCCTTTTGTAAAGTTCTGGGAAGAAATGAATATGACGGTTTCAAAAGAGTTACCTGATTCCAGTTCTTTTGATGCCGTAGTGTTTGCTGTGCCGCATCAAAACTACAAAATTATTGAATTTCGCGAATGGCTCACTAAAAATCAGAATTGTGTGATTTTTGATGCCAACAATGTGTTAACAATTCAACAGTACTCCACTCTAAAAAATATGGGTTTAACTTGTATGTCTATTGGAAGAGGTTAAATTGAAAAAAGTATTAATCACAGGCGGGGCTGGATTTATAGGTTATCATCTGGCCTTAAATCTCTCCAATAAAGGGTATGCAATTGATATTGTAGATAACTTTTCCCGAGGCATCAAAGACAGTTTTCTTCTTGAACTGGTAAAAAACAAAAAAGTAAATCTTATAAATCTCGATCTTCTTGATAAAAACTCGTTCAATAAATTGAAAAATGACTACACTATCATCTACCACCTTGCGGCAATTATAGGTGTGCAGTTTGTTCTAAAGGCTCCTTATGATGTACTTACAAAAAACATGGAACTGCTTCAGAATGTTATTGAATTTGGGAAAAAGCAATCAAATCTAAAAAGACTTGTTTTTACATCAACAAGTGAAATTTATGCAGGTACGCTAAAATATTTTACCCTACCTATACCCACACCAGAGACAACTCCACTGACTGTAACAGGATTATCGGAAAATCGAACATCTTACATGCTCTCTAAAATCTATGGAGAAGCAGTCTGCCTGCACTCGGGTCTGCCTGTTACTATTATCAGGCCTCATAATTTTTATGGACCTAGAATGGGTTTATCACACGTGGTGCCTGAATTGTTCAAAAAAACTTTTTTCAGTCAGACGAAAGAACTGATTGTATTTTCTCCACAACACCAGCGAACCTTCTGTTACATAGATGATGCTGTAGAAATGATGCAAAGACTTGCAGAATCAGAAACATCTATTGGTGAGGCATTTAATGTGGGCAACGAATCCCCGGAAACCACCATTAAATCTCTAGCAGAAAAAATTCTTACCATAACCGGTTCACCTATGGTTATAAAACTCGGCCCTGTAACCGAAGGCTCACCTAGCAGGCGGTGCCCAGACATGACTAAAACAACTAAAGAAACAGAATATTTGCCGAGCTTTTCTCTTGATGACGGATTGAAGCGTACTTTTCAGTGGTACAAAACAAATGTATTTCTAAATTCAGGAACTAGTGCCATATAAAAAAGGGCAGCCGTTTGGCTGCCCTTTTTTCTGTTTTTTACTGAGTTAAAACCATTCTGCAAGATGATACATCAGTCTCGGATGTGACCACAACGGTATAAACACCGGTAGCAATAGAGCCTGCATCTATCGTTACAACATTAGCACCATTTGAAAGACCGGAAAGGTTTTTCGCTGAAACAAGCCTTCCAGCAGAATCGTAAACTCTGAGATCTACATTTCCAACCTGTGAAACATGTACATTTACATTCAGATTCCCTTGTGCCGGGTTCATGGCAGGAGTCACGAAAAAATCAGTTTGAATCAAAGAAGAAGAAAACTCGGCAACTCCTACAGGATTAGCAAGAAATACATTTACAAATCCATCAAAATCACTGACTATAAGATCAGGAAGACCATTTTCATCCCAATCATTCACCCAAAGTCTTGTTCCATAATAAAGCGAAAGTGGAGATCCATTGTTCTGAATTGCTTCGTATCCGCTGAAAACTGGAGCTGCATCAGTACCGGTATTCTCGTAATAATAAATCTGACCATCATCCTCGCCCATTATCAGATCTTTTTTACCATCACCATTCATATCATAAACCTGTGGGCAACAGCGATATCGGTTGATATTTGATCCTTCGCTTTGAATGTAAGACCAAGAAGTAAGAATAGGATTTGTTGTTGTTCCTGAATTCAGATACAATCTGATACCCTGTGTTGAAGCCTCATTACCAATAAGAAGATCAAGAAGACCATCATTGTTCCAGTCTACAACAATAGGTGACGAGTTAGCACCAACATCAATAACTGTTCCACTGGCAGAGAGATGCCCCTGCGAAGATAAATCATCTATACCAGAACCTGTTCGTTCAAAAAATGTTATAAACCCTTCTCTGTCGCCAACAATAATATCATCAAAACCGTCACCGTTCCAATCCACAACCTGTGGATTTGTAGCACCGGTGCATCAACCGGAAGGAAGGGAGATGGTAACACCGTCTGCCTTCAAAGTTGAATAACTGCTGAATACAGGTGAATCATTGGTATTATCATTTGCATAGAATCGGATATTTCCACCACTAAAGATTCCAAGAACCATATCCTTATTACCGTCATTATTCCAGTCTGCTATACACGGAGCCCCATAGTTACCAACATCAATAGCCACACCAGCACACTCTTGATAGTAAAAAGACTGATAATTCGGAGCTTGGGCAAAAATAACCCCGACTATCACCAACAACAACATTGGCAAAATTCTCATTAGACCCCCTGTAAATTTAATACAAATATATTTCATGAAACCAATTGAAGAATAAAGAATTCTTTCTTTGTCGTCAACATGCCTTCATTTTAAGGAGAAATGGGAATCCAGCCATCACATCAACAACTAATACCTATTTTTTTATGTCCGTGAAACTTGTTTAGTTAAAAACCAAAACCAACTCCAAGTTGGAGAAATGGAATTACCACAGAAGTCTCGCTACCGTAGAACAAAGCCCCACCGGCAGCTGCCCTAAAAATAAAACCATTTTCAGCGGAGTATCTGTATCCACCAGTTGCCGAAACAAATTTACACCCTTCTGTTCCACCAGAAAAGACTTCTTCAAAAATTTCACTCAAAAAGTTATCTTCATCATCATCCATTGAAGGAACGAATCCAAGACTTCCCATAAGCTCAAATGGACCTGACATTCTCGTATAATTCATCCGATACTCTGGCCAGAAAACAATTGTTCCTGCGGAAACTCCTACTTTGTTCTCAGCATCAATACCATATTCATAAGTAAGCTCTGGAAAAACAAGACCGGGCAGGCCGGTAGAAATAGTGAAATTATGTCTGTTATAATCTTCTGCTAAAACCTGAGTCACAGAGAGAATCAAAAGAATTAGAAATAACATTTTCATTGTAAATTCCCCTTCAGTGAATAAAACCGTGCAAAACACCATGACACCTTGATGCCGTACCGATCAGAAATCTTCCTTTTCTTTTTCTTACAGAATCAATCAAAGAAAACAATTGTTTCGCTGTCAAAGCACCAACCCCTGGAAGCAATTGTCCAGATTGCACCACAGTGGTTTTATATGAATGCAATTCAATATGCTCAAATGTTCTGAAGAGGGGTTCTAATCTCTTTCTTTTTGTGACAGGGCAGTAACCTTCAGGCTCTGAACAGGTAGAAGGGCAAAGAAAATCGCTGAGAGAGCAATAAAAGCATCCGTCCTTACCTACAATGGCTCCAGGAAGAAGCTCCATAAGACGAACTGGTACTGGAATAGTATAACCAATATGACTGAGAACCCAGTTAAAAACCAGATGCTCAGGTATGCAAGGAATTACTAATTCATCTGGTTTATCCCTGTGAAGATTATCACGCAGAAATTGAATAGCATCAGTACCATTATGTTGAATTCCAAGAATTTCAGAGGGAAATTCTGTCATTTTATCTACTATATGAATTTCACAATCAGGCCATTTGTGTTTTATTTTTAATGAAGCTAAAGTTCCGAATTTTCCACAACCAAGAACATAAGCTCTTGTGGGATTAACTGGCAAATAGCTGCTTACAAACATATGTGACCTTTACCCCCTTAAAGAGCAACCGAGTATAAAGTATATAATCAACACAGTAGCAAGTAAATAGTAAGCTGCGCAGTTAGAACAAAGGGAAACACAGAAAGCATTTTATTGAGAATAAATATCCGTTGTTTTTTTCCATCTACGGTGAGACCACCAGTATAAATCTGGATGCTCTATGATCATATCCTCAAGTACTTTTGTGTAACGCTGAGTAAGCTCTATCTCTGCTTCATGTTTGGGCAAGTCTTTATTTGGAAGCAAGAATTCTTTTACTACAAATCTTTGATAAGGGCCTTTCTCGCGAACCATAAAACCGCAGGTTATAGGCATGTTTAACTTCACACTAAAAGCAGCTGCTCCCCTTGGTGTGGATGCAGGGTGTCCAAAAAAGTCAACTACAAGACCATTTTTACCGGCACTTTGATCACTAAGCCAGCATACTAGCCCACCTTTGCGGGAAATACCAATGATTCCACGCATGGAAACATCTCGGGTAAGCAATTTTGCACCGTGGCTGGATCTAAGCTTATTTATGTATCCATCAATCAGGCTGTTACGCTGTTTCCCCACAAGAAAACTTATATCTTTGTTAAGAAATTCATTTGAAACTCCATAATACTCCCAGTTTCCAAAATGAAAAGTCAGTGCGATTATGCCTTTTTCATACTCAAGCATTTTGTTCAAAGCTTCGGTTTTTTCCACGGTGATGTACTTTTCAAAATACTTAATACCCATGCGTTCCTGCCGGATAAATTCAACCATAAATCTTCCATTATTAGCATATGCAGCGCTTCCAATCCTGTTCACTTCTCTGGAAGTTTTATCTGGGAAAGCCGTTGAAATATTAATTCTGGAAACTCTTTTTCTTACACCTAAAAACCAAGCTGTTCTTCCTAAAAAAGCTCCACCGGCAAGAGCACATCTAATTGGAATTATTGAAAGAAAAAAACCTGAAATTCTAGTTAGAAAATATTCAATCTTGTGAGAAAAAGTTATTTTTCGTGGCATAATTACCTTCTTCCAAAAGGCAGTCTTAACTCTACTGCATTCTCTGGGCAAAGCTCATGACAGCAAAGACACATAATACAAGTGCCCTTTTTCATTTTTGCCCTTCCATTCTTTATCTGGATTGCATCTACAGGACAAGCCTTCTGGCAGACCCTGCACCCTGTACACAAATCATTAGACACCGGAGCTGTGCGCAAAATCATTCTTGCAACCGACCCAAGCCATCTGGGAATGTGGTTCAGATAAGATCTTTCAGGAATATCAAAATCGACAAACTTGTGGCTACCGTGAACTGTTATCTGATCAAACGGTTTACCAAGCCCCCTGGAAAATGCCTCTGCACTACTGTCAAGCTGATTCCATGGAAGACCAGCCATCTCTGACAGAACCATATCCATAAAAAGACCATTCCTTGCAATTGCCAGGAACCCTTCATGTCGGCGTCTTCCGTCAGTACTAGGGCCTCTACCATCCATACACAAAATGCCATCACTAATATGTAAACTGTTATCAGCTATTTCATGCAAATCAACAATGTTTACAGCAAGATCCACCGGTCGCGGGCTACGCATATGAAGTAAAGCTTTACCAAGACCTGGTACAATACCAAAAGAATTTTTTAGTGCATTAGTTAATCTTGTGTACATGTGAGTTTTGAATTTACACATATTAATTTTACAATCATAACCCCGAAGTATTGGAAGTGCTATATCATATTCTCTTCCATGCATTTTTACTTTTTCAGAGCCAGATCCTTCAAAACTTACCAGCTCTGCACCGGTAATCTCAGCTACAGTTTTGAAACCACAGTTTTTCCAGTACCGTTCTACACCTTTAACTGCACCGCCTGGGCTATCCCCTATGGCAACTTCGCAGCCACGTTCCTGAAGCAAAGAAACAACTGCAGCAACAACTGACGGATGGGTTGTTATTGCTCTTGAAGGATGTTTGGCTGCAAGCATATTTACTTTCAACAGAACCCTGTTACCCTTGGAAGTTCCTTCAGGCCAACCACCGCTTTTTTCCACCATGGAAGCTATTGCAGTTCGAAGTTTTTTTACACAGTAAGATTTAAAACCATCTTGTATTACCACATCATAATTCATTATTTACCTCAATCGCTGCAAACTCTGTTTTTACCTGCTCGCTTAGCTCTATACATTCTTTGATCTGCTATTTCCAACAACTCATCTTTTTCGCGGGAGTCAATAGGAAAAGTTGCCACCCCAAGACTAAGACTGACAAAACCTCTTGGTTGTTCGGCGGCATTAGGTATAGCCTTGCTGGCTTCCATGACTGCAAGTCTGATTCTTTCAGCAATGCCTCCTGCAACCTTTTTGTCTGTGAGAGGAAGAATACAAACAAATTCTTCCCCTCCATATCTAATCAAAATATCAACATCCCTTAGAGCATCGTTCATTGCTCTTGTAAGTTTCTGCAAAAGAACATTTCCCATAGGGTGACCAAAGGAATCGTTGTAGTGTTTAAAATCATCTATATCCATCATAATAACAGAAAAAGAATACTCATATCTTTCTGCTCGTTCAAACTCTTCCGGATATCTTTCTTCGAAGAAACTCATGTTGTACAGCCCAGTAAGCCTGTCACGACGGGTAAGTTTAATAAGCTCTGTCTGTTGAAGTGCTGTTTCCAGTACCCCTGCCACAAAACCAACCAGATTATTCAACCGTCTAATATCGTTCTTTCCAAATCTATCAACACTGGTACTTTCCAAATCTATAACACCAACAACCCTACCTCTATTCAATAGTGGAATAGCTAGTTCGCTTCTTATTCCAGGAAGAACAGAAATAAACATGGTGGTTTGCAGAACATCAGCAATGTTAATTGTGCGGCCAGTTCTTACAGCTTCTGAAATAACGCCTGCTTCAGTTGAATCCTGTGTAATTTGAAATATGGCACCCTTGAAAATCTGCGAATCAGTGTACCCTGTGCTTGAGACTGCATGAACTATAATTTTTTCAGGCATCATAGATGAAGGGGCTTTAGAAGCAGCAAGAATCGCAATGGCCTCTTTTGGGTAAAATCCCTCAAGGGTTCTTAATAAAATTCTACATATTTCACCTGGATCCATAAGAGAAGTGAGATCAGCAGCAAGCGTTGCAATTGCATCGGTTTCATATTCTAAAAGTTTTATTTTCCTCTGCAAACTTCCAAGAGTAGAATTATCAGAGATCATAAGTAAAAAGTGATCAGGATCTTTATTCATAAGGGAAAAACCAAGAAAACTCTCACTATTCTTTAAAGGTACAACACTTAAATTCATGTTACGATTTTCTAAAACTGCACTTTCAATTAGCTTACTTGAAGCAGGGTGAACAGGGCCTAAAATTTCTTTCAAAGACATGCCTTCAGTCACTTTGTCAAAACCAGGAACAGGATTTTCTACTCCGTATACAGTTTCCACAGTTCCATTTTTCGAAAAAAGAACTGCCTTTGAAGATACTCTCTTCAACATTTGTCCAAGAGAGTTCTTAAAACCTTCAAGCTGGCTTTCAGCAGTAAAAGATTTAATGAATGAAGACAACTCTCCAGCAAGCATTTTTAAAATTCTCATGCTATCCACTGAAGGTTGTTTTTTTGAAATTCCATTATCACATCGAATAATTCCATAAACATCGGATGCAACCACTATAGGTGTGTCTACATAAACCAGACTACCCACCCAAGTTTCTCTGTTATCTATGAATTCAGGTTTCCAGGAAACTACCTGGTTTCCTGATGCAACAGCCACGTCAACTGGAAGATGACCAACGATGCCTGATAGCTGAATTGATTTTCCAGTAAGACCCTTGCCTCGATAAGCCAAAACTTCAACTGTTGTGCCAGAGCTATTAAGAAAACCAATCCAGGCTCTCTGAAAACCCAATGCACCTAAAATCGAAATCATAACCTTCCTGCAAGCTTCAGAAATAGAAGTTACACCATTTAGGTCAAAAGCCACATCCACAACTGTTTCTATCAATTCCAAAGAATTTTCAAGAGAATCTGATGCCATAATTTTGATTCGTTCATGGGAAATCGAAGGACCTGTTTTTATGTTTGAAAACAAAACTGAACTAAGATTGGTTCTGATCTTTGAAATTATCTCACTAAATGGTGTGGAATACTCAACCACATCAACTGCTGAAACACTCATGGCTCTTCTTTTAACTCTGGGATTCAGGTCTGGTACACTGATAATAACAGGAATTTCACTTTTTGAATACATGGTGCTAAGAAGTCGAGCTACTTTTATCCCATCAAGACCTAGTAGAAACTCATCACAAAAAACACATCTTGGTTTCATGGAAAATGCTGCAGTTACCAAGTCAAGACCACTATTAACAGCTTTTACAGAGAGGCCCTCCTGAAGGAGGACCTCTTCTGTTACTTTTTGAAGCGGAGGGCTTCCCATGGCAAGGAGTACATCAACCCTTTTCACAGGTAATCCTACTGCTTAATCGTTACTCTGCTTCCAGAACAGCTTGGGCAGCTGCAAGTCTGGCAACAGGTACTCTGTACGGAGAGCAAGAAACATAATCTAACCCCACAGAATTGAAGAACTTGATAGAAGCAGGATCTCCTCCGTGTTCTCCGCAAACGCCCATTTTAAGGGCTGGTTTAGCTTTTCTGCCTAGCTCCACTGCAATTTCCACAAGACGACCAACACCGGGAACATCAAGTGAGGCAAATGGATCTCTTTCATAGATACCCATTTTTACATATTCACCTAGGAATTTACCTGAATCATCACGAGAGAATCCACAGCACATCTGAGTAAGATCATTTGTTCCAAAGCTAAAGAAATCTGCTTCTGCTGCAACCTGATCGGCAGTAATGGCAGCTCTAGGAATCTCGATCATTGTTCCAATCTGATACTTGATGTAATCAGCAGTTTTGCCCTGCTCTGCAAGTACAGCATCAACAACCTTCTGTGCCTCTTCTCGGGCGAGAGAAAGCTCTTTCACATTTCCAACAAGAGGAATCATAATTTCAGGGAGAACAGTAATACCTTCGTCTGCAACCTTTAAAGCAGCTTCAATTATTGCTCTTACCTGCATGGCAGCAACTTCAGGATAAATTAAACCAAGTCTGCAACCACGATGCCCCATCATAGGGTTAAATTCATGAAGTGACTCTACTTTAAGTGCCACAGTTTCAGCTGTAACGCCCATGACTTCTGCCATTTCCTTCTGCCCGTCATCATCCTGAGGAAGGAATTCATGAAGAGGTGGATCAAGAAGTCTGATGTTACAAGGACGACCATCCAGAGCACGGAAGATACCTTCAAAATCGCTTCTTTGCAGAGGTAGAAGTTCTGAAATCGCCTCATTATATCTGGCAAGTGGCTCCTGAAGTTCTACTTCCAGAGCTTCTTTGTTGCCTGTGCCCAAATTGATTTTTTCTTGAATTCTTTTTACATCGTCTGCCACAAGAATAAGCTTTCTGAAAGGAAGAATTCTATCGCCTTCAAAGAACATATGCTCGGTACGGCAGAGGCCTATTCCCTGAGCGCCGAAAAGAACAGCCATTTCAGTGTCACGAGGAGAGTCAGCATTGGTGCGTACATCCATACTACGAATTTCATCAGCCCAACCCACAAGTTTTTCGTAATTTCTGAAAAGAATACTGTCTTCTGCTTTTAAATTGCCACGAAGAACCTGCACTATCTCGGATGAACGAACCTTTACTTCACCGGAAAATACTTCTCCGGTAAAACCGTCTATAGCGATAATATCGCCTTCTTTTACTGTAAATCCATCACAAACCATAATTGCAGCATCACTATCAATATGAAGTTCATCAGCACCGGAGACACAAGGAACACCCATTCCACGAGCCACAACAGCAGCATGGCTAGTCATGCCTCCACGGGCAGTAAGGATTCCCTTTGCAGCAACCATTCCACCAATATCTTCAGGACTGGTTTCAAGACGGCAGAGAATAACTTCTTCCCCCCGTGCCTTCCATTCCTCGGCGGTTTCTGCTGTAAAAACAGCTTTTCCACAAGCGCCGCCTGGAGAAGCATTAAGACCCTTAGTAAGAAGGTTGGCAGTAGCTTTGCTTTCTGACCCAAGAACTGGAGCAAAGAGTTGATTAAAACTCTGAGCAGGAACTCTCATTATGGCTTCTTTTTTATCAATCAGACCCTCTTCAGCCATATCAACAGCCATGTTCAGAGCTGCAAATACTGTGCGTTTTCCTGTACGAGTCTGAAGAATGTAAAGCTTACCATTTTCTATTGTAAATTCAATATCCTGCATATCAAGATAGTGCTCTTCAAGTTTGGTTCTCATGGCAAGAAGACCCTTGTAGGACTCTGCGTCAGTATCACCAAGGGTGACAATAGGAAGAGGTGTACGAATACCGGCAACAACATCTTCACCTTGTGCATCCATAAGATATTCACCGTAAAATACGTTTTCGCCATTTGCTGGGTCACGGGTGAAACAAACACCGGTACCGGATTCCTGACCCATGTTTCCGAATACCATTGCCTGAACATTCACCGCTGTTCCAATAAGACCCTTGATCTCATTGATTTCACGGTAACGGATAGCTCTGGAATTATTCCAGCTACTAAAAACAGCATCAATGGAAAGTTTCAGCTGCTCCCAAGGATCAGATGGAAAATCACTACCTATGGCATTGCGATAAATTGCCTTGTAAAGCATTACTACTTTTTTCAGATCTTGCAATTCTAGATCTGTATCGAGTTTTACACCTTTTTCATTCTTAACACTTTCAAGAGCTTTCTCGAAGTCATGATGAGAAATATCCATAACAACATCACCAAACATCTGCATGAATCTTCTGTAAGAATCCCAGGCAAATCTTGCGTTTCCGCTGCGTTTTGTGATTCCTTCAAGAGTTTCTTCGTTAAGACCCAGGTTTAGAACAGTATCCATCATTCCTGGCATTGAAACTGCTGCACCACTTCTTACGGACACAAGAAGAGGGTTTTCAGAATCACCGAATTTTTTACCCAGTTCCGCTTCAAGAGTGCTGATACCTTCGCGAATCTGCTTCTCTAGCCCCTGTGGCCAAGCTGATCCTGCTTTATTGAAAGCGTCACATGTTTCTGTTGTGATTGTAAAACCTGGAGGAACTGGCATATCAATCTTTGTCATTTCTGCAAGATTGGCACCTTTCCCACCAAGTAAATCTTTCATACTTTTGTCGCCATCGGTTTTTGTAGAACCGAAATAATAAACATATTTTTTGTTCATTCTTTAACTCGTTTCTTTTGTTTTAACGCTATGGTGAAATTATCTAATTCAATCTGTTTTATGCTGTTTTTCACTCAGAGAGCAATAGTAAGTGGGTAATATAACAGACTAGCTAAATATTGTGGTCATTTAAGATAATCTTTTTTCTGCCATATGTAAGCCACAAATTCCTCTATTTCTCTCTGTTGAAGCTCGTCTACCGGACTTACTCTATCAAATACCCATGCAGCTGCATCTGAAGCGTTTTGAAATTCATCTCTTTTCGAACCAAGCTCTGCAAGAATTACAGTGATTTCTTCCATTCGGGCATTTCTAAGCAGATCAGAACCCTCTGTTGCAAGCCTATCAAGTAAATTGACCTGAGGAAATTCAATCGATTCTTTAAGGATTTGATAATGGCTTCTTAGATGAGAAACTGAAACTCCATATTCTTCTGCCAGCTGTTCCTGTGTAAAATGTGGGCCACTTCTTGTTACGGCGTATTCAAGGGCTGCTGCCCAAGCTTCAGGTTTTCTACCGGATGGAATTGCAAGTGCGCAAAAACGACTCCATGAATCTGTTGCCACAGTCACAACTTCCGAAGAATACCCGTGAAGACCAAGCATGCCTGCCGTCATTCCAGCCACCACATCAACCAGAGGAAGATCGTTTTTTTCTATGGCACTTCGCCTCATTTGAACTCGAAGAGCTTCAATACGAAGAAGACTGTGTTCTATTTTCTCGTCGTAAGGTGATAGTTCTTTTGCCTGAAGAAGCAGGTGTAAACTTTCCTCAAGTCTGTCTCTTTTGGCTTCAAGCATGGCAAGATATGTAAGTGTTGAAGCCACTCTGTATCTTTCCCGTCTTGCAACAGCTAACAAGATTTTTTCAGCTTCATGGTCACGATGTAACATGAGAAGAACAAGACCCTGTTTCCTGCTTGCATCTATATCCCCAGGATATATCTTTAAATACGATTCAAGAGATTCAAGAGATAACTCAAAAATATCCAATTGTAAAAACACATCAGCTGCCATAAGAAGTGAAGCGGCTCCTGGAACACCGTACCATTTAAAATTGGAAAGACGCCTTGATGCCTTGGTTAATTCTCCTGTTCCAAGTTCAAGTCGACACATTTCAAGAGTAGCAAGATTTTCGTCAGGGGTCTTTTTAACAGAAGTATCCTCCAGAAGCCTTTCAAGACTTTCCCTGGCTTTCTCCACGTTACCACTGACTCTGGCTTGCTCAACCTGTTTCCATAACCAACTTATTTTCTGGTTATCCATTGCCCCCCCTTGTGTCAGTTTACTGTGGCTAAAACTCCTGTTACTGAAGATGACTGATGGAACAATCCACCTTCAGTTTCAGCATTAATAACATATATGTATGCTCCTGATGCAGGAATGTCTCCATCAGCATCAAGTCCATTCCAGAGTATCTGATTGTATCCCTGGCTACACTGTTTCGAGAAAGTATTTATACATCTGCCGGTTGTGGTAAACACCGATACTGAAACAAAGGCATTTGAAGAGACGGAAAAACTGAAACACCTCTGACCTGTCCCCGGATTAGGATACACAATGTGCTGCTCAATGGCAACTTCACTCTGATCAGTTGAATTCACAAACAAACTATCTCTAGAAAGATTACCCACGCCATCCATGGCTTGAAGAATAAAAAGATGTCTTCCAGAAGCAAGACCAGAAACAGTATACTCAAGCTGACCGGTAACAGTTGAACCTGTATTGTATGTGAAGGATTCGCTCAAATCAAATTCTTCATTGTCTACAAAAAGCTGTATGCTTCTGCCTGTTCTTCCTAAAAATGTTATTCCACTGGGATCTGAAAGCTCAGCTTCCAGTACGCCTTGCCCTGTGATGGTTGGCTCGTTTACTCCACTTTGCCCCCGTATCCACATTGAAATATCTGGACCGATAAAATCAGATTGACTTTCTCCTTCAACAAGAATTCTAGGAGCATCAGCACCAAGTTCAATTCCACCTGGAACTATAGCTGCACCATCGATTCTTGCAAGATCACCTGTTTTGCACGCAACTGGAAGAATGCAATCAGCTGTAAACTCGTGGTTGAAAAGTGCCGATCTACCCCTCCATGCTGTACCTCCCTGACGGAAGTAGTCTATAACTCCACCAGACAACATTGTGTAACTTGCAGGAATATCTGACTCGGAAATTTCTATTAAAGCAAGTCCGTCTCGGGAAACTCCTTCACCTGAAACCACATTGATTTCACCAGAGCGAAGAGTATCACTCTGAAGGGAAATTGAAAGATCGTTTCTTGACATTGGTAGAACCAGATCCGACAGCCCCATCAAAACATAATACTCGGAATTGCCAGCTTTGTGTGCATTCAATTTACCTGCCCAAAATGAATATCCAATGGAATTTTCATCATTAGTAAGAAAAGGAATCATTGCTGCTGCGTAACTATAATTAGGCGAAGAGAATGTTCCTCCAGTGGCACCTATGGTTGCAATAGCACCACCGGCAGGGTGGTAAACAAGTTTTTCACTTATACAGTTAACTCCCGGTACAAAAAATCTGGAAACATCACAAGAAAGAAACATGGCTAGAGGCAATCTTGCTCCGTTTGTCAGCGAAGCCGGATCATCACCCAGCATAGTTTTCTCATGAGTAATCTGATTGGCAGAACCGTGTCCAAAGAAAAGAAGAGCGCCCATTCCCTCATTCCAAAGATCAATCAAATCCACACGGGCTTCGGGTTTTTCAGGGTGAACACCACCGGGAACAGTTCCTGGAGGCCACGGATATTCAATCTGATAAAACTTCTCTGGTTTCACATGAGATGGCAAATCATCGTAACATATTGTTTCCATATCCTCTGTATGCTCATTCTCACTGTATGTTTTTTCACCCCATTCATCATCTGCAAAAAGAACAAACCTGTTACTCCAGCTTCCCTGGGCTTGTGCTGAATAATACAAAGCACTTTTAGCAATCACTGTACCAAATGAAGAAACATCACCAGCTGGAATTCGAGTTATGGGGATTTCAGGAAATCCAGCGTTTGGATGCACTTGAACAAACCAGTCTTCAGATGCCCATGACGGATAACTGAAGTCGTTCTCTAGAAAAATCATTGCTGGCACAAGATCTGGCAAAGTTGTACTGTAATTTAAAGGATCATAGGTTGCATCAGCACCAAGAATAACACCGCTTACCGGTGTAGACCATGAATCAAGAGCCCATCTCACTGCTGAGCGGATGGCTCCTGGATCTTTTACCCCTTGACCAAATTCATCATAAATTTCACTGGTGGTGGCGGTAACAACCTCAAGACCCATGCTTTCCAGAATAGATTGCAACCCTGCAGCATGATCAAGAAACACATCTGGAACCACAAGCAACCTGTCCCCAGAAGAAACTGTGCCAACAAGTCTGCCTGCTGCAGAAGAATTGATAGAAACAGGAGATAACCAGCTATCTTCACTCACAACCATAAGCGAAGTTGAATCTTGAAGATCAACTGAAAATTTCAACGAACCGGAAGATTGATCTGCTTCTGAAATTAATACAGGATTCATCAAATCTGTCACGTCAAACGCAGTAGTTCCCTGCGAAAAAGAAAAATTATATCTGCCAGACTGACCTGGAAAGAAAAGCCTTCGGTTAGAAGAGGTTGTTGATACTGAATAAAACAACTCTACATAATCAAGGTAAAAATCAGAGGTTGGATCTGTGGAAGAAAAACTGATCTGAAGCTGATTAAGCCCGGAAATATTTACATTTTTGAATACATATCTCTTAGGACCTGATCCACTAAGTTCCGCAGTTCCACCGCCTTGAAGTGTTACAGAGTAAGCAGATGATTCTGAAACTGCAAAAGCAACGGTAACATCAGCAGTACCAGATGCATCTGCAAGATTTAATGGAACTTGTGTCTGTTCGCCAGAATTGATTTTTTCCCAGAACCAGCCTGTTCTTAGTTCAAACCTTGGATACCAATAACCACCGTCTTCCAGATGAACTGTATGCTCAACTGTATTACCCCAATCAGGAGAATCATCAGGTGAACCAGCTTCACTCTGCATTCTAACTCCGGATTCACCACCCCAGGTGAGCCAGTAAATTCTATCGGTTGCGTACCTGTTGAAAAGCCAGTTTAGACCGCTATTAGAGTATTCAAACCTATTCAGACCACCAGCAAGAAATCGAATAACATCATCACCGTTAAAAATACCATCATTATTTTTGTCTTGAACAAGAATTGCAATCGGCTGAAGTAAATGCTCAGTTTCCTGTTGATTTGCAAATTGCGTTCCAGGTCCTGAAAAAAGAGAAAGGCTGTTAACAGGAACACCGGTAACGGCACAATTGGAAGCTTCAAGTTCAGAACATGTTAGCTGATAACTACCTGAATTCTGTATAGAAATTTTCGCCCATGGTTTGCCCCAGAATGGGCTAGTTTCTCTGGAAAAACTCACCGGCCAGTACAATTCACTCTGAGCCAACCTGTTAAGAAGATGTTTTTCAGGAATTCTCTGGCCTGAAACTCCACCATTCCAGTTTAATGAAACAGACACAGAAGAAACTGAACCATGTTCCGTGTACGGATAAATATTCACCACAGCAACTTGGCTGCCAGCAAGGGGAAATACACCATCAAGTTCTACAGTCTGCACCAGGAAATCAACAGGTTCTACTGGAACAACATGGGCTTCAAGCCCAGAGCCTACCAGCTCGCCACCTCGGGGGATCGTTGCTGTGTTCAAAGATAAATTAGAAGAATTTATAGAATAACTGAGTTCAAGATCAATTCCCGGTGGAACAGGTATGAACAAAGTTTTTACAGGATACATGGGAACACCAGGTTCATTAAGATTTACAGTTCCCTGAATAACAGGAAGACCAGACGGATCAATATCTGCCACTGGGAAATTGAAAGTTCCACTCCAGGAAGCAACAAGAATTGTAATCAGCGAAAACACAGTCATATCTACTCCTTTAAACCAACAAGCAAAGGCAAGATCTCTCCTGCTTTTCTTCTTACACTGATAACATTTTCATTACAGGGCAGTTCAGTACCAGCAGGATTAATCTCTATTACAGTTGCCCCATTATCAAGTGCAGCAAAAGGTATACCCGCTGCTGGCCATACCTGAACAGAAGTTCCAATAACTAACATCAAATCACAGTTATCAGCCAGTTCATAGGATCTTGAAATAACCTCGGCAGGAAGAGGTTCACCAAAAAGAACAATATCAGGTCTTAAAATATTTCCACACCAGGGGCAGTGAGGAGGCATTGACCCTAAAAGATCAGTTGTTAACTCTGTGGAAAATCCACATTTTACCAAACAGGATGCCGTTCGCATTGAACCATGCAATTCCAGAACATCAGTTTGCCCTGATAACCTGTGCAAACCATCAACATTCTGGGTTATTACCGGAAGGCTCCCCTTAAGTTTCTGCAAGTGAGTCAAAGCATCATATCCCCTGTGTGGTATAACACCTTCACCTGTGATCAATCTCTTTTTGTACCAATCCCACACCAGTTCCGGTTGGGCCTGTAAACCGGTTATGGAAGAAAGCTGTTCTGGTTTGTACTGTTTCCACAACCCTTCTTCACCTCTAAATGTTCTTATTCCACTTTCACGAGACATTCCTGCACCGGTAAAAATCACTACATTTGTACTTTTTTTTATCAACCTTTGGACCTTGTTTATCATGGACTGACCACAAGAACATCAGTTGCAGACGCTCCACCAGAGCCACCTGAAAATTTGATAATGTAAACATAAGCTCCTGCTGCTATAGAATCTCCGTCAGAATCCAAGCCGTTCCAAAGAAGCTGACCAGCACCATCTTGAACCAGTATTTCATCTCGCCACACAGGTCGGCCTGCAATTGTGTAAACGGTGACTTCAACCGTACCTGTGGAAGATGTGGTGAAGAAAAAGGCTCTAGGGCCTTGTACAGGATTAGGGTAAACCCCTGTTTTCTCCAATAATGGAGTTTCACTACTTAAAACGGTGAAATTCAAAACAGCCTCACCTGTGTTTTTCATTCCATCTCGTGCTACTACTCTGATCTCATGTAACCCTGGCAACAGGTCTGGTATCTGATAATTTAAAGTACCTGTGGTATAGCTACCCTGATTATAAGAAAATAACTCTGTAATATCTTCATATCCACCATCCACTGAACCTATAATTATTGAACCAGCATCATTTCCAAGTACGCAAATACCTGAAGGATCAGAAAGAACAGCACGCAGATTGGCATTCTGGTACACAGATGGTATTTCGTCTCCTTGGGAAGCTGGAAAACTAAGTTCTATATCAGGGCCCTGTGTATCGTCAGCATAATCACCTGTATCTATCAGCGGAACCGGCCATGCATAAGCTGTTCCCAATTCAGATCCAATTCGTCCTGTGCCGTCACACCTGGCAGAAAAACCTGTATCCGCCTGAAGTGGCACAAAAAAGTTTACAGAAATGTCTCCTGACTGGTCAGTGGAAAGAATACTACTGTACAATTCAGACCCGTACCTTAAATATTCAATGGTGCAATTACCTTTAAGAGGGCTCACATACACCACAGAGTCTGCACTTTCTAAACACCTGAAAAGGAAAGAAGATTCTTGGGTAAAAGACACATCTACAGTACTAATCTGCCCCCTGGTCAATGTATCCTCCGGCATGACAGAATACCCTTCAGTTTCCGTCCAAGGAAGGGTCATACCCCCATCACCAAGAACTGGATACAGATAATTGTTCATGTTGCCAACGGAAAGTTGAGAAAGCCACAAGGCCTCTGCTAATGTATTAGTTCCCTGATGCAATAAACTCATAAATGCTGATGACAAAACTTCATTCTGAGGTGTCCAGCTAGCCCGAGTACAGGCCACCGTGGCAACTGCTCCACCCTGGGGGTGAAAAAGAAGGTTTTCTGCAATACAATCAGCAGCTGCAAGATCAAAAAAACCATTATCACATGAAAAAGAATTGTACAAAAAGTACCTTGGGGCATTGCAAAGCTGACTAATCATGGATGATGCAAACAGTTTTTCGTGAGTCATTTGGTCGTAAGAACCGTGTCCAAAAAAGGAAACATAAAGAACACCTTTGTTGAGCTGATCTATAAAGTCGGAAGATGCCTCTGGTTTTGTAGGATGAATTCCCTCAACAGTAGTTCCAGCAGGCCATGGGTACTCTATTTCATAAAGTTTTACCACATTGGCTGAAAATGGCACAATACTATCTGCAAGAAGCTCACAGATATCTGTTGATTGAAATTCATTTGAACTTTCTCCCTTACCCCATTCGTCGTCTGCTACTAGAAAAACAGTATTGCTCCAAGGGCCATGATTTGCACTATTTTCCACAGTTACCGTTTTTTCACAAACAACAAGAAGTTCATTGATTGTAGAAGCAGGAATTCTTGACACTGGAATTTCAGGATGTTCACTGTTTGTATGTACTGTGGTAAAATATGATTCTTCACAGTTGTCTGACTGTAATTCTACATTAACCGGTGCAATGGTTTTATAACCGGTTGAATACCCAAGCGGATCATTAGAACCGTCACCAATCAGAAGCAACGCCTGTGGTGGGTCTGGCCATGTATCAAGAGCCCATCTCACCAAAGATCTAACCGCTCCAGGGTCAGAAACGCCCTGGCCGAACTCATCATAAATTTCCTTGTATGTGACAGTTAGTACAGAAAGCCCCCGAGATGCATAAATTGCTTCAAGAACAGCTATCCCATCAATGAGAACTTCGGGAACTGTAATAATTACATCTGCTGGAGAGGATGCACCAAGTATTCTTCCCGGCTGTGCAGGCTCTATATTCTCTGGTGAAAGATAGAATGAAGGTTCAATAGCCCAAAAAACCGATAAATCTCCTGACATGTTAACTGATAAACCTGCATTTGTACCATCAAACGACCATCCTGTAAATTTCACAGGGTGAAAAGGATCAGTAAGGTCATAAATTTCTGCATCTGTGGAAACTGAACCGATGCTCATAAAATGAAGCCCTGGTACATAATCCTCTAAAACAACCATATATCCCGCTGAAGCAGACAAATCCACTGAAAGCAGAATTTCTGCATAATTAAAAAATGAATTATAGGGGTGATCACTCCAGATTTTTAAAATATTACCTTCCTGGTTCACAGAAACATTTTCAATGGTAAAATGTTCTATTCGTCGGTTACCAAGGGTATCTAAAATAGAAATGCCTTCTAACTCTGCCCACACTCTGTGTGTTGAATAAGTTTCATTAATAACAGACAATCTTAATGTTGCATTCTCCGATGCAAATGGCGAACCTAAATAGAAATAACTGGCGAATTCAGAACTCAGAAAACCCCATAACCAACCTGTTCTGTGTTCGGCATGTTCCCAAAATATTTCCTGTTCATATCCAAATGTTACAATACCTTGGTTTATTTCCGTTCCACCAGAGGGAGTTACATCCACCGATTCCATTCTATTTCCATTTTCGCCACCCCAAGTAAGCCAGTAGGTATTTGAATCATCAAATCGATGAAAAGATCTGTAAAGAGAATCAGATTCAAAATTCCAATGCCACAACCCCTGCCCAAAGAAAACCAATGAATCTGCCTGATCAAAAATACCGTCGCCTCCATCAAAAACCTTGATAGAAACAGAAGCCAGTTCGTGGGAATCACCTGGATTTTCAGGATCAAACATTTCACCTGGACCGGCAAACATGGCAAGAGAGGCGGAAGGAACTCCTGAAACAGCACAACCTGAAGCTTCAAGCTCTTCACAGGTAACACTGTAAAAACCAGTGTTTTTAACCTTTATTCTGGCCCATGGTTTACCCCAAAATGTACTGGCTTGTGACCTCTGGGTATATGGCCACCACCTTTCAGAGTTTGGACAAAGGCTTTGCAATAAAGTACCCTCAACAGGGCGACCTCCTGCAGCGTCAGGAACTGACAAGCTGTAGTTGATCTGCTTTGCGTACTGGCTAGGGGTTCCATAACAAAATGGGGATATATGAACTCGGGCAACTGTTGTTCCAAGAATATGTATTACTTCAAATGATACTGGATCATGGGCAGAGGGAAAATCCACTGGGTAAAACTCTTCAGTAGTTTCAAGCCCTGAACCGGAAAATTCCGGGGTAGAAGCTAAAATCATCCGATCATTCCAATTTGTATTTTCAACAGCTCCAACAGACCACTCAAGGTGTGGTTCTGAGCCCGGCGGTACTGGAATGTACCTGATCGAACCAGGAAGAACTGCTTCATCGGTAACTTCAATTGGGTACATACCAGGTATGTTAATTGCATTCATACTGTCTACTTCTGTAAGGACAGGATAGTTAACCTCAACAGTTTCAACATGTTCCAACGCAATTATTGCAAGCGCAAGAATAAAACCAGACAGAATAATCCCCTTTCATCAATGTTGGTTCAGTTTTGATATATAATCAATACTCAAGAAGATGAACGGAGGTTCCACTGGCTACTCTATCATGGAAACTAGCTTGGCGCTATATAAGACGCCATCCCAGACGAAAAAGACTGGCTTTTGCATCGGTGGTAAGCACAGCAGGTGTTACCCTTGGTGTTGCTGCCCTTGTGATTGTAATGAGCATACTAGCAGGTCTGGCTGAATTTATTGAAAAAAGTGTAAAAGCAGTTGATGCTCCAATAGCATTACTTTCCACCACTACAGAACCACTGTCAGATGATTCATTATTTCTGGCGTCTCTACTTGCTCTTCCACAGGTGAAATCAGTTTCGCCTTTTATTGAAGGGGAAGCCGTGGCCAGAATGCCATCAAGAAATATAGAATCCGGTTGCCTAATCCGTGGCATAACTCAGGCTAATTTTATTGAAGCTGGCCTTGATACCATGCTAATATGGGGGTCTCCGCCTGATCTTCCAGAAGACGACCTTCCAGGAACAGTACTAGGAGTTTATCTGGCAGAGGATTTCATGCACAGTGTTGGTGATACAATTCTATTTTTTCCACCTGCTGCTTTTTTTTCCAGCGGAAGAGTTGGCCTTGGAAGAGCTGTTCTTGTGGGATCTATTGAAACCGGACTTCCGGTGAATGACAGAAAAATTGCCTATCTGCCAATTGAAACAGCCGCAAGAATGTTCCTTCCCACAGGCGGTTGTACTGGAATATTTATTGAACCACAGAAAAACTTTTCATTAGAACAGACGGTGGATGCTTTAGAGGGGATTCTACCTGATTCAATCAATGTACTTACATGGCAACAGAGAAACCCGGCACTTTATGCCAGCCTTAAACTTGAAAGACTGGGTGCTTTTGTTGCTATCCTTTTAATCACACTGGTTGCCTCTTTTAACATAACTGGAACAATCGCAAGAAGTGTTGTTGAAAGAAGGCGTGATATTGCAGTACTAAAAGCAATGGGAGCTAATCGCCAATTGATACTAAAAGTGTTTTTATGGGAAGGACTGCTAGTTGGTTTAACAGGTGCGTTGTCCGGCATAATCCTTGGTCTGGCCGGTTGCTGGCTCATAACTTCCACCGGTTTAATTCAATTGCCTGATGTGTACTCTTTTCATGATTCCTTTCCAATGAAAATTTCTTTTTTAGCTGTTTTCACTTCTGGTGGAGTGGCTGTGGTTGTAAGCCTTCTTGCAGCCCTTCTACCTGCTGCAAGAGCCGCAAGTCTTGAACCAACAAAGGGCTTGCGACAGTGATACTCTTTTTTGTTCTGTTCGGTTTTGTAATATCGCCTGCAGATTCTGCAAGAGAATTGATTTCAATTCGGCACATACCGGAAGCAGCCATTTATTACTCGCAGATGGCTTCAGCTGCAGATGGTTCCTGGATGCTGGAACTTGGCAGAATTCTGGAAACAGCCGGCAGATTCTCTTCAGCACACCGAATTTACGGAATAGCTCTTGGAAACAGTACTAACCGTGAAACCACCAACTGGCTTTTGAACAGACGACAAGGGGTTTCTCCGCTGGATACTACTCTGGTTATTACTACTTCAATTACTAATACTGGGAATACCGCAGCTTGGGCAATTCAAGTAATACTTCCTTTACCTGTATCCCACCGGCCATTCCAAAATCTAACAATAATTGATAATGATTTCACTCAATCCGGAAATCTTCTAAGGGCTGACATATTTCTTCTTCTTCCCGGGCAGACAATTGATTTATTGCTAACTCTTAAAATCCTTCAACAACCGTATACAGCAAGACCAATTACTGAATTGATTACTGATGAAACTTTGGGATGGATAACAAAAACCATAAGAGAAATGCCCATTCCAGAAGCTTTTCCAGGACCTTGTGTTCCAATGAGTGAAGAAATGGCCAAACTAGCTGCCGAGCACGGACACACCATGAGAATTGAAGGCGGGCTAATTCTTGATAGAACCGGCTGTATATTTCACGCTTGGAATGTGCTGGAACAGTATAACATTAGAATCGATCCTCTTTTATTTAAAGAAGATTCTCTTCTATCTTTTGCACATAACCCCACAGACGTTATTCCATTATGGGATCTAGGGCCAACTGACGGTTATGAATTGAATCTACTGTATGAAAACCCAGATTATCAGCTTCAAGGCTCTATGCATATAGAAGCTCAATAACAGAAAGAAATAAAATGAAAATCTATCTTGACTGCTATCAGTGCTTTCTCAAACAAGCTTTAAGTGCAGCTCGAAGGGCTGGCGGTACTCAGGAACAACAGCTTTCTGTTCTTAAAAAAACTATGTCTATTTTAAATGATCTACCGAAAGATGCCATCCCACCGGAAATCGCAAGACTTGTACACCAAACTGTAAGACATGAGATTTCCTGTTCAGATCCATACAGAGAAGCCAAGCTGGCAAGCACAAAACAGGCAATGGTTTTACTGCCTGAACTCCGTAAACTTATTAAAAACTCCTCTCACCCTATGGATACAGCAATCAGGCTGGCAATTGCAGGCAATATCATGGACCTTGGTGTTATGGAAGATTTTGGAAACCTGCATACTACAATAGACCGAGTTCTTAATCAGCCATTTGCCATAGATCATACTGCAGAACTAAAGGAACTTCTAGAATCATCAGACCATGTTTTGTATCTTGCTGACAATACCGGTGAGACGGTTTTTGACCGGGCCTTTATCGAAAAAATCAAAATCCCAGTAATTTACGCAGTGAAAGGTTCACCGGTTTTAAACGATGCCACAGAGCAGGATGCCATTGAAGCAGGTCTTGATACTGTTGCTACAATTCTGTCCAACGGAAGTGATGTTCCGGGAACACTTCTTGAACTTTGTTCTCCAGAATTTGTAAGTGCTTTTAATAATGCACCTGTGATAATCGCTAAAGGTCAAGGCAATTATGAATCTCTTAGCAAAAGCGGTTCTAAAGTATTCTGCTTGCTTCAGGTTAAGTGCCCGGTGATCGGTGAAGACATAAAAGCAGCCACAGGCAGCATTATCTGTAAACGGTGCTGAACTCAAAAGAAATGATCATAACCAGAGAGAACTACCTTTTCAGTTTTTCCAAATCTAAGAACCTCAACTCCAGACCCTGTTTCTGCAAATCCGATTTTATAACAACCGTTACCTGGCTCCGGTGCTGTTGGTGGCAGAGCAAATAGAAGCTCAAAATCTTCGCCTGCACCACAGCCTTTCAAAGGTTTACTTTTTGAATAAGGAACCTGTGGAACTTTCTCAAGCTCTATTGTGATTTTAAGCCCACTTTCTCTTGCCAGATGACCACATTCAGAAAAAAGCCCATCAGAAATATCTATGGCTGCTATTACCCCACAACTTCTTAAAACAGGCAAAAGATCAAACCTTGCCACCGGTGTAAAGAAAAGCTCAATCTGTTCTTGTTCTAGTTTTGTAAGTGCATTGATCTTTCCTTTTTGCAAAAGCTCCGGCGAATTTAACGATCTGCCAACAGGACCAGATACCCAGATGGAATCTCCCGGTTTTACCAAGCTTCGCAAAAGTGGTTTCTTATCTCCGCATTCACCAATGGCAGTTAGTGTTATTCCGAAAAGCTGCCCTTTTATGGTTTCTCCACCAACAACAGGGCAATCACTTCTTGAAGTAAGACCTTCATAAAAATCCAGTAACCACTGAACCTCAATATCTGGTGGAAGCATCACAGAAGCGAGAACACAATTAGGTTCTCCACCCATTGCTGCTATGTCAGACAAGGTAGCTTCCAACAAACGCTTTGCAAGCTTGTCTGGCTCTGTCCACCAACGGAAAAAATGTGTTCCTTCAAAAAAAGAATCAGAAGTAACAACAGGAGTTTTTAAAGATGATAGAACAGCAGCATCATCACCGGCAGCTGCCATTGGAAATTTCTTTCGTAAAAGTCTGATAAAACCGTGCTCTCCTATATCGCTCAAAAGTTTCATCGTTTAAGAATCACCTGAAGTTTTGAAAGCAGTACATCCAGCGATGCATCTGGCGAAGTCATAATTCCCATTGGAGATTTACAAGAGCAAGGTTGCCTTTTGCTTTTCATAAGCAAGAGCAGTGCTTCACTAAGTACTTTTCCCGCCATTATCACATTATCCTGCACCACTTCCATAACCATTTCAACCGTAACATTCTCTTCTGATTGATGCCAGCAATCATAATCTGTGCTCATTGCCAGTGTTCCGTAACACATTCCCGCTTCTCTGGCCAATTTTGCTTCTGGCAGGGTAGTCATGCCTATGATGTCCCAATTCTGAGCTCTATAAAACTCACTTTCGGCCCTTGAGCTAAAAGCTGGGCCTTCCATAACAACCATTGTTCCCCCGTCGTGAACAACTGCACCGGCTTTTTTTACCGCTTTCACTAAAAGACCTCTTAGGTTCTGGCAATATGGATCACCGAATGAAACATGCCCCACAACCCCTCCACCCATGAAAGTATCTCTTCTAATACCTTTTGTTCTATCGAAAAGCTGATCAGGCACAACAAAATGCCTTGGTTCAATTTCTTCTCGAAGGCTGCCTACTGCATTAAAACTAATAAGAGTATCTACACCTGCACTTTTCAGTGCATAAATATTTGCAGCATAGGGCACTTCTGATGGGGTATACCTGTGCCCCTTTCCATGTCTGGGAATGAAAGCAAGTTCAAGACCATGCAACTTTCCAAAAGATATCTCTGCAGACGGATTACCAAATGGGGTTATTATATTTTCAGTTCTTTGAATTTCTACTCCAGGAATAGAGTACACACCGCTTCCGCCAATGATTCCAACAACATGAGACATGAATTCTCCTTTCAATTTTCATTTAGACACCAATCATACACGAGAACTGCAAATCAGAAAAGAACAGACACTGATTCAGGGGTTGAATTTACAAGATACATATCTTATAGTTGACTTGTGAATTTCGTAACTAATGGTGGTTGTAATAAAAGAAAAAAAGAAGGAGAAAAATGAAAAAGCACATGAGTTTAGCTGTAGTGTTGATGATCTGCGCTTTGTTCGCAAGCTCAGCACTGGCTACAAATGGAATGAACATGATTGGTTACAGTGTTCGTTCATCAGGAATGGGTGGAGCAGACGCTGCAACAGATGGTAGTTTCGCAGGAGTTTCCGGTAATCCCGCAACAATGGGAAAACTTGCTGATCGCGGTATGGCTATTGGTATCTCAGCACTTATGCCCAAATTAAATGTTTCTAACGAAGCAATGGGTCTTGACCTTGACGGAGAAGACCAGCTCTTCCCTCTTCCATACCTTGCTTACACACAAAGACTTGGCGCAGACTCTCCATGGATTATCGGTTTTGAAGGATATGCACAGGGTGGAATGGGTGTTGAATTCCTTAACTTCCCAACCAGTGCAACCACTTCTGATAAAATCTCATCAAATGTTATGTTCATGAGGTTCACAGGTGCTGCAAGTTACCAGGTTAATGAAGCTCTTACACTTGGGCTTTCTGCAATCGGTGGATTTGCAAAAATGGAATTTGATATGTTCCCCAATGGCCAAGGTGGCATGTCTGTAACAGACCTTACTAACACAGGTTTTGCAGGTCGTTTCGGTGTTCAGTATCAGATTTGTGAAAGAATGACTCTTGGTGCTGTTTACACATCAGAGGCTGCCCTTGATCTTAAAGATGGGAATGCAGCTATCAACTTTGGAACCCAAGGTGGAATCGTAGACTACAAAGCTGAAATGCTTGATTTCGCATGGCCACAGGAAGCTGAATTCGGTATTGCCCTGCAGCCTAATTCAAAGTGGCTTGTTGCTGTTGATGTAAAATGGATTGGTTGGGAATCAGCAATGGACGTTGTTACACTTGAAGTAAGCGATCCTCCTGAGAATATGCCTGCTACACCTTTCCCAGACGGCCAGGGTGGATACACAAACTCCATGCCTTTCCAGATGAAATGGGAAAACCAGATGGTTTATGCCTTAGGTCTTGAGTATTCAATTGATGAAATGAATACTGTAAGAGCCGGTTTCAACTACGGCAAAAACCCTGTTCCTGACGCAAACCTCTCCCCTCTCTTCCCAGCAATCGTTGAAAAACATGCCACAGTTGGATACGGTCTTAACCTTGGCAACCTTTCTTTCGATCTTGCTTATGAGATGGGTTTTGAAAATACACAGACAAATGACAATGCCGACCAGATGGTTAATCCATTCGGACCTGGCATTACAGTAAGTCACTCTCAGAATACCATACATTTCGAGACAGCTTACTCTTTCTAAATCAAGACTATTTGATTCTGCCGTGTCGAACCATGTTCGACACGGCTTTTTGCATTATCTTAACCATTAAGTAACAACCGGAAAGGATCACCGTGACAGTACAACTTCTAGGATTAACATTTGAGAAACTACAGAATTGGCTTGTGCAGGATCTGCATCAGAAACCATTCCGGGCAAAGCAGTTATTCACCTGGTTACACTTTCGAAGAGTTACATCTTTTGATCAAATGACGAATCTCTCTTTGAGCTTTCGTAATTCTTTGAAATCAAATACTGAAATAACCACTGCTGAAAATGCAGAAGAATTTGAATCTAAAGACGGTACAAAAAAATATTTACTTCAATTTCATGGAGGGCCTGCCGAGTCTGTGCTTATTCCAGATCCACCAAGATTTACCGCTTGTCTTTCCACTCAGTACGGATGCCGTATGGGATGCAAATTCTGCATGACAGGCAAAGCGGGATTTCATGGCAACATGTCTACAGCAGAGATTGTGGCACAGCTGTACACCATGGCAAGCAATTCAGAAAATCGCATAAGCAATGTTGTTCTTATGGGTATGGGCGAACCCATGGATAATTGGGATGCAGTAGCAGACGCTCTAGAGATAATAAGCGATAGCAGAGGAATATGCATTGGCCAAAGAAAAATTACAGTGTCAACTGTAGGAGTTCCCGGTGGTATCAGGAAGCTTATAGATATGGAAAAACAGTATGGCCTAGCTGTATCACTGCATAGTGCCATCCAGAAAACACGAGAACTAATAGTCCCATCAGCAAAAGCCATGAGCTTGCATCAACTAAAAAAAGACATGCTGGAATACACTGGAACCACAGGAAGAAGAGTCACCATTGAATACTGTCTTATAAAAGGAGTTAACGATTCAACCGATGAAGCAAGTGCTTTAGCCGAATATGCCAAAGGTATACCATGCAAAATAAACCTGCTTATCTACAATCCAGTTCCCGGCTTAAACTGGTCAGGACCATCAGAAGAAGTCATCAACAGGTTTACTAACTTTTTGTATCCCAGATGCCAGGCAGTAACATTGCGCAGGTCCAGAGGTGGGCAAGTCGCCGGAGCTTGCGGGCAACTGGGGATTTCTGTTCTAAACAAAGAACGGGACCCGGAAAAACCGGATCCCGACAAATAAAAACAGCAGTGTTATCTAAAAAACAAGGCTGCCCTGAATCCTGATTCCAGAAAGATTGCTGTCTGATTCACCGGCAATTTCGCCACCGATTGGTACCCAGTCGCCGCCAAGTGTAATGTCAAAAAATGTGTTTTCATTTATTTTAACACGAGCACCTGTTTCAATTCCAATCATGGCTCCACCGGTACTTGTGGATTCCTCAGTATTTGAAAAATCATCAGCAACAGAATCCCACACAACTATTCCACCGGCATTAAATCCTACGAAAGGCTCAAGCCCACGAGCACCTGCGTAAGGTCTGTAAAAAGGATATTTTCTGTAACCAAGATTAAGCATTACTGAAGTAATCTTATCAAATTCATTTCTTTCTGAATTACAAAAACCACCGCTGATAGAAAGTCTGAATTGATCACCTTGTGCCATTGGTGTTTCAGCGCCAACTGTAAAAGAAGTACCAACCTCAAGTTTGTTTCCATCATTCATTAACCCTGGCATCCAGACACCAGCACCTGCAAAAAAGTCCATACTATCCCGTGGGGGATTTACCTCTTGAGCAACAGCTACTGCTGCAACTATCAGTAAAATAACGAAAATTCTTTTCATAATAACTTCCTTAATTCTCTATTCCCAGCCTAGCTGAGAGTTTCTCAGTATCATAATAGTGCTTAACCGGTTTCATCTCTGTGACCAAGTCTGCCACCTGAAGTATACCGTGAGAAGCATACCTACCGGTAAACACCACTTCAACATTACTCGGTCTGCACTCTGCAAGTTCCATAACTTCTTTCTCATACAATAACCCAAGATATACAGAAACACAAATTTCATCTGCAATTATCATATCATAATCTCCAGAAAGCATAGCACCTGTCAATACCTGAAGACCATTTTCTGCAAGTTCTATATCTCTGGAACTTGGTTTTTCCCCTGGTTGAATAAAATCAGGGGTACCAAACTGCTTCATGGTAATTTCTGGAAATCTCTCAGACAGACACAACTCTGAATATGACTGCCCTTTCATAAACTGCCCTATAAATACTTTCATGCCTGAACAGGCAGCTCTCACAGCAAGCCCCAGAGCTGCTGTGGTTTTACCCTTACCGTTACCTGTATATACTTGTAATCTACCTTGTCTTTCCATAAAACACCTCCAGTTTACTAATGAAGTATACAAAAGCAAAAACGATAATGCCTGTTTAAAAAAAACTGTAAACTTCAGTTCCTGAAGCGCTCAAGCTGTCCCTGAAGATATTCATTTTCAGGATCAATCTCCAAAGCGATTTCAGCCTGCTGAACTGCCCCTTCTATTTCACCATTTCTGTACAGACATTCAGCCAGAGTATCTCTTATGTTGGAATCATCAGGAGCTAATTCAACAGCGTTTAATGCCAAATCCACCGCTTCATTCAACATTATATTCCGTGTGGTCAATTCCCAAGCTCCCAAGTTCAGAAGTTGGGGATCATCACTTCCTTCCACAGCCAAACGCTGTAAAAGGTGTTGCATTCTAACCTCAGAAGCAGGATTTTCATCAATCTCAGAAATGTAAACAGAAAGGCAATTGTACATTTCCCATGTATAAAGGTGTTCTCCAAGAATTGTAAGAGGGTCTGGATTATCATTTACCGCAATCTCAACAAATCTGTCTGTAGCTCCATTATGACCTGAATTCTTACGAACTACAAGAATTCCTGCGGACTGCCGCCCTCTAGAGTCGCCTCCAGCTGCCTCACCGGCAACCAGAGCCGCATAAAGCCTTTCAGCTAGCGGATAACCTTCCGTTAGAAGAAA
>JAOZUR010000104.1 GCA_029938555.1 Candidatus Sabulitectum sp. | reverse complement strand
GCCAGCGTTCGTCCTGAGCCAGGATCAAACTCTCCGCAAATTTATATGCGATTTTAAAATCCTGTTGTATTTATTTTTGTTCTCTGCAGTCACAGATCTCTGCAGATGTCATCAAGTGACACTTATGCAAAACTAACCCCAAAGGGGCAGCCTTACAATGAAACTACATGAATTCATTTCTTTGTACATTGCTTCTTCTTCCAGTATTTCAATCATCAAATGTCTTACCGACATGCCGTGACTATCTTGCAGGCCTTAAAGGCGTTGCACCCGTCACGGGTCTCAATACTAATCAACGACCGGCCAATCGTCAACCCCACCAAAAATGATGTGGTTTTGACTGTTTCAAAAGGTGAAAAACACCCCTCAAATCACCGACGCTGCACTGAGAAAAATCATACGCCTTTCCGGCGCGAGCCCAATTCTACACTACTGAAACACTACCGTCAAGACCAATTATTCAAGTGGTTGAAGCACAATAATTTCTTACAAAATTAACAAGGACAAAAAACAATCCACTTTGTATGAAAATATCTGCTAAGTTACATTTTTAGTGAAATCGTTTATAGCATCTATTAGTTTTTTCTTTCGGACAGGTTTTGAAATATGTCCGTCACAACCTGCATCTGTGCAATGTTTGATTTCTTCTGGTAGTGCATAAGCTGTTAAAGCGAGTATAGGTACATTAGGAAGATTGTTTTCATTCTCCCATTCCCTGATAAGCCTAGTTGCTGCAAAACCGTCAAGAACTGGCATCTGCATATCCATAAGAACAATATCATACTGATTGATTTTAAAAGCATCTAAGGCTTCCTGGCCATCTTCTTTTATGGTAAGCTCGCACAAAAAACCTTTAAGGAAAGCCGAAAGAAGAAATCTATTATCACTTGAATCGTCTGCGGCAAGAATTCTTATGACTTTTTCTGTGGGTTTATCTGGAATTAGTTCTTCATTTTTTTCTGCTTCTATTATTTTTAGAGTCATATCTTCTTTTTTCTCCCCTAGAACCTTAATGATTGCATCACGCATATCTTTTTTCCTAATAGGTTTAAGCAAACAACTATGAACCCCTGCCTCTTTGCATTGATCACTGTACCCCGGCCTCATTGTTGATGTCAGCATCATAATTGAAGCTGTATTTATTCCATTATCACCTAAAAAGCTAGAGGCCACCTCAAGACCGCTCATGCCGGGCATAATGCTGTCCATAAGAACAAGGTCAAACTGTTTGTTTAAATCCTGTCTGCGTTTGAGTTTTTTTAAAGCAGTTGCTCCATCTGCAGCTTCTGTTACTTTGACTCCCCAACTCTGAAGAATCTCACGCTGTATCATTCTGTTCGTAGAATTATCATCCACTACTAAAATTTCAAGTCTCTCAAAATTGATGTCAATTTCCTTGTTAATGCTATTTTCCTCAAAATCAGGATCTATTGGAATTTCAACTTCAAAAGAAAAAGTACTACCCTCACCAACTATACTTTCTACTTGAATAATTCCACCCATAAGTTCAACAAGACGCCTACTTATTGTCAATCCTAGGCCAGTGCCACCGAATTGCCTAGTTGTAGAAGAATCAGCTTGGGCAAAACTTTGAAAAATCAGGTCTAACTTATCAGCAGGGATCCCTATACCCGTATCTTTAACTTGAAACAGCAACTTATCAGAAGAAGAAGTGGAAACACTCATGGAAACTTCACCCATACTGGTAAATTTAATTGAATTTGATGCAAGATTTAACAAAACTTGACGTAAACGGGTAGGATCACCAATTCGACCAATCATAGTACCAGGTGCAATTCTGGTATTAAGTTCAAGGTTTTTACCATGTGCCTTCAGAGATAAAGTATCACAAACACTTAAAAGAACTGAATCAAGCGAAAAACCCACATGCTCGAGCTCAATATGCCCAGCTTCAACTTTTGAAATATCAAGGATATCATTAATAAGAGTAAGCAGATTCTCGCCTGCAGAATTAAAAACTCGTACATACTGTGCCTGCTCTGACGTTAGCTGTGTTTCCCCAAGCAGTTCAGCCATTCCAATAATGGCATTTAAAGGAGTTCTTATCTCATGACTCATGTTAGCCAAGAACTCACTTTTTGCCTTGTTAGCCTGATTTGCCTCTACAGTTAACTTATCAGCTTCCTTAATCGCACCTTCAAGTTTTACTTTGTATTCTGTTATATCCGTTAACTGCTTTTTTATCAATGCTTTCTGTCTATAGAGGCTCGTAAAAACCTTCACCTTGCTTAAAAGAATGTCTGGATCAACAGGTTTGAACAAAAAATCTACTGCACCCGCTTCGTAACCACGAAAAACATTTTTATCTTTTTTACTTATTGCTGTTACGAAAATGATAGGGATTGATTTGGTCCGTTCACTTCCTCGCATGATCTCGGCAGTTTCATATCCGTCCATGTCAGGCATTTGGACATCCATTAGAACAAGAGCAAAATCATTGGATAAAAGAAAACCCAGTGCTTCATTGCCGGAATGTGCTTTAAATATTCTGAAAGACATTCCTTCTAAAATACTCTCAAGTGCCAGTAGGTTTTCAGGCCGATCATCAACCAGAAGAACATTTACAATGTTTTCCTTTACCATCTACTTAATATTCCCATCTGATCCGAAAGCTTCAGGATACAAGGTTCTTGCACAATCAGGACATAGACCATGACTATACTCTAGTTTGGTTTTAGCTCGAACATAATCTTGGAAGTCATCCCAGTCGCCCCGATCATTTCTGACCTTTTTACACTGGGAGCATATAGGAATAAGACCTTCCAATGTATGAATTTCGTTTAATTGTTTTTTGAGTTCTCTGTTCTGTTTTTCAATTTTTGCGTTTTGTTGTTCGATTAGAATTCTCTGCCTATACAAATTACAAAAAACAGTCACTTTACTTATAAGGATGTTGGGATTTATGGGTTTAAACAGATAATCAACAGCACCGCTTTGGTACCCCTTAAACACATATTCCTTTTCTTTACTAATAGCTGTAACAAAAATAATTGGAATTGTTTTAGTTCGAGTATTGCTTCGCATGAGTTCTGCAACCTCGAAACCATCCATATCAGGCATTTGAACATCAAGAAGTACGAGAGCAATATCCTGCAGAAGAAGGATTGAAAGAGCTTCTGCACCAGATTCAGCCCGAAGTATTACAATGTCAGGACTTTCAAGTAAGCTCTCCATTGCCAATAAATTTTCAGGTCTATCATCCACCACCAGAATACGAATTATTTCACCATTCACTACGAACTCCTTTCCCTGCAAAGATCTACTAATCTCGCAGATATATCTTCTAAAGGCAGAATTTCATCAGGATTATCACAGGCAGAAATGGCCGCATCAGGCATATAGCTTGAATATGCAGTTTTAGGATCCTGAATAATAGTGTATCCGCCGTAATTTTTTATTTGAGCAAGCCCTTTGGCTCCGTCAGAACTGGCTCCTGTAAGAACAATACCTATAAGATGACTTCCATAAGCCAGTGAAGCTGTTTCAAACAAAACATCAATTGAAGGTCTAGCAAAATTCACAAGCGGTTCAACAGATAAAGAAACTGTTTTATTTTCTTCAATAAGAAGATGATAATTTGCAGGGCAAATATAAACAAATCCAGCTTTCAACTCTTCCTTTTCTTCTGCTGTTTTTACTCTCAATTCTGTTTTGCTATTCAGCAGTCCTGCAAGTATATCACCAGAGTCGGCTTTCGCATGTTGAACCACAACAATTGGAACAGAAAAATCAACTGGCAAGTCTTTAAACAGAATCATCAGAGCATTTAATCCCCCTGAAGAAACACCGATTGTTATACAATCAAAAAACCTTTTCTTTTTCATATCTTTCTAAATATTTTCTGTGTTTGGGAAAATTGGTCATACTCATCGGCTATTCCAGAAAAATGAATGCTTTCTTTAGAACCTATGGTAAGAAAACCATCTTGTGTCAAACTATCTGTAAATAATCTAAAAACTCTGTTCTGTAATGGTCGGTCAAAATAGATTAATACATTTCTACACATCACAAGATCCATTTCACTAAACACACCATCTGTAGCAAGATTGTGATCAGCGAACATAATGTTTTTCCTTAATGTAGTTTTCAATTTAACCAAATCGTATTTCGCCGTATACCAATCAGTAAAAGAACCTGTGCCCCCTGATTTCTGATAGTTTTGAGTATACTGTTTCAAGTTGACTATTGACAAAACGCCCTGTTTTGCCTTCTCTAAAACAACCTGATTAAAATCTGTGGCGAATATCTGACACTTATCATAAATACCAGCTTCTTTAAGAATGATTGCCATAGAATACACTTCTTCACCGGTAGAACAACCTGCATGCCAGATTTTAACAGATGATAATTTCGCAAGTTCAGGAATAACTTTATCTCTTATTTCCTTAAAAAAGAGAGGGTCTCTGAACATTTCCGTTACATTTATAGATAAATCCAATAAAAGCTGATCAAAAAAATCTTTTTCATATAAAAGATTATTTATCATTCCGGAGATACTCAAAGAACCAGAATCTAAAAGTCTTTTTTTAATTCTTCTTTTCAAAGAAGCACGGCTGTAGCCCGAGAAATCATATCCATACTTTAATCGAATTGCCTCAATCAATAAATTTACTTCAATGTTTTCGTTGTCGACATTAGTTTCTCTTTTTGTGTGATTCATCGGTAAAGCCAAACTCTAAGTGCTGAAAAAAGCTTTGTTACATCAATGGGTTTTGCAAGATAATCGCTTGCCCCTGCCTCAATACACTTAGCTCTATCACCCTTCATCGCCTTGGCAGTAAGGGCAATAATTGGAAGGTCCTTAAATTGACTTTGCTTTCGGATTTTGGTCATAGCCTCATAACCATCCATAACAGGCATCATTATGTCCATAAGAACAAGATCAATATCTGGATTCATTTCAAGCTTTTTTAGACTTTCAAGACCATTTTTGGCGTGTAAAAGATTAAAACCCTTTTCTTCAAGAACACTACTTAAAGCAAATACATTTCTCATATCATCATCTACCACAAGAATTTTTCTATCTT
>JAOZUR010000061.1:13201-17511 GCA_029938555.1 Candidatus Sabulitectum sp. | reverse complement strand
GTTGTAACACCAACAAGAGCTTCCATCTCAAAACCTGTTTTGGCTTCAGCTGATACAGCACAAAAGCATTTTAAGCAGTAACCATTGAATTCAAATTTAATATCAACTGACTGCAAAGGAAGAGGGTGACACATGGGTATTAGTTCTGAGGTTTTTTTTACCGCCTGAATTCCTGCAACAATGGCTGTGTTAAGTACATTACCTTTGGGAGACTGACCACCGGTAAGAATTTCCAAAACCACATCACCAAGTTTTATCACACCTTCAGCAAGAGCTGTTCTGTGTGTTGGCTGTTTGCCTGATACATCTACCATTCTAGCATATCCCTCTTCATTCAAATGGGTAAGTTTCATCCGCCAATCCTCCACATACTCACTCCGCCGCAAGCGCCGTGATGAGGTTTTTTTGCCACAAGATTCTGAATTGCATTAATCATTTCAGTGCTGCTACTGCCTGATCTAAGTTTATCTCTAAGGTTTAAGGAGTCTCCTCCTGCAAGACATGGTAGTAACTCACCTTCTGCTGTAAGTCTGAGCCTGGTACAATTAACACACATTCCCCCAGCAACTGGGGCAATAATTCCAAACTTAATTCCAGAAGGTGTTACAAACATATCGGCAGTTCCTTCAGTTTTTATAAATTCTGCAGGTATTTTCTGAAGAATGACTTCTCGAGGTACATAACCGCACAGGGAATCTGTCATTGGCATGTGTTCGATGAATCTTATAGTAACACCCATTTTCTCTGCCCATAATACCATATCGGCCAGTTCGTTTAAATTCACCCCTTCAAGTACCACACAGTTCACTTTCACAGGATTTAAGTTATTCTTTTTTGCAGCACGAATGGCTTTTTCAACCATTTCAAGAGTCACATCCCGCCTGGTAACTTTGCGAATTACATCATTTTTCAAACTATCAATACTGATATTCACCCTTGAAAGACCAGCATCAGCTAAATCTCCTGCCTGTTCAGGTAAAAGAATGCCGTTTGTTGTTAGTACGGTTTCTGCAAGGGGTGAAATTCCCTTGATCAAAGAAGTCAAACCACGGCGTACTAAAGGCTCTCCCCCGGTGATTCTAATTTTCCTAAGATTAACTGCTTCATGTATAAGTTCAATCAGTTGTTGAATTTCCTCTAACCTTAAAATGGAAGAATGATTTATCTGTGGTATGCCTGATTCGGGCATACAGTATATGCATCTTAGGTTACATCTGTCAGTAACAGAAACTCTTAAATAATCTATCCTTCTTCCAAAACTATCCTTTACTTCCAACAGCTTTGCCCCCCAGCCCATGACATAAGGGTAAATGGTATTAAGTCACCACTGGATGCTCCTGTGCTTTCAGAAGAAAGCCAGCTTAAACTGTTTGTTCCCCTTGTACTTTGCAAATCACCAGAACCTGAACTGGATGGAATACTGATAATCCATCCTGATTCTGTATACTCTGCAAATGTTCTAAGATAATTCAGACGACCTGGTTTTTTCTTCAACGAGTCGGTAAGCCTTCCAGTAAGTTCTTTTCGCAAAAACTTCTTATGTCCAGCAAAAGCCCTAAGACTGGCTAATACATACATTTCAAGACCGACAAGAACACTCACAGGATTTCCAGGAAGCCCAAACATGATTTTTCCAGCAGAGTTTGTTGCAAAAGAAAACGGTTTTCCCGGTTTCTGAGCCACTGTTCTGAAATGGAAGTGAAAACCAAGTTCCTCAAGAACAGATGGTACAAAATCATGTGTTCCCATTGAAACACCTCCAGCTGTAACAAGAATATCAGAAATGCTTAATGCCTGAGTTACTGCATTAGTTAACGAGTCTGGATCATCAGCAGAGTGAAATACTTTTACAGCGGCGAAACCAGCCATTGAAAGAAATGAGGAGATAAGAACTCCATTAGCATTTCTAACCTGCCCAGGTTGCGGTATGTGAACAGGTGGTATGATTTCAGAACCGGTGGTAAGAACGCTAATAACCGGTTTTCTAAAAACAGGAAGAGTTTCCATGCCGGCCATTGCTGCTATCCCAATTTCTGCTGGAGTTATCAAAGTTCCTTTTTCAAGAACTATCTGACCTTTTTTTACATCCTCCGCTTTCCAACAGATATTGGCTCCAATTACCGTGTCCTGATTTACAGTAAGCAAGTCTCCCGTGACACTGGTTTTTTCAACCATAACTACTCTATCCGCACCTTCCGGCACAGGTGCACCGGTCATTATTGGGGCAGCCATTCCATCTTCTGGAATTGGTGGTGGTTGTATTCCCGCTGGAATTTCATCCATAAGTTTGTACTCTTCAGAAAATCCTCTTACTGCAAAACCATCCATTGCACTGCGGTCAAACGGAGGCATTGCAATATCACTTATCAAATCTTGAGCTAGAATTCTTCCAGCGGAATTCTCTAGTGTTGTAATCTCGGTTTCAAGAACAGGAATATTATCAAATATAATTTTTAAAGCTTCTGATACACTGATCATTTTATAAATCTTCCTCAAGGTGTTTTGCAGCATCTGCCATGGCGTTCTCTAAATAATGAAATCTTTTCAGAAGCAGAAATGCTACAGGTGTAAGAGAGCTACCCCCTCCGCCGGAACCTCCCCGGTTTCTACGAATAAGCTTAACGCCAAGTTTCTCTTCTGTATTGGATATCAAAGTCCATACCCGTCTGTATTGAATACCAGTGGCTTTAGAGGCTGCAAGAATTGACCCGGTATCTCTGATTGCTTCAAGCAAAGATGCCACTCCCCTGCCAAATACAGGATTACCCTGGTTTTCCAGCCACAGTTTCCACCCAGGCCGAACCGGATTAAAACCTGGAAGCCCTGCTACAGAGAGCGTCAACCCAACAGTACCAAGAGGTATCTGGGTAAACGGACCATCAAGAAGAATGCCGGCATGCTGAATAAGTTCAGGATTTTTAGGGTCTTCCACATCCCCATCTATGTAAACAATTGTTGAGTTTTCTATTAAAAGCGCTGCAGAATTTGTTTCCCAGATAATCACATCAAACTCAGATGAAGATACAGGGATATAACCATGTATATCCTTGCCTAATGGGAATTTAAGTATTGCAACCTCTTTTGCTCCTGCATGAAAAATCCTCCATGTATCACTTCCTTCCCGGCCAGGCCCTGGAATAAATTCAATTCCTTGCTCCTGCTGTTTTTTAAGCTTGTAAAAAGCAACAGAATATCCATTGTTGTTAAGTACCCTTGTCAGTTCTGTACAAAAAAGAGTTTTCCCCAGTTTTCTGCCAGCGGCTGCAACAATTATATTTAGAGCTATGAAATCACCTCCATTTTTTACGATTAACAGTTCCGGTATGCCCCTTAAACATAAGGCTATACTACCGAATCGAACCAGCGGAAGAGTAATACATGAAACATGATTCAAATTTCAAGATACTGGAATCCAGATTTATACCCTCTGTAAGAAGCACTGTAACACGAGCTAAGCACCAAAAGAGTGGTGTAGAGTTTATACATGTTTACTGCAAAGAAGAGCGGGAAAATTTCTTCTCTGCATGTTTTAAAACTCCACCTCCTGATGATACCGGTGTTCCACATATCATAGAACACACTGTGCTTAACGGGTCAGAAAAATACCCTGTGAAAGACCCGTTTATGGAAATGGTAAAAAGCAGTATGGCTACTTTTATCAATGCCATGACTTATGGGGATAGAACACTTTACCCTTGTGGAAGTTTAAACCGAAAAGATTTTCTGAATCTTATTTCAATCTATATGGATGCGGTTTTTCACCCGCTTCTGAAGGAAGATTTTTTTCTGCAAGAAGGTTATCGTCTTGATTTTCAAGAACCAGGCAATGCAGATAGCCATCTTGTTCACAATGGCGTTGTGTACAATGAAATGAAAGGCGCGTATTCTGATCCTGACAGTTACATTGAGCGAGAGCTCACAAGATTTATCTATCCTGAAGGTTCTTGTGGAAAAGATTCTGGAGGAGACCCTCTGGCCATACCATCCCTGACTTTTCAACAATTCAAAAAATTCCATACAGATCATTATCATCCGTCAAACTGCTGTCTTTTCACTCTTACCCAGATTCCCTTTGAACAAATGGCAGAGTTTCTAGGTGAAGCTTTAAATAGTTTTGAGGATACAGGCAAACGCGCAAAGATGATAAAGCAACCAAGACTAACAAAAGCTGTCCACAAAGAAGTACCAGTTCCCGGTGCAGCTGATAACAATTGTACTGTTACCAGCGCATGGATGGTAAATCAAGCTGGTGATCCTGTAGAAACTCTTGCTTTTTCTCTTTTAGAAGATGTACTGCTGGATGATGATTC
>JAOZUR010000061.1:0-13101 GCA_029938555.1 Candidatus Sabulitectum sp. | reverse complement strand
ATTCTTGATACCCTTGATCTAAACTCTCTGCTTGAAAGTTTGAAAAAAAGTTTAAAAGATAATCCCAGATTTCTTGAAGATATGATCAGTAAACATCTGCTGAAAAACAACCACAGAATAGATTGTGTCTTCTATCCTGATGGACAATTCTTTAAAACCCAGGACGACCAGATTGTCGCATATCTTGAAAATATGAAAAAAGAGATGTCACCTTCCCGCCTAGAAGAGCTTGCCAAAAGATCAAAAGAACTGGTCATCTCAATGGAAATTCCCAGCTCGGAAGAAGCACTGGCCACATTGCCAAAGCTGAGCATTTCAGATGTTTCCACTGAACCACCATCCATTTACCATCTTGAAAAAAACATAAATGGGAAAGTTTTTCTTCCTACGGAAATTCAAACAGCCGGTGTGTGTTATGTAGACATCTGCTTTGATATGTCTGAACTTCCCTTAAATCTTGTATCCCACCTTCCATTCTTCGGAAGTTTCATGACAAGAACAGGTGCCGGTGATAAAGATTATCTCGAGATGGCTGAAAATGAACTGGCTTGTTCCGGGGGAATGGGAGTCTCTGTATCTTCTATATCTTCCACTGTGACCTCAATAAACGAATACAGAATTATTCTGAAAGCAGGGGCACAGTGTCTTGAAGAGGACCTTCCAGCCATGCTGGAATTAATGCAGACAAGATTATTCAGCCCTGAGCTGGATAATGCAGAAAGAATTCTTCTTGTTTCAAGTGAACTTGCAGAACATGCAAAAAGTTCAATCATTCCAAGAGGACATGTCTTCGCATTAATGGAATCACAGGCAGGTCTTTCTGCTGCATCTTATGCAAACAACATTCTTCACGGAATACCTGTTTTGAAACAGGTATCTTCAATAAAGACTGAAACTGTTGAAAAAGAAATAACTGCAATGAAAGCAATTCATAAACATCTTGTGGAAAAAGCATCTCAGCTGCTTGCGTATTCTGGTGTTTCTGAAAGTGAAAAGCTAGTATCAGAGTGGTTTGAAAAACTACCTGGATCAAATCATGGAATAAGTACTCATAAACCTCCAGTTTTTCCCAAAGTCTCTGATACTAAAGGTCTTGTGATCAAAGGTGGCACTTCTTTTGCATCCACTGTATTACCAGGAATTCCTTCAAATCATCCTTTATTCGGCTCGGGAATTGTGATGATGAGAATGCTTTCAGAAGGTTATCTATGGGATGAAATCAGAGTTAAAAAAGGTGCTTATGGTGCTGGTTCCAGCCTGGGCGGGGTTGCAATCACCTTCTATTCATACAGAGATCCTTCCCCGGTCACCAGTTTGGAAACATTCCAAAAAGCTATGACTTCAGGTTATGACTCTCTTGACTTAAGTCCTAGGTCATTGGAAGATTCGATAATTGCAACTGTTAAGGGTATGGATCCTGCTATTCGTCCTTCAATGGCAAATGGTTTGGCTATACTGCGTTTTTTCAAGAATGCAACAATCGATCTTATCGCTGAAAGAAGAACCCTTTTGCTGGCGGTAACTGCTGAATCAATAAGCGAGTTTGCAGAACTACTAAAAAGCAGGGTCTCAGAAAAAAGGATTTGTGTAGTGGCGAATGAAGAGATTCTAGACTCACTTGATATTGAAGATAAAATCGAACTATAAGGGGGAAACTAATGGATGTGGCATCACTGGTAATTGGTATTATTTCAGCACTGATAGGATTCATTCCATGCCTTAATGTGTTGGTTATACTTCCTGCGATTCTAGGACTTATTCTTGGAATAATTGCCTTCAAGCAAAAAAAAGCGGAAGAATTGCCTTCGGGTATTGCTCTGTCTGGAATTATTTTGAATTCTCTTCCACTGCTAGTGGTAACAGCACTTTTTACTTTTGCACTAATCAGCGGTAACACATACTCAATTAATGAGATGACCATTCTTCCCTGATGGTTTCTTTAGCAAGGGCATACAAAATATTTAACCTTGTTGTTATGGGGTTTCTGCTGTATGCCCTTGTTTTTTCTGCTGTTTCACCAACCCTCACAAAAAAGTTTCCTTTTCTTCCAGGCTGTATTCATAAGGAGTTAACAGGGGATCCCTGTGTATTCTGTGGCCTCACCAGAGATATGAATTGTGTTCTTACCGGCTCTGTAACTCAAGACAGAATTAACACAAACTTCCAGATTTTTCTTGCTGCTTATGCTTTTGAATGGTTTATCAGAATATTCATGCTTCTAATGTCCAGAAGGTTTACCGGAAAGACCCTTCCTGCGATTGACATATTTATTCATTGTATCCTTGCGATCAGAATTATTCAAGCCATGCAACCCGTATAAAATCATGTCTTTCTGTTTCTGCTTATCTGATACTTTTTTGGGAATTCTAAGCAATTCTCCATCAGGATACGACCTGCCACAGAAATACATGGCAGTGGCTACTGTCATTGGCGTAGGTAGAAAAATCTGAACCTGTCTTGGTATGGCACCCTGGGTTTCCAAGAATGAACGAGCAGCCTGCATATCTCCTATGGTGCTTCCGGGAAAAGCTGCAATAATGTAGGGTACAATGTACTGTTTTCTTCCTGATTTTTCTGTGTTTTTCTTAAACTCAGCAGCGAACCTTTCCCATACTTCTCTGTTGGGTTTCCGCATAAGTGCTAGTATTCTATCATGAGTGTGCTCAGGGGCAATCCGAAGATGGCCTGAAATATTCTTTGAAGTAAGCCTGAACATGAAATTAGGATCTTCCAGAGCAACATCATACCTTACGCCACTTGATATGAAAACATTCTTAACCTTGGGAACAGTGGCTGCTTTTGAAAGCAGTTTTATGTAACTGTTGTGATCAGTTTTAAAATGTTTACAGATGGAAGGATAAAGACAAGAAGGTCTTCGACAGTTCTCCATCTGCTGTGGATCATCACATCCAAGACCGTACATATTAGCAGTTGGCCCACCAAGATCTGAAATTGTTCCACGGAACGATGAAATGGAAGTAATTTTTTTAATTTCTCGAACAATTGAAGTGCTGGATCTACTGGTAATAAACTTACCTTGATGAAGCCCGATTGCACAGAAGCTACAACCTCCACTGCATCCCCTTACCACGGTAATCGAATCCTTAATCATGGTTAATGCAGGTATCTCTCGCTTGTAAGAAGTATGAGGTTGCCTTGTGTATTCAAGGTCGTACACAGCATCCATTTCAGCTGTTGAAAGAGGCGCAGCAGGAGGTTCAACAACAACAATACGAGAATCTGCCCGTTGAATTAATCTGGAACCACACCATGGGTTCTGATTCGCTTCAAGTTGTTTTGAAAGCTGAAGCATTTCAACTGGATTCGAGTTCAGAGATTCGTGAGAAGGCAGTTCAATATCACTACTTTCAGCCTGATACTTGTCTTTATGTACGGCTAGAGCAGTTCCAGGTATTCCTGCAAGAGATTTGCCGGAGTCAAGACGATTTGCTATCTCGATTACCTGTTTTTCACCCATACCATAAACAAGAATAGAAGCCTTGCTATCAAGAAGAATTGATTTCTTCAGCCTATCACTCCAGAAATCATAATGAGTTACTCTTCTAAGACTGGCCTCGATACCACCAAGAACAATTGGAAGACCTTTCATGGCCCTCTGAAGGTTATTTGTGTATTTCATAACTGCGCGGTCGGGGCGTTTCCCTGGTAAACCGTCAGGAGAATAAGCGTCATCAGAGCGAAGTCTGTTATTTGATGTGTAATGATTAACCATTGAATCCATATTACCGGAAGTAACTCCTACAAAAAGCCTTGGCCTTCCCATAACAGTAAAAGAATCCAGGTTTTTCCAATCAGGTTGAGCGATTATTCCTACTTTGTACCCTTTGCTTTCCAGAACTCTACCAATTATGGCAGCACCAAAAGAAGGGTGATCAACATAAGCATCACCGGTTACAATCAGCACATCAAGCTGACTCCAGCCTCTATTACGCATTTCAATCGCAGTCATTGGAAGTGTTTTTCTCATAGCCCTAGTGTGTGGCTTAATTACCAATTTGTCAACCTTCGCAATCACCACTTGGAAAATCAAAGAATTCATCGGTTACTACCGTAGTAAACAAGTGTTTCCATGAGAAAGGTTGTTTAACATGAAGTCGCAGCTGGTGCCTTCAAGTATTAAAGAAAGAAAAGGAGAAACAAATGTCAGAAGAAAGAAAAACGCTGTTCACTGCAAAGATATCCACAGGGAAAAACACTTTTTTCATTGATGGAAATCAGGCAATCAACCATCACTACTACATTTCCATTACAGATTCTCGCAGGCAAGAAGACGGAAGTTATGAACAGAAAAAAATAATACTTTTTGAAGAGTCTTTTAAATCATTCCGTGAGAAAATCACTGAAGCATGTGAAATGCTGGAAAGACTTGCTGAAAAAAGAAGAGATGAAGAAATCATAGAAGCCCGAAAAACATTCCCAAGAGCTTTTATGAAGTGGGAACCTGAAGAAGAAGAAAGACTCGAGAAACAGTTCAAAAAAGGCACAGATATCGAAACCATGGCCAAAGCTTTTGATAGAAGTTCTGGGGCACTACTGGCAAGGCTTGAAAGAATGGGGTTGATCCAGCCTGAAGCATCAGGAGAGTAGTTCAGAACTCATGGGGATCAGTTAAGGGTTACAGCTCTTCCCTGGTTCCCATGTATTTATCACCTTTCAACACTTTGCTCATAATCTTGATATCTTTGCGAAGATGCCATCCAACCTTTTCATAGAATTCTATTGCAGGATTATCAGAGAAAATAAGCAAATGAATTTTTTCAATTCCTGCTTGATCAAGAGAGGTTTCAGCTTGAGCCATAAGTGCTTTACCAATGCCCGATTTATGGAAATTCTTTTTTACCGACAAATGATAGATGTAACCTCTTCTTGCGTCCTCACCAGCCATTACAGACCCCACAACCTGACCATTTTCAATTGCTGTGAAGCAATAAGACCCATTTCTTTCAAGAAACAAGGAAAAACCTTCAAAGGAATCAGCACCTGTTTGAGTATTACCGGGAAAACTACTCCATAGGTTTACAAGTGATTCATAATGTTCTGTGGACATAGATTGAATGATCAAACAAGAACCTCTGGGTACAGACCCGGTTCACTGTGTAAAATAGGCTCCGCACCGCATACAGAGCAGAAGAAATCAACAGGGCCTGCTGCACCTATAATGCCGTAACCATACCCTTGTTCCAACATGCTGTGAAGAACCTCAAGGGTTAAAGCTTTGCCAACGCCTGTTCCTCTATATTCTTTTGCCACCCCTATAGGGCCCAAAAACCCAAGTGCTGTACAATCCCATACGCAAAATCCAGCAAGTTTACCTGTAAGCTCTTCAATAGCTATTTTCATAGTTGCTGGAGTTCTATTCAAGGCAGGAAGAACCTCACTTGCCCACTCTGAAGAAAATTGATCTTTAATCCATTCACAAATAGCGGTACTTTCGTAAGCAAGCGGTTTTCTAACTGAAAAATCACGGCATATATGTTTCTCTGGAAGACTGTATAGTGGAACCAGAAGATCAGGCATGTTATAAATTCAAAAAACGGCCAAGAAACATAACTGACTCATTACCTGTAATTGCATATATGATACTTAATATCACTCCAAGAACAATAAATGCCATCATAATAGCCTTACATGAATCCTGCCCTTTGATAGACCCTAGCTGCTTGGGTTCTCTACCAAGATATGCACTGGCAGCATACAATTCTTCACCAATAAGGGTATAATCACAAGTTGTAATAAAAAACGGAAGCTGGGTTACAGCATCGGTGCCTGCAATTTGTATTGCACCGGAAAGGGCACCAGTTTCTGCTAAAATCAATGACTCTGCCCAGAACATACCAAGATAAAAGTTCGTTGCAGGTTTATCACGCATCATTATTCCGTTCACACCAGCCACATAAGCAAACTGACTTTGGGTAAGAAAGAAAACACTATCTTGATCATAAGCATCAGGTCTACCTGCTTCCAAGTACCCCTGACGAACAGTTTCTTCACAAACTGTATACACAATAGGATCACAGTTGGGAACAAGAAGAGGAGTTCCGTACTCGGCAACCTTCTTTGCCACTCTACCAAGAATAGTAATACTGGCAATGGTTGCCACATCACCGATAGTAGAAAGCCCAGGTACATATAGAATTGGTTTACCCATCTCAGTTGCTCGACCGATTGCTTCGTCTATTGCTTCAATACCGGCGATTGGTCGAAGAAAGTACTCAGTACCCTGTTTGGCTCGGTGAAAATAGAAAAATATAAGCCCCAGAAAAAGAACACATCCAACTAAGGTTGGCACTTCACTGTTGCTAAACCATTCCCCTCTGGCCAGTTCTGCCCCCACAAATATTTCACTGTATAAAGAATCTCCGTTTGCTGTTAAAACAACAGTTCTGTAATGGTATGATGTCATAGGAGTAATTGGGAAATCAGGATCATACCCATCCATTATCTCGGTACTCTCATACGGAAGAGCTTCTACCATCACAGTTTGCCAAGCAATTTCCTCATCTACAGTTCGTTGCACTAAAAACCCGATATGCTCTTCTGGAATTTCAATTAACTCATCAAATTCAACAAGAAGAAGAGTACCATCATCTTCCGGTGCATTGGTAACAGAAATTATTTCTACAGATGAAAACAGAGCAACGCAGACCATAAAGATAGTGAACAAGATATACCTCCAAGTATTAAATGATAACCAATTATGCAACGGAATCATCAGACAGAACAGGGCAGTCTTGACTTAAACTCCACAATCAGCATAATCCTCTTATGGGAGGTTTTATGAAAATTTGTCTATTTCTTTTAATGGTTGCTTTAACACTCACCGCATGCTTCTCACAAGACAATCAGATTCTTGTAAAAAACAATACTGCAAAAACACTGAAAAGTGTAACAGTTTCTGTCTGCGATAGTTGCTGGGTTATTGAAAACTTAGCTCCTGGTGAGTATGAATCATTTTTTATTGTATACTCAAAAGATGACTCTTATCAAATAACCGTAGAATATGAAAATACCAGCACCCTTGAGGGTAATTTTGGATATGTAACTCAGGGGCTTTCAAATGAAAGAATTCGAATTTCGATTGAAGAAGAATCTATATCTTTTATGCAATATTAAAAAACTAAAATTTTCTAAGTTTTGTGAAACCTAAAAAAAGAGTATATTGCTCTTCTTCATAAAAGAAAGAGATTTTTTGAAAACACACTGCCCATGTCCTAATACTGCTTGCAACAAACACGGTAAATGTGTGGAATGCCGAGATTTCCACCGGCGTACAAATTCTGCTACTTACTGTGATAGAATCAGCGAGAAAACCAGAAAGAATTCAGCTGGCATAAACCTGATGGATTATGCTGCATGCGCAGGTTGAGCAGGTAAAATGGCTCCCGGCAGGTTGTCGGGAATACTTGAAAAGCTTCCCAAAGTTTCCAGCCCAGACCTTATTGTGGGAATGGATACAATGGACGACGCAGGGGTGTATCGTATTAATGATACCACTGCTCTGGTTCAAACAGTTGATTTTTTCTCGCCTGTGGTGGCAGATCCAAGAACCTTTGGCAGAATAGCTGCTGCAAATTCAATGTCTGATATCTGGGCAATGGGTGGCTCAGCCCTTACAGCCATGAATCTTTTGTGCTTCCCAGGCGGTAAACTTGAAATTGAGGTCATTGAAAAAATCCTCATTGGCTCCAGTGAAAAACTTGTTGAAGCTGGTGTTGTTCTTGTTGGAGGGCACACTGCCGAACAGGACGAAGTGCTTTTCGGTCTCAGCGTTACCGGCACCATCCACCCTGACAACGCTAAAACTAATTCTACTGCAAGGGTTGGTGATATTCTAATTCTAACAAAACCCATTGGTTCAGGAATTCTTTCCACAGCCAACAAAGCTGAACATCTTGATATTGAAATAATGGGCCCAATGATAGCCGCAATGGAAAGACTAAACATGTACGCCTCGGATGCTCTAAACAGATTTGATGTAAGTGCTATGACCGATATAACAGGATTTGGTCTTCTTGGTCATTCTCTGGCTTTCGCCAAATCTGCACATGTAACACTTGAATTCAGCGTGAACAAAATACCGCTTTTCCATGGTGTGAAAGATTATGTAAATAGTTACTTTCCAGGGGGATCAGCACAAAACAGAAAATATGCAGAAAAGCACACTTACATAAATAAAAATGTTTCAGATGATATGGCAAATATTCTTTTTGATGCTCAGACTTCAGGTGGTCTTCTTGCCGCTGTAAGACCAGATCAAGCGGAAGAGGCTGTATTGGCCCTGCGTGAAGCAGGCGATGAAAACTCAGCAATAATTGGAAAAGTTCTGAAAGGTACTGAAGCAGACAAACCAAGTCTTATTCTTTTTCCCTAAATAGATTGATGTGTGATTCTGCACAGTTTTTTAAAGAATAACTTGATGCTTTTTCAGGCCCCAATAAACCCATTTTGAATGCCAGCTCCTGATTTTTTAACAACCTATGTAAAGCATCTGACATATCATAACTACTGGTGGGATCTACCAGTATGCCTGTTTTTTTTCCTACAACTTCACTCAATCCTGGAACATCGCTTGCAACCACAGGCAACCCAGATGCCATGGCTTCCACAGCAGCAATGCCAAAGCCCTCCCACAGTGAAGGAATAAAGAAGATATCGGCCTTTTTTAACAATTCTGGAATATCATTCCTTGTACCGAGCAACTTTACTTTGGTACTCAGATTTAAATCATCAATATGCTTAATCAGTTCATCCTTCAATTTTCCGTCACCGGCGATAGTCCAGATAAAATCAAGGCTTGAAAGAAGAGATACAGCCTCTAATGCCTTGTAATAGTTCTTAGCGGGAGTTAAGCGCCCCACGGAGAGAATATTTACAGGTTTATGGAAAGCGTCTCTCTTTAGCGGTTTAAACATCTCTAAACGAGCTCCGTTCGAAACAACAACTGTTTTGTTTTTGGTGGATGGTTGCCAAGTATCAAGAGCGTCTTTAACGGCATTACTGACACAGATAATATTGTTGTAGGGTTTATAGGTAAACATGTCTGCCAGTTTTCCCCAAAGGGTATTTCTGCGTCTATTGGATGTGCTGTGCTCTGAGGCAAAGAGCCTGCCTTTCCAACGGGCTTTCCACAGCGCTGCAGGAGCCACTAAAAGAGCAGGGAAAAGATGTACATGAACAATATCAGCATCTTTGAATTTTAAAGACTGAAAAATACCTACCAGTTTTAAAAAGGCACAAAAAGAATACAAAGAAGAACATCCAAGACAATAAACACCATCTGAAGGACTAAGTTGTTCTTTGCCTGAAATAGCTATTACAGAAGGTGAGTGACCCATCGTTTTGTATTCTCTATGCAAATCTAAAACAAGTCTTTCAGCTCCACCTGCTGTTATGCTATTAACTATCTGTACTATTTTCAAGAAACATCCCTATGTATGTTAGAAGCTTGTAATGAAGTTTTCAATTATTTGAAATATACCCGTATGAACTATCGAAAGGAATAACATGACCAGTCACGAAGCGATGCAGGAGGAAATTAATCAGTATAAGCGTGAAAAGGAGGAAATTAGAACAATACTTGGGCAAATCGGTGGTGCTGGAGACGCCCGAAAAGAAAAGATTATTAATATTTCATTTTTAATTTTTGTTGTTTCACTCTTTATCCTGGATATTTTGCGATATGCAACAAATCTTCATCTTAATTTTATTCCAGAAATGTTTAGTGTTGAAATAGCAGTTCTTCTGGTTTCAATGAAAATTATCTGGATGATACACAAACAGCAGAAAGTAGAACACTTTCAATTCTGGATTCTAAATACAATAGAATTTCAAATGAATAATAGTGCCGTAAGATTAAGGAAAATAGAAAAAATGCTACAAAACGCAAATGAAAAAGAAGAGACCACTTCTAAAGGATAAAGAAATGGTGCCGAGAGACGGAATTGAACCGTCGACACACGGATTTTCAGTCCGTTGCTCTACCTACTGAGCTATCTCGGCACCGGAGGCTGTAATTTACGCAGATTTTCATCAGTAGTCAACCCCTGAAAGAAAAACAAATATACCACAAGAAATCAATCAAACCTCTTCTAAAAATTCTGGTCCTACGCCACACACAGGGCACGACCAATCGTCTGCAATATCTTCCCGGGTAATTTCCTCACCTGGTAATAATTCTTTTTTTATATCTACTTTCGATTCAAGAATATAACTGCATGCCTGGCATTCCCAAACCATTATACCTCCTGAGTTTGCATTAAGATAAGTGGTCTTTCAACTCCTGCTCTTAACCTGGTTGTGGTAAACAATACACAATTCTTAGAAGCATTTCTTGAAAGCTGTTCATAAAAGTTTTTTTCAAGAAAAGTGTTTCCTATGCCTTTAAGTAATATCAAAGAAAATGGAATATCCTCTGTGCCGGTAAGAATAACACCTGGTTCCTGACCAAGATAATTCACCAGATCCATACCTGCCATTGATGGAGCAATCACTCCAGCCACTTCAGCTTTGATTGCCTGTTTAATCATTGCTGCAGTCAAAGGTTTCTGAAGCAGTACAATAGTTTTCTTTTCAAATGAATTTAAACTAAGCTTGCCCCACCTGGTCTTACCAAATCCGGCAATGCCAGGTACAATCAGCCCTCTGGATTTAACAATTGCAGACATTACTGGATTTACATGAGTAATCAAACCATACATTGGAGAGTACACATTTACCGGTTTCAATATATATTGAATGGTGACTATACCTGTATCTCTGTCTATTTTTAATACTGTTCCAGTAGCCGGTGATTTCACTATTCTCATCTTATCTGCAATGGCAATAACCTGAGTAGACTGAACAAAATCCCCTTTTCGCACTTTCATATTAGCGAGAATGTGCTTAGGTTTCAAGTTCAGAAGCTGTGCTACATTAACTTTGTGGGGTTTTCCATCATAATCCTGAATCTCTTTAAGAATCAGCATTCCAGGGGAAACAATATCGTAAACAATTCCCCTTACAGGACTTCCCATGGTGCTGGAAAACTTTGTAAACCCCTTGCCAACTGTCATAGAAAATATTTTTTGACCTGACCTAAGTTTATCGCCTACTTTTACCAGAATGCCATCCATTATCTGCTGATTTGAAATTTCCTTTTTCCCGTAACCAACATGGCTTCTTATATCAACGAAATACACCCTTGGAGGTACCAGTTTATTTATTCCGAGAATATCACCTGGGGCAACCACATCCCCTGCTTCCACTTCCATCTCACCTTCATAAGCAAGACTGAATTCTCGTGAAATCTCTTCTTCTGTTAAGGTAGGTTCAGCAGCTGAAGGAAAATCAGGTATGGTTTCAAATTGTATACCTTCTTCAATAAAATCCATGGGTAAAAGTTCATTTGCAAACCTGCAATCAACAAGCAGTGGAACATCATCATCTGGTATAACAACACCGTGAATTTGAACCCCACGACTACTTTTTAGATACAAACACTTACCCGAATCAACCTTAACTGCTTTTCCACCAGATATAACTTTAAGACTCCTCACTTTAACTAAAGGAGAATAGACTCTGCAAATGGTCTTAAGGCATAACTCTCGGTAGTACTTCAGGGATTCAGCAGGATAAATATCAGCAAGAACACCCATGTGGGGGCTCTGAAAATGCCTGTCAACCATCAATTCAGTTAAACCTTTAGGGCGAAAACCTGAAGCTAAAATCCAGGCTGCTCTTCTTGGTGTTGCATGTGCCATGACTCCACCAGCACCAATGATCACTGAAACATCAGATATGCGAAACTGATCGCCTTGAGCTGTTTTAAAAGCCTCATCAAATTTGCATTTACCCAACCGCCTCATTCTGACTGTAAAACCTACACGACTTCTAAAATAACTTATCGCCAAATGATGTTCCCAAGACAAACGCATACCCTCAGCTGCGGCGGCACATTCAACAGCCTCAGCAGTTTCATCTGCTGGTATAGTGGTTGGGAAAAGAGTTTTACCAAGTATCCAATTCCTTGCCAAACCTTGATCAATACTGGGAATATGAGCAAATACTTTTTCTGCCCCAGCCTCACGAACAATATTTGAAAGACTGTAACTCATGCCTGTATTTGCTGCAACTGTTCTTTGAAAGTTTCCTCGAATGTTGCTAAAAATATCAGTTGTAGCACCACCCATGTCTGCCAGAACTACATTTCCTTTTATTTTTGATGAAAATTTCTCTAGAATTCTATCAACACCAGCAGGAGTTGGAATAATTGGTATTTGTGTAAGAGCTGCGAGCTTTGAATAACCAGGTGCCATCTGCATCACATGATCCATGAACAATCGATGGACTTCATTAATAGCAGGTTTCAGATTAAAAGTAAGCCCATCAGGTCTTACATTTTCAGTAAAAGAGAGAGAAAACAATTCCCCCAGCATTCCAGTTATGTAAGGCCGTACCTGTGGGTTGCCACAAAAAACAAGAGGAAGTTTACCCTCTCCAAATTTCGTTTGAGGGTGTGAATAAGCCACCAGCTGTGCCATATTTACCACACTTGAAATTGCACCACCGTCATAACCACCAGCCATAACAACAAGATCAGGAGAAAGATCCCTCATTCTGCGAATTTTTTCTACTCTGGGCATCCCGTCATCAATGGCAAAAGAATCAAGAACAACACCACCTGCACTGTATGCTACTGCCTTGGCCATACTACCTGAGTCAGACGAGGCAAGGGCGATAATCAGTATCTGAAGCCCACCACCTGCTGAACTTGTTGTGTAGAATGGAACAGAAAGTGAACCTTTTTCATCAAGTAAGTTTATTCCGCTCTGTTCAGAAAGTAACTTAACCCCTTCAAAAAAGCCAATACAAACATCTTCTGAAGGTTTCTCTACTGTGGTTCCAACAGCGATTGCACCTAAAGCTTTGAATTCACCACCATCAACTTCAAGAAGAAGAAGTTTTGTTGTTGTACTTCCAACATCACTAACAAGCAGACGATTGAGCATTTTGCCTCCAGATAATTCAAAAAAAGAGGTTAACTAAATTCTACTCTAATATATACATCAACAACAAACATGCTACAGTTAACACTTCTTCAAA
>JAOZUR010000103.1 GCA_029938555.1 Candidatus Sabulitectum sp. | reverse complement strand
GATGGCATTAGTTTTGATGACATTACAGTTTTGGTTGATAATACATTTATAGATATGGATAGAGTTGGAACACCATCTTCTTCGGCAGACTGGCAGCGAGTTGCTGTTGATCTTGATGACGCGTCAATCACACATTCGGTACCTTTTGCCGCTGATTTTGGAATAGCTCTTAGTCAGTATGGCATGGGAAGTTGGCCTGGTTATGGAATGCACTGGCGCAATTTTGAATTGGGTATTATTGAAGAAAAATATGCTCTTCCAGGATGGAGTCATGGCCCTGTGACTGCTGGTGGCATTGATGACTGGTTGCTTGAAGAAATTGCTGGAGGCCATAAGTGGACTTTGCACGCAAATCATTCTAGCAAATACAGTAATTCTTCTGACTGCTGGTTGGAAACACCTTCAGTTTCTATTCCATATGGCTCTTCAGATGTGAATTTTAGTTTTCTTCATAGAGTAAGAATGGAAGCAGGTAATGACTTCGGATGGGTTGAAGTTTCATCCAACGACGGAGATAGTTGGCAGGTTCTAGATATAGACGATTATACACACCCTTATGATGGGCATCAGGCATTCAGTGGGCAGATAGGTGAAAGAACAGTTTCTGTCTTGCTTGATTCTTTTGCTGGTCAAACAATTAAGTTCAGATTCATGTTCCATTCTGATGCAAGCACAAGGCGTAACGGATGGGAGCTTGATAATTTTGAGATAACAGGAAGTGCCACGGGACTGTTAATCAACTCAATTGCTTTTAAACCAGATCCATCCATGGGATCATGGTATTTTAATGAAGTTGATGTTTATTTAGGCTCTACCGAGGAAACTGTTTTCATCGATGGTGGAGAGTTCGATAAATCGTCTCTTGCATTTATGGGAACCCATGAGGTTTATCAGAGTTCGATTGATGAATGGGTTACTATTTCATTTGTTACACCATTTGTTCTTGCAGATGGGTATAATCTTGCTGTTAAAATGGAGATGAGTCAAACGGGAACATCAAGTGGATATCAATGGGTTGTGGGAACACACCCTAATACTACACGATACGCTACTTCTGCTGGTGCAGACCCAACATGGCTTTTGGTTGCCGGTCAGCGCCCTGCCTGTGTTATTGATGTGGATGGTGTTGGTTTACGAGGTGTAGATCAGGGATCTCCAGAAAGGCAAGACAAAATACCACTGGCTTTTGGTGCTGAATTTGGTGATTTCGAGGCCATTTATACGCCGGAGGATTTTGGTTTCAGTGGAGCAACTCCATGGATCGCCGGTGGTGAAGATAATGATTGGGAAATAGGCATTCCATTGTTTGTACCAGATGTGGATCCTGCATTGATTCCACGAAATGAGAATGTAATAGCTGGAACTGATCTTACAGGTGATGGTTATTATTGTCAGTCTCCATGGAACTGGATGCGATCAGGAGCTTATTCAATGGCAGAAACAGCAGCTTTTGATTCAGTTGCTCTTTCCTATGATAGATGTCTTAGAAAGTCATTTAATGATGAAGCCCTTATCCAGATGGCTTTCACTACAAGTGCCGAACCACCCACTGAAGAAACTGAATGGATAACAGTAAAAAATTGTGATTATGATGATAACATCTGGTTAACTGATGTTGTGCAATTAACACATTATTTTGAAGAAGCCCGTGAGCATGGCAAAACACACTATTTTGTCAGATTTGTTCTTAGTGCAGGTTTCTTCTTGGAAAAAGGTGGTTGGAACATAGATAATATCGGTTTCTACGGCCGGTATGCAAACTAGGAGTATGATAATGATTCATAAAAATCAAACAGGTTCAGCTCTGGTTCTTGTTCTGGTAGCATCTATGTTTTTGATTATTCTGACTGCAGGAGCGTTCAGATATTTTCAGACAAATGTTGATACCCAGATTTGGACCAGAGACAGAATTCAGGCAAAGCTTTCAGCAGAGGCAGGTGTGAATCTAGCTACACATATGCTTGTTGCTGGAGCAGCTACTCCAGCCACAACTACTCCAGAAGCGATACTGGGTACGGAAACATCTCATTTTACTCTGCCTGGTGATATGGGTACAATTTATGCCACGGTAGATCCATCCGATAAAAACCCTGAAGTTACAACAGCAAATGCATATATGATTAGATGCATTTCTTTTGTACCAGGTCACACTATTGAATCGTTTGGAATGGAATCAATCATCATGCCCGAGAATCTGGCAAGATTTTCTGTTTTTCAAGATGATCCACCTTCGAATTTGCATTATAGTGATGGATATCGTTTTGACGGACCGTTTTACGCAAATGGACCTGTAAGAATTGGTAGTAATAGTGCTACGCATGAAAATGATATTTTCTTTTATAGTTATAAAACTACTTCACCATATTGGATTTATAATAATTCGGGAAGCCATGAAACAACTCCAGCAGCTGGCAATGTAGAGATGAGGCCTTACCACAGACTTAATATGGGGGCACCTTATTTTGAGTTGAATGTTGATACCATTCCTTTTGGTGCAGCTGAATTAAACTGGCAGGGGGTTGAGGCGGCAGCAATAAGTGGTGGTTTACATTTGAGCACAACTCAGGTGCCAAATAATTCCAGACTGGTCCTTTCTGGTACCAGTCTGTTTGTTAGGCGAAACGCATCTGAAGCACCTGTAGAGTATGATTTGAGTTCACTTGAAAATCCGGTTGTCTGGATAGATAATAATTCGACAAATAGAATTTATCTGCGGGGTGACATGACCGCTGGGTCTGGTTTTGATATGGAACTTACGCTTGGTTGCAAGGGGCCTGTTTTTATGTCAGGCTCCTTGGTTTACAATAATCAGGATCTTGAAGACCCTGATAATGATAATCTCATTGGCATTATCTCTGTGTATGGTAATATGATTATTGCTGATGCACCTAGTGTTTTACCGGATCCGTTATGGAATGGTTATGGTGAGCGCTGGCAGATAGGAACGGATGGTACAGTAACTTATAGCGCTGTTCTTGTTGCCCTTGAGGGTGTTCTTAAAGCACAGAAACCAGCAGAACCTGTAGGTTTTCATGAATTTCAGATAATTGGCGGGTATATGTGTCAAGCTGAAGGACATACAAATAATGCAAACAGCGGTTTTCGCATGGTGGTCTATTTTGATCCCAGATTGTTGTTTATGCACCCACCGTTTTTCCCTACTACTGCTAACTGGAATACTACAATGTGGGCAGAACGACCTGATATGACAGTGAGTGATGTAACGATAGGTTTACCCACTTATTAGAAAGAAAGGTAATAACTGTTGAAGTCGCAAAGAGGAAGTACATTGGCTTTGGTTGTAGGGGTATCATCGGTACTTTTTATTCTGACCGGTGTGGTTTACACATATTTTCAAATGAATATGAGAGCCTCTGTATTCAGAATGAACAGAATCAGAGCTGCAACTGCTGCTGAAGCAGGAACAGCTCTGGCTATGCATCATCTTGCTTTTATGCAATCGCTTCCTGAAAGTGAACAGCCTTTTTTCTTATCATTAGATGGGGATAGTGCCGGATGGATCGAACTTCCAGATTGTGGTAGCTTTTTTGTGGTTATTGATCCAATCAATGGATCCACCGGTCTTTTGAATAATGGTGCTGTTCAGGTAAGATCTCGAGGGTTGGCAGGAGATGTTACCAGAGATATTAATATTAGCGCGGCACCTTCGTATCCTTCAAGTTATGCATTGCTTACAGACAATGGAATTCCCGAAGGATATTTTATTGACGGACGAATTGTTAATGGACCTGTACATTCAAACGGATTGATTCATTTTAGTAGTTATTCCCCTGATTCCACAGACGACCCTAGTGTTGTTATGGTTTCCACCGCCCGAGAGGGTTTTAGTTTTTCTGGAGGAGGCATTACAGATGTGCCACACCCAGAAGGTAGCAGCGTTTGGGTAGGGCCTTATTCTCATCACAGGCAAGGTAGTCCGTATTGGAGAGTTTCTGCGCCACAAGTTGATTTCTCTGAAATGTATCTACACTTCCGCAATCTTGTTACAGGTTCTTTGCAGAGTAATGCAGTTAGGATTACTGCTGAAAGAATTCTTATACAGGGAAACTCTCTTCTTTTTAAGGCAAATAGGAATGCAGAGCAACGCACTATTGATCTCACTGGGGTTAATCTGGTGATTGTGCGGAATGGATTTCACCCTGTGATGGTAAAAACAATTTATAGACCAGATCACCCACTCACTATTATTGCCACAAATGATCTTGTTATTGGTGGTACAATTGATGGAGGTGCTATCGGTGCAGGTGGCCCACTTGGTCTAGTAGCCCTAGGTGATATTCTCATTCCTGCAGACCCTGATGAAGCGGGAGGGGACGACTGGCCCGGTCGTTGGGCTATCGAAACTGATCAGAGCTTTCTTATTAGAGCCTGCTTGGTTACTCCTTCAGGTTCATTCAAGGCAAAGGTACCATATTTCCCCGAGGTTTTGGCAAGAATTTCCCTTACAGGAAGTCTTACACAGCAGACCATGGGCAGGATTTCTTCTGGCAATAGTGGTTATGAAATGGGTAATCTTTGGGATCCTGGGCTTGGGGCTTTGCATCCACCTTATTTTCCCATGTTAGATGATTGGACTGTATATAGTTGGATAATTGATCCTCCTGAAGAAGAGGATTTTGAAATAGAAGATGATGCAGTATGAAAATAAATATTTATTCCTTCAATGAAAGGGGGCAGTGATGAAAACCAGCAAGGGGTTTACCCTGGTTGAAATCATGATGGTTGTTATTCTAATTGGCGTTATAACCGCGGCAGCGTTTGTTTTCCTGAGAGGTGGTCTGAGGGCAGCGGATGTGGCATCTGAAAGCTCTGTAGATGGGGCAACTGCACAACTAGCTGCTTCTGAAATAGAAGCATTCTTAGATAATGCCGGTTATCCAGGAGATGTTTTCAGGATTGATACCCCGGTGCGGGAAACATTCTCAGATAGATTCACTTTCATATCTAACACTCGACTTACCGAAGAGCTTGGGTTGGAAGATGAAATTACTATTACTAACTCTAATGGGTCTATAGTAGTCACGGATGGAAACGGAGAAAATCTTATTCTTCC
>JAOZUR010000060.1 GCA_029938555.1 Candidatus Sabulitectum sp. | reverse complement strand
CTATTGCGAAAATTCTTTACAACAAACAGTTAAACAATATGACAGACAGACAGACATCCTGAGTTAAGCCACTGCGTTTAAACCCTTAGTATATCCCACGGGGAAATGGAGCATACAACGCTATCCTCTTCAAAAACAACAACTTCAACAGAAAGCATCGTTTCATCAGAGAAAGCTAGCGAAACAATTTGAAAACAAAAAATAATTTTCCAAAAACTATGATTTCTAAAATTCACACTTAATTGATCAACAGTAGCTATAATCCCTTGAGTCAAAATTACAATCAAATAATACTTCCTTTTTTCTTCAAACTAAGAGTATAAATATTACTCAATAATAGTCGTTACTAAGCAATTTTATAGATTTATAGCCATACCTCAATATACTTAAACAATATACTATTTCTATCAAACAACTTGACACACAAACAGTTATGCGTTAACTTCTAATTAAGTTGAAATTTATAAGGAGGTTAAAATGAACAAATTAGTAGTTCACCTAGTAAATGGAGAAGTTATAAAAGGGTACAGCAGTAACTTCACCCCCCTTAAACCTTTTTTCAATCTCAAACAGATTAGTGATGGTCCAGTGTGCAGCTCAAAGATTTTTCTAGACAAACTCAAAGCAGTGTTTTTTGTTAACAGCTTCAAAGGAGATTCATCTAAAACAGATTCTCACGATTTTACCATGGCGCCTGCATCAGGAAAACATCTGATTGTACATTTTTATGATGGTGAGAAATTCTACGGCGTATCAGACATCGTCCATAGAGACGGAAGTGGTTTTTTTCTGAATCCAATTGATCCGAAATCAAATATCATACAGGTCTTTGTGGCAAATACCTTTATCAAAGCTGTTAAATTTGAGGACTAAACTATTTTCTACTACTGGGATTTTATTACAACGAAGCCATAAAGAGGATTGATTAATGCCACTGTACCATTTCAGACCTTTTGATTTCAAAACCGATGGAGCCCTTGTATCTAGATATCTCGAGGAAACTGTTCAGATAGGTAAAATGAATCCTGAGTCGATGAAAAAGTATACAGATGGATATCTAGAATTTGTATTGCAAAAACAGCGTGTAAATCCCGAATGGTTTGTTATGTACTGCGAGAACAATAATGTAATTGGTTTTGCTGGTGCAGCTCAATCAGAAAAGTATCCCACAAGCGGTATGATAAGCTTTCTCTATCTTCTCCCGCAGAACAGAAAATCGGGACATGGGCGCAAACTCGAAGAATATAGCATTGAACAGTTACGGAAATGTGGTTGTACAAAAGCAATACTAACTGTTAGTTCTAAAAATGCTAATGCTGTTCAATTCTACAAAAAGTTAGGCTGGGAAAAAATCAAAGAAAATGATGAATATCCAGTTATCTTCACTATGAGGAAAAATATAGAATAATCAGAACCTGCATTCTGGTTCCCAGTTTCATTTTCTAACGGTTTCTGAATTGATTGGAAAATTATTATTAGGTGATCTTTTTCAATCAACTCAAGTTCAAGAGGAATTTTATAAAGTTTTCTGTTTTACGCTTCAGGCAACATCAGATTTCTCATTAAGCATGCAAGTTTTTGTACTTAGATAATTTACAATCAGCTTAATAGAGAAAACTATCGATTCCGAACCGAACCGAAGATTTCACTATCTTATCAATATTTCATTAGCAATAACCATCATAAAATGAAGCAATTTCCTCAATAATATGTTCTTATTCGGCTCGCGAAAGGCACAACTTCAACTTTTCCACCTGCATCAATAATCCAAAGAAAGAGTTTGATTAAACGAGAGCGCTAAACCAAAAAACTAATAGAGCCACTTTCTTTCATCATTCTTGACAAATTCCTCATTTACTATTCCTTGGGGTTATTTTCAATCTGCTTTCTGTGCCAACCATCCAGCATTACATAAAGAATCGGGAGAACAATAAGGGTAAGTGGTGTGGCCACAAGCATTCCTCCGATAACTGTTCTTGCCATTGGAGCCCATAATGCTGCACTGCTAGTACCTCCCATAGAAAGAGGAACAAGTGCAAGTATTGTGGTACTAGCTGTCATGAGTATAGGTTTCAACCGAAGTCGGCCAGCTTCAATAATTGCTTTTTCAGCACTGAGATTGCTTTCTTTTCTTAAGTTATTTGCAAAATCCACAAGCACAATACCATTATTAACAACAATTCCAATAAGCATTAGAACTCCCACAAGCGAAGTCATTCCCATTGTAGTACCTGTTAAAAAGAGTATCCAAACAACACCTATGAGAGCAAGAGGAATCTCAAAAACTAGTATGAACGGCTCTAAAAGTGACTCAAATTGAGCAGCCATAACCATATAAACAAGTAAAATTGCAACAAGAATTGCAAGCCCCATACTGCCGAATGATTCCTTCTGGTCTGTTATATCACCGGTGATTTCCCATCTTGTATCTCCTAGATCCAAACTATCCATCATGATCTGAACATCTCCTGCTACTGCCCCAAGTGGTCTACCATCAATTCGACAGAAAATACTAACCACGCGGCTTCTATCAAGGCGACCAATTTTGTTTGGAGATAATGCAGTAGTAAAAGTTCCCCAGAAATCTAGCGGAGCTCCGTTAACTGTAAGAGCAGCAACTGATTCCCGGGTGGAACGATATCTTTCAGCATATCTTAGATTTACATCAATATCTGTTCCATTTTCATTTAATGTGGTAACGTTCATTCCCAGCATTCCCAGGGTAATTTCTGAAGCTAATTGAGCTCTGGAAAAACCTCTCAGTGATAATATATCATCATCTGGAATGTAATCTATCTGAGTAAACCAGTCTTCCAGTGATGATACTTCCCCAGTTGTTCCTGGAATAAGATTTAGATTGTCTCTTACATAATCTCCAAGAACTTTCAATGAATCAAGATTTGATCCAAACAAATTAATCTGAATTGGAAATTCATTACCAATTGGCGCTCCTGTTTTTACTGCAAACCGTATTCCAGGTGTATTAAAAAGAATCCTTCTCATGGCAGTTGCATATTCTTCAACACTGGTATTACGATCTTCTTCAGGCACAAGATAATATGTCATAACAATTCTGCATGTAGCGTCAGATCCGAACATAGCTCCCATACCCTCTGCTTTTCCCACATCCACCAGAAGATGTGCAAGATCTCCTGGCAGGAACAAGGCTGAAAGAGAATCTTCCATTGCAAGTGCGAAACTGTCAGTCTGTGTTAAGTTTGTTCCAGTTGGCAGGCTTATACTCACATCAATTATTCCCTCTTGAATATCAGGCAAAAATGATGTTGGAATGAATTGAAATAAATACATAGATATGAAAAAAAGAATAACAATAGGTAGAAGAGTTTTGAATTTATGTACAGTGCAATAGGTTAGGATTTTTCCATATCTGGTATCCAATTTTTTAAGACCTTTATCTATCCTATTAGCAAATGATTTTTCACTGTGCTTTTTTATCAAGTTTTTTGATCTGGATGCAAGAAGCGGAACGAGAGTCATTGCTAGAAAAAGAGAGATAAATAGAGCACAGGCAATGGTAATGCTTAAATCTCTAAATATCTGCCCCGTCATTCCCTTAACAAACAACATGGGAATAAACACAGCAACTGTTGTCAAAGTAGAGGCAGTAACAGCCATGGCAACTTGCGAAGCCCCATCAGAAGCGGCTTTTACCTGTGGTGCCCCGGCACGCCTTCTTCTATGAATGTTCTCAAGAACCACCACAGAATTATCAACAATCATTCCTATTGAAATACTAAGACCGGCTAGACTCATAATGTTTAGATTCACACCAAACAGATACATTGCTGCAAATGTAGAGATAAAAGAAAGCGGCATCGATATGCTAACAATTCCTGCATTTACCGCTGAACCAAGAAAAAACATAAGAACTGCTGCTGCAAGAAAGATTGCTTGAATACCGGTCATAAGAAGGCTTTTAGTGGAATCCAGAACAAAATCTTTTTGTGAATAAATAACATTCATTTCAAGAGTTCCTGAATAATCTACAGCAGTTTCTGCAATTTGATTCTCTAGGAGTTCACATGTATTAACCGTATTTGCATCACCGCTTTTGCGAAGGATCAAAATTACAGAGTTTTCCCCGTCCAGCCTACTGGTACTGCTTTGATCTTTACTGCCATCAGTTATCTCTGATACATCTCTAAGATGTACTGAACTACCATTGCTAACACCAATTGCAGTTTCACCAAGCTGTTCAATTGAAGTAAAACCTGATTTAACACTAATATAAATCTCTGTTCCTTCTGAATCTATATCTCCACCAGGTTGATTGCCCTGAACAGACCTTAAAACTCCATACACCTGAGAAATAGAAATTCCTCTATCAGCAAGAAGCACCGGATTCACAGATATGTTTATCTGGCGAACTTCCCCACCTGAAATAGTACTTGAAGCTACTCCTGAAACTCTGCTTAAAATTGGTTCTATCTCTTCAGAGACAAGTTGCCGCAGTTCTCCGCTATTCAAATTGTTACTGCTCACCCCAACAATAACAAGAGGTTTCATGCTGGATTCCATAGCTTTTATTATTGGATCCATTGCCTGCTCTGGCAGATCATTTAGTATCTGATCAACGGCTTCCTTTATATCACTCTCTACTTCTTCTATATTTGCTGATGATGACACAAAAACAGTTATTCCGCTTGTTGAGTTGCCCGAAGATGACTCAACCGAATTAACACCTTCCACACCTGAAACAGCATCTTCAATAACCTTAGTTACAAGATTTTCCACTTCTGACGGAGCTCCGCCTGGAAGTATGGTAACTATCATTATCTGCCCCACATCAACCTTAGGAAAGTAGTCAAGTCCTAGCTGAGTCAGAGCAAAAACACCAGCAAATCCCATGAGAATAAACACCATGAGAAAAGTAATTTTTCTGTTTACGACAAGTTCTGAAAGTTTCACCTTTGCACCACCCTGACAAGTGCTTCTTCTGATACAAGAGTATGACCTAGATTTATTACAGAATCTCCCATGGAAAGACCTTCTGTAATCTCATAAGAAATCCCGTTTCTTAAACCAGTTTGCACAGTTCGCCTGATTGCATATCCATTTTCTACCACCATAACTTCCATTTCATTCTCGTTTACATAAGTCATCATACTTCCAGGTAAAACAATTGCATTTTCTCTGGTTTCCAAGGAGACAAGAGTCATACCAGATAACCCAGGTAACAAGGATGAAGTAGAGTCTGTGATTTGAATCGTTAGTGATACAAGACCGGAAATAACATCAGCAGTTTCAGAGACAGAAACTACTGAGGCTGGAAAAATTCTTCCGGGAAAATGATCCGTTGTGAAAACTGCTGGTAGGCCTACTCTTAATTTTTGAATATGCCGTGGGGCAACAAGTAGTTCTGCTTTTATTACAGTGGTTCCTGTTATGCTTAGCAAGGGTCCTGTGGCAAGATTTCCCTGAGTTGCAAAAACTCTGCCTATTACACCATCAAAAGGCGCAAGAACAAAACCGTTCCTTGCTGAAGTGGAAGAAGCAGTGTATCCTGCTAGTGCCTGCCGGTATGTGGCCTCAGAAGCCCTTGAAATTGTTTGTATCCTATCAAATTCGTCGGCACTCATAGCTCCGGTATCCAATAACTCAGACGCTCTTCGAAGATTATCGTGAGAATATTCAGAAGATGCCCGAGCTGCTGTAAGCATTGCTGCCGCATTGCAAACCGCCGCCCTCTGCATATCATCATTTCCCAAAACAAGTAACCTCTGCCCCGAAACTACTGTATCACCAGCTATTACAAGTACCTCTTCAACAACACTGGGAACAGATACTGAAACAACGGCTTCAGAGCCGGCCTCAAGCCTACATGGGGCATTAACAGTCTCTGATATCATGGATGGCTCTAAAACAAATACAGTGACTGGTACTTTTTCTCTTCCACTAGCACTTTCATCGGCACATCCAAAAACAAAAACTAGAGGAATAAAAAATGCAATCGTCAAGAATACTCTGTTCAATTGGGACTCCCTTCATGAACATCATAGAATGCTTTTATTGTCTTAGAGATCACTCTTTCAATATCTTCTCTGATCTCTGCTTGGGAATAATCAATATTCATCATTGGATTGTTGTTTCGCCCTCTAAGAATAAGGTACTGCAACCCACACAGCAAAACCACTGATAGTGTAACACTGTCTTTGTCTGGAACAATGCCTCTGTCAGCCAGAGCATTTAATCCTCTTTGCTCCATTTCCTTTCCAAAAAGAACTGTAAGAGGATTTTGCTCAGTCAATTCCCAACAAACTAGTTCCTGTGCAAGTGGACTTTTTTGCAAGGCCCTTGCATGCTCAATTACTATTTTTGCTGCAATCTCATGAAAAGGTGCTCCATCATGCAGATCTATCAAAAGATTACTTACACTTGGACACAGCTCCTTCTCTTCTGCAAATGACTTAAGCAAACCTTCCATTGAACCAAAATACCTATAGATCAGAACCTTATCGATCCCTGCCTCACGAGCAACTGCGTTTATTCCAACTGCCGTAAAACCATGATAAGTAATCAAATTCTCAAGAGCATCAAGAATTTTCTTTTTTGTTTCCACTGAATTTCTATGCAATCAAATCCTCCAGAAATATATGTCACCAAGTGGTGATATATACAATCTTTCAGCTACTGTCAATTTAGATATTGCACATTTTTTTTTACCGTATCATGTTAAGACATATATGTATTATTATTTGTTTGAAACGAAAGTCGGTTTTTAATGAATCAGGAACTTGGATCCCTTCTCAAAAGTGCCTTTCTAAGTCGAAGAACCGGTTCTATTTCAAAAGCACCCAGCGAGTTATCACTGGTGCCTGGCGAAAGGCGCAACGTTGCAGTCCTTTTCCTGGATCTTTTAGGGTTTACCGCATTTTCAGAAACCCTTGATCATGAAACTGTACATCTTATCACAAAAAGCCTTATGGACGAACTGGTTATAACTGCCGAACAATATTCAGGTTACGTTGATAAAATAGAAGGTGATCGAATCATGGTTCTTTTCGGAGCAATCCGTTCTAATGAAAATAACAGCAGAAGCGCCATACTCTGTGGATTCAAAATGCTAAATGTGATTGAAGTTGCAAGCACTGTTCTTTCAGAAGCAGATGTTAATCTTTCTGCAAGAATTGGAATAAACAGTGGACCTGTAACAGTTGCCCCCGATGCAATCGGTCACTTAACTGCCATGGGAAACACAGTGAACATAGCATCAAGAATGGAAGAAAAAGCAGGAGAGAATTCAATTCTTGCAACAGATACCGTATATGAAAGATGTTCAGAAAATATTCTCTGGGAAGAATCAAGGACAATCAATATTAGAGGCATAGGTGTACCGATCATCAGCTGGAAACCGTTGGCGGTTAATTATCTTAGCAATATTATTTCTTGCCATGAAACAATAAAAACCGTTTTTGTTGGTCGAGAGTTAGAATACGCACAACTTCAAAAAGCTCAGAAACAACAATTAGATTTATCATTGGGCAGAAATCGTTTGGGTGGCGCGAAGCATATTATAATTGAACTTACCGGTGACGCAGGCACAGGAAAAACAAGGCTTGTTTCAGAATTCCTAAAAAACACTTACCTAACAGAAAAATCTTTAGTTCTCAGGGGAAATTCTATTCCAGACGCGCAACCTGCTCACTGGCTCTGGTCTGCTCTTCTAAAGAATCTTCTAAAAGTACAGAATCCAAATAAAATTTCTTACAATGATATTTCATCTGCTCTTTCCGAATTATGTTCAGCTGAAAAGCTTAAAGGTGCTTTTCCGTTTCTCGGCAGACTAGTATCAACAATTTCTAGCGATAGCCGTCTTAGTGAACTGGGAAACAAGGCAATTGCCTCAGAAACAAAAATGGCACTGAGAGATCTTCTTGAATCTCTATCTGAAAACTATCCCTTAACTGTTGTTCTTGAAGATCTTCAGTGGATGGATTCAACTGATGCAGATATTCTTGACTTTATTGTAAAAAACTGTTTTTCAAACTTTCCAATAATATTTCTCCTTATAAGAAGATCTGACCAAAAGAACCTACTCCCCAGTAATATCTGCGATAATAGTGATTATTCTGTCTGTAAAAAGATAATTCTGAATGAACTTAAATTAAAAGAAACCAGTGAATTCACTGAAAAATTCATCCGAAACCTAAATGGAAACAAGTTTTTTCCTGTTTCAACAGATGTTATAGAGTTTGTTCAAAAACACTCCAGTGGAAATCCTTTCTTTCTTCAAGAATTACTTCTTCATCTTCTGGAATCAGGTGGACTTGCACTTGTAAACAAAACATGGTCAATTACAGACAAGTCAGTTGAATTTTCAACTCCAGGAAGTCTCACAGGGTTAATTCAATCAAGACTAGATCGTTTGCCTGAAAAAAATCGTATAGTTCTGCGTAACTGCTCTGTATTCGGAATGGAATTCAGGCTAGATATTTACAGAAGATTAGAGGACAAGATTAACATCCCCAAAAGTGATATTGGAATATTCAATAGTCTGGTTGAACTACAATTTCTCAATAAAACTGTTTCAAATCAAGATTCTGTATTCTCCTTCCGCCATTCATTTGTGCAAAATACTGCATACTCCAGTATTCTTTCACAGAACCTCAAAGTTCTACACAAAGCAGTTGCACAGGCAATGGAAGAGATATTCACTCTTGATTCAGACAGAGTTGCAGCAAAAATCGCTGATCATTGGGAGAAAGCAGGAGAAGAGTTTTCAGCAATAAAATGGGGTAATGTTGCCCAAAAGCATGCGTCCCGTAATTACCAGTACAAAGAGATTCTTAAATGGGGGGAAAAACTTGATAGATGGTTATCCCCTCATCTAGATAAAAAAGAAACTCAACTACAACTTCTTGCAATTCTTGAAAAAGTCAGCAGTACTCTTATTTTCCTTCGTAAATGGAATGAAGTGCAAACCACTTTAGATAGAATGCTTGACATATCCACTACTAATAATTTATCGAAATGGATCTCAAAAACAGAATTACAATTTGGAAATTATTATACAGCAATTAGAAATTTTGACAAAGCCAATAAACACTTTAAACAGTCTCTTAATCTCAGTATAGAATACGGTTTTATTGAATGTGAAAGAGAATCACTTTCCGGCTTGGGAGTCAATGCAGGAATGTGTCGTGATTTCAAAAAATCTGGAGATTACTTTAAAAAAGCAAGAGATTTACAATATGATATAGAAAATCTACATGGCAAAGCAAAAATCCTTGGCAACCTTGGAATTCTCTACAGACGTATGGGCGAATCCCATAAAGCAATACCTATGCTTGAAGAAGTACTTACTATTTTTCAAGAGATAGGTGATGTTAGGCCCGAAGCAATGACCCTAGGGAACCTCGGTAGCATATATGAAGATTTGGGGAATTCTGACAAAGCTAAAGATCTTTACCCAAAAGCTATTTCAATTTTTCATAGACTTGGTGACAGAGTACCGGAAGCTATATTTCTTTGCAATCTTGGAAGTTTATTCCGGAGAAAAAATCTTTTCTCCGATGCTGAAGAGAAATATTCCCAAGCTAAAGATATTATAGTAGAAACCGGAGACAAAAGAACAAAAGCATGGATTTTAACAAACCTTGGTCTTCTTTACATACGAAAAGACATTGCTTCAGAATCGGAAGAACTTTTCAATGAAGCGCTTCAAATATTTACAAAAATAGGAGATAAAGAAAATCAGGCAATTGCTATTTCTGGATTAGGTTATGTACATTTTCTTACTGGAAATATAGAATTAGCTCTTGATGAATATGTGAAAGCGTATACTTTGATATCCGAATTAAAGCTTTCTCACACTGACTTTACAGAAACTTTCATATTGCTTCACAAAAAAATCATAGAGAGCAGTGAAATTGATAATAATACAATTATTCAATGGCCTGAACATTGGAAATCACCTGAAGAGTTATGATTTCTGATTAAAATAGTTTTTTCTTAAAACAATGTGATTCCGCTTATGAATTTATGAGAAAGTGTAGATAGACTATGTAAGTCTTAATATTACGATATAATGCGCCTGTATCCGAGCACCATACTAACGGTTGGGGCACTCTCGGTTACTGGCTCAGCTGTTGTCCAGCTAAGCACAGATTTATGCAAACCAAAAGCGAAGCTAAGGCTCTAGAGGGCCAGCATAATGTAAAGCTTTAAAGAATAAGAATTTTAGAGGGGATCTGGAAATTGGATAACAGTTGCGGCTTTCCGGACTATCCGAAATAACCAAACACCAACAACACCCTGATAAATGTAACTGCAACCAGTTTCTAAAATCCCCTGCAAAGCTATAGTCAAAAGATAAGAGGCAAATACCTAAGCATAATCCCAAAGGTACTTTTGAATAACTGTGTTAATTCAGTTATATGCAACTCACCCCTCGCTCCCTGTATTATAGTACTAAAAGATACATTGTCAAGATAGATTTCCAAATAGTGATCGATTATATTAGTTTCCTCTTTCAAAATACTATAGCGAGGTAATAATGGACAGCAAAAAACTAAAATACACACAGTCAATTTATGGAATACTTGCAATTCTTAGCAAAGGACCACAATCTGGATATGAGATACGAAAAGCTCTTGACCAGCCTGAAATGTACTACTGGCGTGAATCTTACGGCAATATTTATCCAATGCTTAAAAAACTTCATAAAGATGGGCTTCTAAGCAGATCAGATTCGTACATCAAAAGCAAAAAAAGGCTAATCTATCAATTGAACCAGCAAGGATGGGATGAACTATTCCTCTGGTTTGAAGAACCTGCAACTCTGAATCGATTCAGAGTTGAGCTTCTGATGAAATTGCGTTTTGGGGAGAGTTATGGTGCAGGAAACATGATTAGTCAATTGACCCATTACAGGGAGACTAGCCAAGAACAGTTAAAAGATGCCGAAAAACTGCTTGAAACAATAAATTCTGCTGATTCTTCTCTTGATAGCGATTTAAGAAAGATAACAATCAGTCTTTTTATTAAAAGAAAAATAGCGATTCTCACATGGTGCACCGATTCAATAAAAATACTGTCAAAATGGATAACAACTGCACCAAATGATACAATAGCAGAAAAGAATCAAAATATATCAGCAGGAATAAATTCCGAGTTATTATCTCTTTCTAATTCAAGCGTAGTACCTATGCCTTTTCCAAAAGTGCCGTTAATGGAGTAAACATTATATAAACGAAATAAAGACTTTCTAGAACAAAACTAATCACTTATATCAAAAGTCAGCAGGATGTAATGTTAAGTACGGTGGACCCAAGGTCGTGCCTGTTTCACAACAATAGAACCATCTCTTGATATTTTAAATTCTATTTCCATAGCAAAATCAAGATCATCAATGTCAATTTCGTTCAAAATCCTGTAGTGATTATGAATATTTTCAAGAATATCTATGATTTGCTGTATCTGATCATCCGAAAGAACTCGCCGGTTTGAGGAAATTCTGTTTGAATAAGCAAGGTATTGTATTTCTCTAAGGGATTCTCCAGTAATATTCTGTTCTGTTACAATAAATATTTCTGGTAGTGAATTACTTTGAGGATTTGTAACCATGTGATCACCGGGTTGAACATTAATATAATAACCAGGTATGAAAGGATTAAGCACATTATTAGTAACAGCCACCCCATTGGCAAGCTCATCTTTATAACTTGGATGAACAGCAACCCCCATTGATGCTGAAAAATGATCTATTCTGTGAAATTCCCTCTCTTCGAATGCGCGATATGTCCACATTCCTGCCCATACCTGTTTAACAGTCTCTGAAATATGTCCCTCATTCTCATGGTGAGTAAATGAGTTATAAAGACCCGCCCCATTAAACCCTGGTAAATCTTCATTATTCGTGCTTGAGCGGCATCGAAGGGAAACACCAGGTTCAAATTGTGTAACCATTACTGAAAGAGAATCAACAATCCATTGTGGTACCGGGCTCTCAATAATTTCCCTGCGTATCTTTTGCAGAATATCTTCTCTGGCTTGAGAACTACTATTGAATTCTATTGATGAGATAACTGAATCAATTCTATTATAGAAATCATTGTATTCCATGAATTTATTGTAATAATAAAAAGGAACTGCATAACCATCCGGAAGTATACTTGATTGAACACACCATGTAAGTTCACCAAGATTTGCTGATTTTGCACCATATGAATTTAAATCTATAAGTCGAATATTAGAAAAATGTTGAATTCTCCGTTCTTGTAGCTCTGAAACTAGAACAGTTACAGTATCAGGGCGAATAGATTCAATCCATAACTGTGCCTCTGAAAATGATACTTCCTCCATAATGTATTGATCAGCTAAGGCTGTAAGTCTAACAGGTCTATCTAAGAGAGACTGGTATTGTTCTGATTCCAGAAAATCAGACACATATACATTTGGAATTCCATTCTGTATGGCCTTTAAGTTTATGTGAGATAGCGGAGTTTGCGGAACAGTGGTAATTATTCCAGCAACATGACCTATATCATTTGGTATTGATTGAAAAACCACAATATCTGCTGAAGAAAAAGTTCTGTTAGAGTTCCCGTCCCGAAGAATACCATAAGATTCACCAGTATTCATTGCAGCATAACTAAGGCCATTGTACAACTGTGAAGTATTAATTACAGATATTCTGTTCTGTTGATACAATTCAAGTTCTTCCGCTAAAATTCGAACTTGAGTTTCACCAGCAGCATGATACACAAAAGAACCTGCGGCAAAATCCATTACCTCTGTGAGCAAATCAAAAACAATCTTAACATCTTTAAAATGAACAGGATCACTTGGCCAGAACTCAATTGTATAAATTCCTTCCTCATAATTGTCATGAGCAACAATACTTCCAGCGATCATTCTTCGATTGAAGTCTGTGTAGGTTCTTGTGTTAAAATCAAGTAAGCTCAAATTCCACCCAAGAACCGAATTGTAAAATTTCCAGTGATATTTAAATTTGTTTGAATTTATAAAATACAATACAGGGTCACTGGATCTAATATTGTCTATGAGAAATTTAACTTCTGGAAGTTGTAACGAAGAGTTAGACTGATTTCCTGAAGCAAGTAAATCGAAATCCGCTCTGTCTGATAGAAATACAACTGTATCTAGAATAGTATCATCACCTCTATAAAAATCTAACATTGAAACATTAGCATTTGTATCAAAATCACAACCGAAGCTTGAAAAATAGAAACAAAAAACAAAACAAATCTCCAATTTGAATCTCATAACAATACCTCCTTATGATTGATACCTCAGCCTGTGATATATATTCCCTAAGTACAAAAGGTAATATTCGGTTCTCAGACCCGTTTGCTCTGTAAAAAAACCTCTTGACTTAAGCACTATACACTCCATAATATATATGTATGAGTTGTTTTAAATTTTGTGTGATTCAAGGATAACGATACTGTATTTTTTACTGAAAAGGAGGTTCAGCATGAATAAGATTGTGGTACACACAAAAAACGGTGTAATTCTTAAAGGACGAACCAGTGATTTTTCTCAGAGAAAAGACATTTTCCATCTTACTGTTCTTGAAAGTTCAGAAGTAGCCCAAGAAATTTCTGTTAATGACTTGAAAGCTATTTTTTTTGTAAATGATTTTAGAGGAAATTCTCTTCACGTAGAATCCAAGGATTTCACCCAGGCTCCCCTTCACGGAAAACATGTAATTGTATCTTTTTCGGATGGCGAACTTTTTTACGGAGTTTCGGAAACAATTCACAAAAATAGAATTGGGTTTTTTGTATCCCCGTTAGATCCTGAAGCAAACACTATTCGTGCTTTTGTAATTAACTCTTTCATTAAGAATATTGAACTTGTAAATTAAATTTTTTGAATATTTTTTTGTGTTCATTCCCTTGAATCTGTGCATAAATATTTCTGTTTACTGGTATTCCTTCAAGGGTTTACTGTGTTTTTAACAAAACGATCTGGGAGGCATTTTGAGATTATTTTTACTTTTGATTTCTTTACCTTTTTGCATTTTTGCACACCCTCATATGTTTATTGATACAGAAATGGAAGTCCAGCTAAGAAATGATTTCCTTGAAGGTATCGAGATAACATGGTACTTTGATCCAATGTTTAGCGGTGCAATTACCGCTGACTTCGATAGTAACCGTAATGGTTCATTCTCTTCTTCCGAAACAGCGGAGGTTTATGCAAATGCTTTTTCCAATCTTGAAACTTCTGAATATTTCACATTCATAATCATAGATGGGCAAACTTACACTCCATCAAGAATTGAAAACTTTTCAGTATTCCTTGAAAATGGTGTTTTAGTATATCGGTTTTTCTGTCCATTCAATCTAAGAATACCAAATGATATGATTCGAATTGCTATTTATGACAGTACTTATTATTGTGACATTCTTTACAAAGAAGGTACCCCTGTAACTCTTCATGGAACAGGAAGTAACAATGCACAATTTACAATTGAGCAAAATAACGATATAGCTATTAATTACGGAGGCAATGTATCAGTATCAAGAGCAGGCAGTAGTTATTCAGGTACTGCCTTTCCACAACAGCTTGTTGTTTATCTAAATACTAATTAACCATGAAATCAATCTTACTTTTTATTATTATCATAAATTTATCCACCATATCCATAGCACAGACTAATCCTTTCCTTTCATCAGGTTCAGCTGAAGAATCTGCTATTGAAACTGTAGAAATCACTCCAGATGGCCCATCTACTTGGCCTATAGTAGGTACATTAATTAGAAACAGTGCAGCTGCACAAAAGAAATTACAAAACTCAATTGCAAATACCATGTTACAGGTTAATACAAACGGAAGTTTAAAAAATCTATGGTTACTTATTTTGTTTTCCTTTGTTTTCGGCATTCTTCACGCCATGGGACCAGGACACAGAAAAGCAATTCTAGTTACTTATTTCCTAGGTGAAGGCACCAAACCCATTAAAGGTGTAATCACTGGATTTCTTCTTGCCATAGTTCATGCAATCAGTGCTATTCTTCTTGTGGGTGGTTTTTATCTTTTCACAACCCGCTCTCTTCTTATATCTGTAAATCAGGCTCAGAGTATTCTCTTCCCTTTAACATATGGAATAATTTTCCTGCTTGGGCTCTGGTTAATTTTCCACGGAGTGAAGGACTTCAATCATAGTAATGAAAATAAAAAGAAAAAAAACAGAGGCCTTGGTGGTTTAATCCTCTCAGGGCTTGTCCCCTGCCCTGCTGCTTCTGCAATTATGATACTTGCAGTGGCTTCAAAAGCTGCTAAAATTGGTATTCTTTCCGTAATTTTCATGTCTTTGGGAATGGGTGTTCTTCTTGCTGCTGTGGCTCTTTTAACAATACTCATGCGAACCAGGATGACTGCTTTATTTCAAGATAACACTAAGGGTAAAAAACTTGAGTTTACTCTTCAACTATTCTCAGGAATTACAATGGCATTATTTGGATTATTTATGGTTATGGGCAATCTTTAAAAATAAAGCTCGTTTATAATCATATATTTGAGGAACTGTTATAATTATTTGTTATCAAGAAATTACTCTGATTTTTTTAAAAAAATACCAGAAATTTAGGCAATTTACATTTGAATATTAATATTGTATACATTGCAAAACTCATTGCAAAAAAGGAGGAAACAATTCATGAATTGTTCAAAAAAGAATATTGCTAAATGTGTCATTCCAATAATTATTCTATTAATTGTAATTTCGCTTACCGGTTACAAATATAGAGGACTTGTGAGACTGAAAATGCTCAACTTTCTTCATTCCTTTGATGATCTTCCAGCATCAGTTGAAGATGAAAATGAAATGCCACTTGGAGCATGGTGGCCGGCACGGGAATCTGCCACAGTTGCAGATAGCAATATGACTGATGCTCAGCGTGAGCAACTGGAATTACTTCGATCTTTAGGATACCTTTCTGGTTACAATGAAGCACCTGTACAAATGGGTGTTACTGTTTTAGATACTTCAAGAGTATGTCCTGGTTACAATATTATTATATCAGGGCATGGCCCTGGAATATCACTTATAGACGCCCGTGGGAATATCGTTCATGATTGGTTCAACAGTGAAGTTTCTCTTTATGGCCTATGGCCCCATGCACAGGATCAGGAGTTGCCAATCGACTTCTGGAGACGAGCTTATCTTGATGATAACGGTGACTTAACAGTAATGATAGAAGGTGGTGGAGTTGTTAAGGTAGATAAGGATTCAAATGTCTTATGGGTAAGTGAATACAACGGAGCTCATCATGACATAGATGTAGATGAAGAAGGAAATGTTTATACCATTGGAAGAGACATACACATAAATGATAAATATTTCCCTGGGAAATACATTTCCGAAGATTACATTTGCATTCTAGACTCACTTGGAAACAGAATTAGCTGGATTTCTACTCTTGATGTTTTAGAAAATTCAAGTTTTGCCCCTGTACTTAAAAGAATGCCTGATGGTGGAGATGTCTTGCACTGCAATACAATAGAAATAATTAGGCCCGATATGCTACCGGAAAATTACTCCGGTCCACTTCGATCTGGAACCGTGCTTCTTTCTCACAGAAGTATTGATCTTGTTTGTGCTGTGGATCTAGAGTCAGAATCTGTCTACTGGGCAGACTCGGATTTATGGAGAATGCAGCATCAACCAACAGTTCTTTCTGATGGAACTATACTAATTCTAGATAATCAAGGTCTTTTTGAAAAATCTACGGTTCTTCAATTTGATCCAGCTACAGATCAGGTATTATGGCAATACAGAGGTGATGAAGAAAATCCATTTTACACTGTAGGTTCAGGCTCCTGTCAACGACTTCCCAACGGAAATACACTTATAACAGAATCAATGATGGGCAGGGCTTTCGAAGTTACTCCTGGTGGAGATATTGTATGGGAATTTTACAATCCTTACCGGGCAGGAGAAAATCTGGAACTTATAGCAACTCTTTTCGAAACAGTAAGAGTTCCTGTTGAAACCGTCGAGGGCTGGCTTTAAGTAATGTTTTCGAGTAATTTTTAAAGAATTTCAGTCACTACATGTTCAGGAGGTATGAAATGGATTATAAATTGATAATTTTTGATGCGGACGGAACCCTAAGATTCTGTACCGTACCCAAGCAACCGTGCCCAAACAGAGCTGGAGAATGGGAATTATACTCGGATGTTGTAAAAAAACTTGCTACTTTTAACTGGATTCATCCAAATAGTTCAGAAATAGGTGTTGGTTATGGCATAGCAAGTAATCAAGGAGGCGTTGGCTCTGGGTATTTTGCAGAAGAAACTGCAAAATCACTACTAGAGGATACATTTAGTTCCGCTTTTGGTTTTCAAGCCGCTGAAAATACAATTCAAATGTGTCCACACATTCCATACAGTGGTTGTTCCTGCAGGAAACCTGCAGCTGGTATGCTAAACAACTTAATGGAACTCTACAAAGTAACTTCAGATCAGGTTCTGTATGTGGGTGATAGAGACGATGATAAAAACGCAGCCATAGCAGCCGGTTGTGATTTTCAATGGGTAACTGATTTTTTTAACCGGCAAACCGATAT
>JAOZUR010000059.1 GCA_029938555.1 Candidatus Sabulitectum sp. | reverse complement strand
ATAATCTAGCTGGAGTTGTTGCTGAACCAGTGGTTAAAGCCAGAACATCTCCTTCTGCTGTAAAGCCTGGCTGCAGAACTGCTTCAGTATATGTTTCTGCTCCTAAAAAGCTTCCACTACCTGCATCGTATAATCGAATCTCCTTAGAAAAAATAGCAGCCACGCCGAATCTTTCCCCAACTTGGTCATAAGCGATTCTTGCAGGTCCATCCCCTGCTGGCCAATTACCCAGAACCGAAGAGGAAGCACCATCAACCTCAAGCAAATAAACTGAATCATCTGAATAACATGTTACCATAGCTCTACTGCCGTCATTATTAAATTCCACCTGTAAAGGAAAATCACCTACAGCAACAGTTGCAAGGAGCGAATAGTCTGACATACTGAAAATCTTAATGTTATCATTAAAGCTATCACATACCAAACACACTGTTCCGTCAGGAGAAATAGCCAAGCCACTCTGTATTCCATAACCTACCCAGGAAATACCGATTGTTCCACAGCTTTTTTCCGCAACTTCGAAACTGGAAGGACCATCAAGCTCAACAAATGAAACTGTATTTGACGAAATATTCCCAATGCATGCCATTGTACCATCAGAATTTATGTCCACAACTCCTGCTCTGCTACCTGTTGCTACAGTTGCTACTACTGAAACAGATTGCATATCAATGATCTTCACTGACCCGCTTTCAAAACCACAGACAACTGCATAACGGGAATTCGGAGTAAATTTAACATTTTGAACACGATTGCCAATATCCAGCACAGCAACAGAGGTAAGAGAATTCATGTTAATCACTGTGGCGTTGCCGCTAAGAGTATTAGATACCACTGCCCAGTTACCATCAGGAGAAATTGCAACTCGTCTTGGCGCGTCACCCTCAACTGCAGAACCAGAAAGAATATCCCCCTGATAACTAACAGAAGAATTTGTAAAACTGTAATAGTGCACAGCTTCGTGACGCATTGGGTCAACACCAACCGCTTCATTTGCCACTGGAGAAGTCTCTCCAATATATTGAGTGTGACCTTGGTTTTGTGCCACCATGGTTTCACTTGCGAAATCAATTACACTGAACCGATATTGCCCACTTATGGCAAGAGTATGATCATAGTTTGCCCCGGTCCAAAAGGCGGAATAAGTACTTGAAAACTGTTTGAAACCCTGGTTGTTGAAATTTATCAAAGTTGATGTATTTCCAGAAGTAGAAATAAATGCTTTTGATCCATCCTGATTAACTGCTATGCCTTTTGCCGTTCCCGGATTGCTTCCAGTAATTACAACGGATTCCGCAATTGAAAAACTGGAAAGGTCGATCTGATATACAGTAAGAGCTGAGGAGTAACTTCCACTCATAACGACAAGTCTATTTCCATCACCGGAAAGACTCACAGAACCAGCGTCTATTATATCTATCGTATGATCTATATTTCCTGATATAGTATTAAAAAACAGTACAGCATCTATGCCGTTTGCTGTAACAAGATACTGCCCATCATTTGTGAGGATGTACTCACTGAATACAAGATAATTTCTAGGATTTTCAGATCCCCAGCCAAAACTCTGCAGCCAGAAAGGAAAGTTTTCAATGGTATTAATTACAGTCTGTGAAGAAACATCAATTACCGTGCAGCAATCACTTATGTCACAACCGATATATGCTGTTTCCCCATCCGGACTGAATTCGACTCTCCAAGGCTGCTCTCCGGTTGTTACAGTTGCAAGAAATGTTCCTGTTTCAGTATAGATGCCCACAAGATTATCCATTGGAAATGTCACAACAATATAGTTTACACTTGTTGCCACTGCCCCTGGTCTAAAGCCGTTTGTAGATAAATCTGAAACAATTTCACCGGTAGAAGGATTAATAATTGATATGTTGTTGGTCATATAATTTGCCACAAGAACAGTCTGCCCATCCGCAGACCATGTAAGATCGTACAGATAATCTCCCTCTGGAAGAACTCCTGTTTCAATTTCAAAATTAGCATCTGATGAAATCGGTACCCCAAGAAGCATATCTGCAGTTACTCCATCTGTTGGATCGTATGATTCCCACTGCACCTCTACATCTCCAATTGGAGAAAAAGCAGAAATTATCATTACAACTAATAACATTGTTTTACCTTTCTAATAAGTTTTTTACTTGAATTCACCCACTTGAGTATTATATAAAAAATTTTTAGAAAAAATAATTACCTGTATAGAGCCTCTCGCGTACGCTAAAATTCATTTTTTACTCGGAGGGATGTTTCATCATCAAACTTATTCCAACAGGAATTGGTGGATAGTCAATGGTAAGTCTTAACAAACGATAGTCCTTGGGATTAACTTCTAGTTCCATGAATGTTTTATTTATAAGGTTTCTATAACCTGATATTCCTGGCACTGGAACAGAGGCTCTTCCTATTGGGTAAATCATGGGTTGCTCACTAAGTGGAAGTATATCACCAGCTATCTTTTCACTTGGATCACTGCTTACAAATAACCTACTCCACATCTCTGTTCTACAGGTGCTCGGATCAAACTGTTGAGGTACATACACTTCAATAACAATAGATTTAGCTGGTATTCTTGATGTTGAATTCAGAGCAAAAGCATCGTCTGGGCCTGCAGCATACATGGGGCCCACATTCCTCATAAGCTCTACCGTAAAAACATTTATCGAACTTTTTATACCCATTTCCATATTTTTAAGAAAGTAACTTTTTCGTCCTGCTTTACTAGTTTTACAACCGAATTCTGGTAAATCTGGGGTGCAGAATTCTCTGGCAACAGGGGCATCATCTGAATCTGAGCAAAACAAGTACTCTGATTTCGAAGAATCTTTTTGTTTTCCCGTGGAGTCTGTAATGTATGTACTCATCACCCGCCATGGAACATTGGGTCTGATAAGCCGCAAGCCCACCTGGCCTCTAATCCTACAGATGTGAAGTGAATTATTTTGATCGCTGGAAGGAATTAGGATATTCGTTGACAAATTCACATCACACTGAACGCCAAAAGTATAACTATTACCTTCAAATGATTTTCTTCTATGAACTGAGTCGTTGCCAACCCTTTCTTCAATGGAAAGATTTGCCAACATCAATTCCAGTTCTTTTCTACTTCCTGCATGTGTTCTAATAAATACATCAAGTTTTGCTGAAGCGTTTTGAAGTTCCTTCACTTTTGCCGGAGTGGAACCAGCATCCATGGCACTTATACATAAATTGCTGAAAGCCTTACGACCGGGAAGGTATTTTCCAAAACTAAAAACATCTGTGCTATTAATAAGCCTGCTTACTTTCCAAGCAACATTCATATCAATGCTGATAAGTTCACAAAGATCAACCGGTCGAAGAATCATCGGATCACCATATTCTGCAATTACATCTGAAAGTGCATTCTGAAGCTTAGTTAGTGTATCTCCAGCAGTTTTCTCAAATTCAGTCAAAAAGACTCCATTCATTTAACACAAATTATTTACAAATTTTCCTAAAAGAAATATACCCTTTTTAGGCAACAACATCTGCTAACAAAAAAAGGGGGCAGCAACTGATGTTACTGCCCCCTGAAAGAAACTAACTTATTTACTTTCTTTTCATTCTTGCATGCCAGTCGATAAGAATAGGGCTTGCAACAAAGATAGAAGAGTAAGTACCAACGATGATACCAATCATCAAGGTGAGTGCGAAGTTTCTGATATCACCGGTACCAAAGACAAAGAGCATAAGCACTGCAACAAATGTGGTAACAGAAGTTACAATGGTTCTACTTAAAGTTTCATTAATACCCTTGTTTACAGTCTCTTCAAAGGTTTTACCTTTTCGCAGACGGTTATCTTCTCTGATTCTATCAAACACTACGATAGTATCATTGATGGAATAACCAACAATGGTAAGCAGTGCGGCGATGATAGTAAGACTTACATCCACCTGAAGCAATGCAAGAATTCCCACTGTTATCAAAACATCATGCACAAGAGCCACTACAGCTGCAATTCCCCATTTGAACTGGAATCTGTACCAAATGTAAAGAACGATAAAGAACATTGCCATAAGGATAGAATCAACGGCTTTTGACCTTAATTCAGCACCAACCCTTGGGCCAATCTGCTTGATGAACGAAGCTTCTGAATTACCACTTTCATCTTCCATCAATGTGCAGTTTTCCTCACCGAGCGCTGCATAAACTTCATCCTTGTCAACAGTTGAAGTTCTGATTACGAAAGCATAACCATCACCATCCCAGTCTTGTAAAGACTGTATTTGAATGCTCTCTAAACCCTGCGCAACAAGAGCTGTTGCCAGCTGGTCTGTGGTCTGGTGTTCTGTGGAAACAACATTTGTTTCAAGTCCACCGGTAAAGTCGATGGAAAGGTTAAGACCACCGTTTGCAAAGAATGCAATAAGACCTATAAGAATCATAGCAAGAGAAATCTTGTAAGTTTTTTTGCGCATTGCTGTAATGTTGTAATGTGCATCTTTGATAAGAGCCATTTTACCAATGCTTATTTTTGTTCTCTTAACCTGAGCCAGCATCATACTGAAGATGGATCTGGTAAATACAAGAGAACAGAACATTGAAGCCATTATACCAATGGAAAGTGTAACTGCGAACCCACGAATTGGGCCTGTTCCAAATTTGTAAAGTACAAGAGCGGTAATAAAGGTGGTAAGGTTTGCATCAAGAATAGTTACAAATGCTCTTGCATAACCAGCACTAACTGCGGATCTAATTCCCTTACCTGAGCGAAGTTCCTCGCGAATACGCTCATAAATAAGCACACTGGCATCTACTGCCATACCTATGGTAAGAATAATTCCGGCGATACCTGGAAGTGTAAGCGTGGCATTAAGCCCTGTTACACCCAGTCTTGCCAGTGGCCCTGGGAAGCAGAGGAAGCCAAGAATAATAAGCATATCAAACAGAAGTGCCAGCACAGCGATAACTCCACTTGCACCGTAGTAGATAATCATGAATATGGCAATAAGAGCAAGGCCTACAACACCGGCGATAAAGCCGTTACGGATTGCTTTCTGACCCAGGCTTGGTCCTATTGTCTGTTCTTCTGCAATTTCAAGTCTTGCTGGAAGACTTCCTGCTTTAAGAACAAGGCGCAAATCACGAGCCTCTTCAACAGAGAAGGAACCTGAAAGCCTGGTACCTGAACCTGTAATTCTTTCCTGAATTGTAGCAACAGAATAAATCCTGCCATCAAGAAGAATCGAAACTCTTTCGTCTACATTGTCTCCTGTAATTCTTGCCCAGTTTGAAGCACCCTCGCTATCAAATTCCAAAAGAAGGTAGGGGTCTCTACTCATGGAATTCTGATCACCCATGCGAATTCTTACATCTGTGAGGTTCGCTCCTGTGAGACGGTAGTGAGGCAAATCAAAATCTGCCTGTCTATCCCAACCTCGGCCTGCGTCGTCAGGCGTGAGGAATACACTCATCATGTAAGTGCCGTCGGCCATCAGTGTTGCTTTTCCAAAAACAAAAGCTAAATTTGCTTCAGCAAGTATAGCTTTAACTTCATCACGATTAATTATAGACTGGAATTCATCAAAGTTTTCACCCTGAGTAAGCACCCAGTCGCCAGGTCTAATGCTAAGTACAGTTCCCACATTCTGATCAGCTAAAGTAAGCAGTGAACTAAGTGTACCAGCCACCTCAATTGAAGGAAGAACAGATTCATCATTGCTGTTCTCTGGAGCTGGTAGCGTAAGCTCATCTGAACCAGTGGGGATCGAGAAGTCATCAGAGTTATCAGATGCTGTTTCTGTAACAGTTTCCGCTGGAAGTTCTGTGCCTAAAGCAGCTTCAATCTCTCTGATTACTGGAATGCTTGAAGGTGACGGATGCTCAGCATTAGGATAAGCAATTACCTTAAACTCAAGCAAAGCCTGCCTTTCAACTATTCCACGAGCTCTTGCAGGATCTCTAACGCCTGGAAGCTGCACAATAATTCTGTCACTTCCCTGACGGGTAATTGAAGGCTCAGAAACACCGAATTCATCAATTCTGTTTCTGATAATTTCAAGAGCCTGATCAAGTGCTTCATCAGCATCAAGACCCGGTGTTGGCTCAACTGTATAAGCCAAATACATTCCACCTTGGAGATCAAGTCCAAGTTTTATTGTTCCAACGCTAGTCTCATACAATTCACGATAACTTTCAAGAAGTGGTTCGCCGCCTTCTTCCTGCATTGTATCAAGAAGATCTCTTAAATATGGATTGGTAGTTTCCGGCTGAACACTAGCTTCAGCTTTATCTCTTTCAACAGTAGGAAGTGAGTACCATTTCACTGTTGGCCAGATAAGAAATAGTGCCATTACCAGCACAAATGCGGAACTATATATCCTCCACTTGTCAGCTCTTTTCATTGATTTTCCCTTCATCAGTGTTCGACAATTCTTCTAAGTTTTTATTACATCAATAGTTACAATTATTTTCACTAACATAAAACAGTCACAAATTTTTACGATAAACCTGTTCATAAGTGAAGAAAGATAAAGAAAGTCAAGAGGATTGACCACCTCGACTAAATTCCCTGTTAATCCAACCTATTTCAATAAGGATTCTTGAAGTGAATTTTAATAAGCTGACCGTCTGGAAAACTAGCAGAAAATATCATTCCACCTGCGGACCTTTCCCTAACAAAAATATTTTCGAAGTTCAAGTTTCTAAGGATTCTTGTGATTTCCAAATTAGCCTGATGCAGGCTATACATATTGTAATCAAGATCTACTTTCCAAACGGTGGTATCACCTGACAGTGATTCAAGAGGCAATCCACCAAAATGATAAGGTTGAATGCTCTGTTTTAGAATCTCATAAATAGGCAATTCCGCTTCATCAGCGTTTTCTAAAGAAGCTTCTGCTGGTTCCGGCATAGATACTATTTCGGAAAACAGCCCTCCAACCACCAAAACAATCAAAGAAACTAAAACCCAAACTTCACCTGATTTCATCATCCTCCTCATTTGCCTGCCTATGATCCAACTATGTAATATATTTCCATAATACTAATGCAATTGTCAACCCCGGAGGTATCATGCGAAAATCTGTACTGATAATGGTGATTACAACGGTTACTGCCTTTTCTGCTTCTTGGTCAATTGGGCCCGGCGGCCTCTCCGGTTGGCCGGGGCTTCCAAGTTCTGATATCCTTGAAACAGGTCTTTTAAGAGCCGGCACTTCTTTGGAATACATAAATACTGACCAAGGAACCATTCTTCAAATACCATTACAGGCCTGCTGGGGTTTGGCAGAAAACTTCGAGATTGGGGCAGTTGTCCCAATAGTACCCATAGACAATGCTTTCAGCGGATCAATTATGGGTGACGTGGTTCTCTCCGGCGGATGGCTTTATGAGAAAGCACGAGGTGGATCAGCTCTTAAGTTCACAGGGAAACTCACTATCCCAACAGGAGAAAAGGGTCGTGATACCGGTGCCCAACTCTCCCTGGGAGGCGTCACAAGCACAACCTTCCGCGAATTTCGATTATCCATGTCTGCTGAATATGCACTAAACGGTGGAAGAAATCCATTTGATGATACTATTGTGGATCTTTTGTATTTCACTGCCGGTGGTTCCAGTTTTTTAACATCAGATATACTTCTTTATGCTGCAGTTACTGGTTCAACATCTTCATCATTTACTGCCGGTGGTGGCTGCCAATACCTTCTTGGTAACAGCATTGCAGTAGATGGCGGGCTAGGCATTGGATTGGATGGCTTTACAAACTTCAAAATTTATTCTGGTCTAAGCTGGACTGGTGAAGGTTATTAATCAGCATTCAGAGTGGTAGTGAATTGCTGAAACACAATTCACTACCAAATATTTATTCAGATTATTGAGTATACGGTGAAATGCTTCTTAACCTCTCAACAACCTTTGACAACAATTCAACTGTTCTCTTTATCTCTTCTTTAGTGGTATACCTGCTTAAGCTGAACCGAAGTGCACTGTTGGCCAGTGTGTAATCAATACCCATGGCGTATAAAACATGACTTGGGTTTTTGCTACCGGTGCTGCATGCTGAACCGGAAGAAGCGTAAACTCCCTGCATATCAAGAAGAGTTAATACCGCTTCGCTTTCAATTCCTTCAAAAATTATTGTAACAGTTCCAGGTAATCTATATTCTGCTCCATCTGCCACAACAAAAGAGCCTGGACAACTTTCAAGTACCTGCTTCTCAAAAGATTCTCTTAACTTCCGCTCTTTAGAAGCCGTATCATTAAGATGGGTCAAAGCAAGCTCAGCTGCTTTTCCCAAGCCCACTATTCCAGGGGTATTATAAGTGCCGGATCTTACACCTTTTTCCTGATGACCGCCGGTGAGAATAGGTGGAAGTTTTATTCCTTTTTTAATATAGATAGCTCCTACACCCTTGGGTCCGTGTAGTTTATGAGCGGACAGACTGAGAATATCAATATTCAATGCATGAACATCAATGGGAACTTTTCCTACCATTTGAACTGCATCTGTATGGAAAAGAGCTCCAGCTTCATGAGTTATCTTTGCCGCCTTTTTCAAAGGCATTATCACGCCGGTTTCATTATTCGCCGCCATGATGGAAACAATGGCAGTCTGCTGATTCACAAGCCCTTTTAAGCTTTCCAGATCAAGCTCTCCATTTTTGTTCACTCCGACAATGCCCAGCGAATTACCTTCATCCTCGAGAACATTTGCAGTTTCCATAACCGCTGGATGCTCCACGGCAGAAGTAACAATTCCTGTGCGAGCTGAATCTATCTTTACAGCACCCCTAATGGCCTGATTGTCACTCTCGGTTCCACCTGAAGTGAAAAATATCTCTTCGCATTTTGCCCCAAGTAACCGGGCTACCTGACCTCTAGCTTTTTCAATGGCCTCCATTTGAGAACTGCCAAATGAATGAAAGCTTGAAGGATTACCGAATTCTTCCTTAAAAAAAGGCAACATTTCTTCCAGTACCTCTGGAGCTACAGAAGTTGTTGCTGCATTATCCAGATAAACAGTCTTCATTATTTTACCTCAACCTGAATCTTTCTTTCTGTTTTTTCTTCAAGAGCTTTTGCCACTGAAGCCACATCAGCGCCCTGTTTAAGGTATACTCTGCCAGGTCTCACAAGAACAGGTTCTATACCCATCTCGTTAAGAATTTCACTGATTTTCTCGCACTTAGTATTAAAATCTTCAACAGCAGCCTTAAGGGCTTGATGCCCCATGACAGAACAATGAAACTTCTCTGGTGGCATCCCACCTAGATATTCTGCTATCTGACTGTTGCGGATCTTTAAAGCATCTTCAATAACAAGACCTTTACACATTTCAGTAAGGGCTGAAGCACTTGCAATTGCTCCTGCGCATCCAAAAGTTTTGAATGCTATATCTCCTATTTTGCCTTCGTCATCAATATCAATATCCAAAAACATCGCATCTCCGCATTGAGGAGACCCAACTTCTGAATGTCCGTCTGGGGTTTCAAGATTTCCCACATTTCTGGGATTCATGAAATGATCCATGAGTATTTCGGAATACTGCCACATGGTAAAATTACTCCATTTCCAGCGATCCGTCAGACAGATCGGCCAGTGTATTCTTTCCTAAATAAGTTTCACATATCATTTTAACATCGGTCCAAAGTTTCTTAGTAGGGCACTTTTCTTCCCTGGAGCAACCTGGAGAATCCCCAACCGTATTGTCTTCATCCTTCAAAAAATCAGGGCACTGAAGCACACAATTAGTATGGAAAAACTCTGTTTCCAGCACTTTAATAACATCAAGCAATGAAATATCCTCAGGCTCTCTGCTTAGAACATATCCACCACCTGGGCCGCGGCGACCGCGAACAAAATCAGCGGTTCGAAGCCTTCCAAATATCTGTTCCAAATATCTGATTGGTATCTCCTCGGTATCTGCAATTCCAGACAAACTCAGAGGCTTCCCCTGTCCGTTCCTAGCCAATTGAACCAGGGCTCTAAGTCCGTATCTGCTTCTAGTAGAAATAAACATAGGACCTCCTTTTGTAGAAATATATCAAATTGGTCAACCTCTATAAGAAGAGGTCTTTTTGATTGTTAATAATACCGCTGCTGTTACAAGCCCTATTGCAAGAAGGGTCATAAGAAGAGTCAACCCAAACGGAAGTGAATCATATGTAACTCCTGTTCCAACAAAGGAGACCGAAAGATCTGCCACAAAAACAACAGGATTAGTATTTCCCCTGTTACTTACAATAAGAACATAATCCCCAAAATCAGGGACCTCTATACTCAAATACCCACTTCTTCCATAAACAACTGCAAGAGTATCTATTTCTCCCGGGCCCTGCCATCCTGTTCTGTGATTAGTTTCTGTTATTAAAATGAATTCCATTTTTGTTGGCCTGGGCTCAGTAAAAAATTCACCGGAAATCAAAGTGCTTTCTGCCATTTCAGGGGTAATCCTGAATTTTATAAAACGGTATGTACCCACGTCGATTTCCAAAGAATCTGACAAAAGACCGAATGAACCAGCCAGCACTGGCACTGTTAGCAATACAAGAAGAATAATTATCAATTTCATTTAACAGCAAGCCCCTTTGCCAATTTACGCATCATCATTCCAGATGAAATCTGATACAATCCTGTAAGAAATAAAAGAATTCCCAGACCAACCGATAGAACTAACAAGGTATTGGCATAGGATGTGTCTTCAATTGTGGTCGCAATACTTTCCATCTGAACAACGGCTTCACCGAAAGAACCTTCTGCAGACAGAAGATCCTCCTCCATAAGAGAAACCGAACTTGCAACGCCTGCGATAGAAATTCCAGTTTCAGTTACCTCTTCTGAAAGATCCACCAACTCTGTGTTTAGCAAACCAAGATGATTAGAAACAGTCTCTGTTCTAGCTGCTACCTCTTCAAAATGATTTTCTGGCATAAGACTTCTAACCATAAGAGGCATATCAACCATGTCATCTGCAAGAGCTGGTAATATTATTCTCATCTCAGCAAGAATGTCTACAGTTTGTTCTATAACAACTGCTGTTCCCGTGACTATTTCAGCTGTACTTTCAAGAGAAATTCGTGTATTTTCAACCAAACCAGTTGAATTAGATACACCATGAGTTACTGATCTTATAGCACTGCTTGCTGTTCTTAACCCCTGCGAGGTTCCATTCAAAGCTGAATTCAATTTTGAAGCCAGCACTGAACCACCCACAACAAGGCTTACCCCAAGCACCATAAAGGTTATTCCTGTAAAAAAACCAAGCCCGGTGACAAATCTGTATCCTTTCATTTCCTTACCTTTCAGCAATAACTATAACACGAGTATCCGATCCTGCAGGAAAGGATTCACTCTTTTCTGGATTAAGATATACCCTTGATGCCATTCCAGTTCCCGTAATCCATCCAAGAACAATCTCTTTTTTTGCCAGCCCCTGCGAGGAAAGGCTGAAAAAATCCCCGGACTTATACAAAAAGGAACTGCGTAACTGTATTTCACACCCGGATGGATCGAAAATCTCTTCATACAGATCACTTAACTCCGGTTGAACCACAAGCTGAGCCATTATCATGCTACATACTTCATTAGAGATAATAAAATCATCTATGCCAGCTGTTGTGGCAAGTCTTCTATTTCTGGGATTTCTAATTTCTGAAACCACAGTTGCATTCCATGATTTTTCAAGCCTTTGTTTGATATCTCTAAGAATTAGCAAAGTCACAAGACATTCAGAATCAGCATCTTCGTCAGACATTACACTGCTTTTGCCGGAAATCACCTTAATAGTATTGTAATTTCCAGGATTTAAGGTTTCAACAGCATCTGGGTCGGTTCTTTCTATCTGCAAATAACTTATTTTACAGTTTGAACAACTTTTTTTGTACAAAAGAGCGGTTCCCTCTTCTTCAGGAAGACAACCTGCAACTAATATCTCGGACCCGGGATCCGAATATTCATCAAGCAATCTGAGCATGAAACCAAATTTTCTACTTTGACCTGATAATATCAAAATACGAGTTGGTTTTAATTCAACATCTACAACAACATCCAGAATCTTTTCACAAGACCGTTTTGTTGAAGAAAATGAGATTGAATTTTTGTTTTCAGCAAGCATAAGCAAACGGTCCCCAGGAAGAACTTTCCTAGTCAGTGGTGGATTTAAAGAAAGTTTTTCATTGGAAACGATACCGCATACAACTCCCTGGATTGATCTACTGGAAATTTCTCCAAAAGTAAGACCCTCTATTTCTTCATACGGCTGAATGTAAAACTCGTTTCCGTCAAAACTAAGAATCTCACTGTAAACAGAACTTAACCCTGGCTGTCTGCCAACTTGAACAAGAAGACGCATTACAATCTCTCTAACTGGAATCCAGTGGACACCAGGGCAGGCCATTTCTGCTATTCTACCTTTTGCTCTATTTCTTAACTCGCAAATCCCAATGATTTTTTTATGATCTTTTATGGAATTCACCGCTATCAATGTTTTAATAACCGCGCTATCATCATCTCCTATAACAATAAAACCAGCACACTCATCAAAACTTACCAAATCAAGCGAATCAACATCAGTTGTTACCCCTGATCTGCAAATTACCTGTTTTGCGAGTTTTTTTCCAATACGCTGACATAGCAATTCTTCCATATCTTCCCGTGATTTGCTGGAAAACATTACAAGACTTTCAATTTTTGATTCTTCCTGCTTGGCTTTAACCAGTTCTCTTGCAACCTCGTATAGCCTATCACCATCACCACAAATAATTATATGATCTTTCTCTACAACCGGCGACCTACCCCGCTTCAATGCATCAAGTTGTTCTGTTATTTTTGATGAAAAAATACCAATTAAAAGAGAAAGAACCAGAATTCCACCAATGGTAATCAACACCCCTACAAAGGCAATAAAAGGTTCCTGATTGTCATCACCTATGAATGTTCCCTGGTCCAGCAACCTAGTGAAAGTCCACCAAAAGCCATTTCCCACACTACCATCTACAAGAACAAATCCAATTGCAATAATCATGGAAGACAATACCACAAGAGCCAGCATCTGCCATAGAGGGTTACGAATAAGCAGGTCATTCACCATGTACCGTAACCTGTTTCTAAAGCTTTTGATCCTCATAAATTCCTCCCGAAGTTATCAGGTGATATAATTCCAACATCAATTATCTGAAAGGGAGACCATGGCACCTAATTTTATAGACCAAGTTATCCGGTCAGCAGAGCAGGCTGGGTTGATTCTAATGCGATACAGAAAAGAAGGATTCACTGTTAACTCAAAAGAAGGCATGGAGTTTGTCACAGAGGCGGATTTCAGCTCTGAACAATTTCTTAAAAAAGCACTCACAGAATTACTTCCAGGTTCTTCATTTATAGGAGAGGAAAGCTGGGACGGCCTCTATCCGGAACCTCCTTACTGGGTGGTTGATCCTCTTGACGGTACAAACAATTACGCAATGGGAATTCCTTTTTTCTGTATTTCAATTGCCCTTGTTGACAATGAAGGGGTATGTCTTGGATGTATCCATGACCCGGTTCATTCAGAAACATTTACCGCCATGCGTGGTGGTGGTGCATACCTAAACGGCAATCCAATCAAAGTATCAACCGCAGAAAAACTTCGAGATGCTGTGGTTTCTACCGGTTTCCCTTACACAAGAACACCAGAAGATCTTACATTTGATGTGGAAGTTTTAACAGAATTTCTCGGGTTAGTCAGAGGTTTAAGACGGGTAGGTTCCGCAGCTCTTGATCTGGCGTATACCGCAGCTGGAAGATACGGTGGTTTCTGGGAAGAAAACTTAAAACCATGGGATATGGCTGCTGGAGCCCTTCTTGTTAAAGAAGCCGGAGGAGTAGTAACCGGTTTCAGAAATCAAAACTGGGAGCTGAAATCAGGTGGAGTTCAGTGTTCAGCCCCTGGAATTTGGAATGAGTTTTGTGCCGTTATTAAAAAAGCGCCCCTGCCGAAGCAGGAACGCTTAAAAACTAAACCACTAAAAACCTAAGTTAACTCCTCCAAAATAAGTAACAATTGCATCACCGGCATTGTCTCCAAATGGTTTGGAAAGTCTTACCTCGCTAAAAACAGAAACTGGTGCACCCATTGGTTTAAAAGTTAAACCGAAAACACCCTCGGCAGATGGGAAAATATGATCATAAGGATCAATTGCAGGTTCGCCGGTAGCCTGCTGATTAATCATAGCAAGCATGGCATCAGCGTCACTTACTACAAAATGAACTCCGCCGCCGCCACCGACATAAGGACTGAATGGTGAACCACCCATGGGAATGTCAGCTTTAAGTATTCCAGCAAGACCTAGGTTATGATAAGTTGCTGTGTAATCTGCAATCATATCTGCATTTGCAGGTAGGGTCCATCCAAGATCACCCTCAATATAATTTCTTAATTCATCAATATTACCGCTATACTCATAACCGTATTCATCACTTAGATAGTTTGCAAGGTAACTTTCCATTGAAACATCTGACTCTGTACTGGTATAAGTTCCACTGATTTCAATACCAAGAATTGGCATAATTGGCAGAACAAGCTGACCACCAAAAATTGCACCGTCTGCACTCATGCCAGTGAAGGGATCTTCCGCTGTGGTATACCCCACTCTACCGCCAAATCTGGGACCTGCCATAGCCACTGTGACTACAAATAAACACAGAAAAAACATTTTTTTCATCTTATGAAACTCCTTTCTTTTCTTTCCAATTATCCTAACTACCAAGTCTAAGGTCAACACCATACATATTGACTTACACTAAAAAAGACATGATTATTGCTACTAGGAGCGTGACCGAGAATACAACATCGGCATTAGCAACCACACGAACGGCTATAATCCTTACCGATTATTGTCAAATAGCGGTGCTATTTTCCGCAAATCCGTAAGAATTCTATCTCGCCCGTGAGGCGCTACTGCTCAATGTCTATTGTCAGACACACTCCTAGGTTAGTTTGTTAGAGAGTAAATTTTTCCACACGCCAAATCAAATCCGAGAGGAGATACTTTTAGTATGAGAAATACTTTTCTTTTAGCCATGGTTCTTGCTGCGGCTTCATTTGCATTCCAGGGCAGCTTTGACTGGCAGTCAATGGGCGGTCAGCCTGGAGCAGAAGTCACCGTAAATCTTGTGGAATCAGATGCAAGCCACATGATTCTTTCAGTTACAGTTCCAGGTTTCTGGCTAGGACAAACTGTAGCAGGCGGTACTACCTGGGACAGCATTGAACTTCCTGGAATCCATAGTCAGACCGAAATCGGTCTTCCTGAAGTTCCAAACATCGGCCAGATGTTTGCCCTTCCATTCGGCTCAAAAGCCATGGTTACTGTTGAAAATGTGGAATACACCACATACTCTGGAATCAACCTTGTTCCAGTTCAAACCCCTGAAATTGACATGCCTCATACTCCTTATGCATTCCGTCAGAATGATGTTGCATACAACACCAACAGCTTCTTCCCATCAGAGTGGGCTGAAGTTGTAAGTCCTGGCACTTGGGGTGGAATAAACACAGATAAGCTTTTAGCAAACCCCTTCAAATACAACCCTGTAACTGAAGAGCTTCTTGTTGCAAAATCCATCACAATAAGAATTGATTTCACTGGAACCGTAGACGCAATTGCATATTCTTCCACCGAAACAATCAGAAATAGCGCTTCAAGAATGCTTATCAACTACAATATGGTTGATGCTGCCGCTTCTGCTCCAACAGATGCTGAAGCTGCTGAATATATTTTTGTGACCACCACAGCAAACCTAAATGCCGTTTCACCCCTTATTGAATTTTATCAGGGAATCGGTTATGAAACTGCTGTTGAAGTTCTTGCAAGCGGTTCCTCTGCTAGCGTTATTAAAGCCGCAATGGCAGACCACTATGATACTGCAATTACCCGTTTTGCTTTGATAGCCGGCGATTACGCTGCCCTGCCAAGTTACAATTATGGTGATTTTGTTGGTGATTATTGGTTTGCATGCCTTGTAGGCACAGACCTTAATCCTGAAATCGCTGTTGGTCGACTTACCGGTAACGCTACTCAGATTGAAACTCAGGTTACCAAGATTATCGATGGATACTACCAGTACAATTTCAGTGATGGCAATACAACTGGAATCATTCCAAGCACATCTGTACTTGCCGCTCACGCAGAGCAGTATCCTGAAAAATACACAGCGTGCTGTAATGAAATAGCAGCTGAAAGTTACGCAACAAACATGAGTTTCTGGAAGATCTATCCTCCTGAAGGTGGAACTAACGGAATGGTCTCCGACTGGTTCAACAATGGTGTTGGCTCCGTTGGATACAGAGGTCACGGAAGCTCAAGTGCATGGGTATGGAGTGCTCCTGGAGCATGGTCAAAAACCAATATTTCAGCACTTACAAACACATTCTTACCTCCAGTATGGGGTATTGCATGTGATTGTGGAAAGTACCAGGAATCAAGTGAGTGCTTGGCTGAAAGCTATGCATGGGACAATAATGGAGCAAGCGGCAACCTTGCTGCCAATGACCCATCCTACACTGTTCCTAACCATGACTACATGAAACAGATTTATCTTGGACTTTATGATAATGCGAACTACAATGTAGGGGAAACTCTCAACGAAGCAGCAGTATGGATCATAGCTAACCATGGTGGAGTAAGTGGAATTGGTGCCACCAATGCTAAAATGTACATCTGGTTCGGCGATCCTGCCATGGAAATTTTCACCAATGATGTGACCAACCCAACAAATCTTAACATCTCCTGCAACCCAGGAATGGTTAATCCAGGCTCTCAGACAGTCACCATGACTGTTACAAGTGGTGGCTCACCTGTCAGTGGTGCAACTGTAGCTCTTTCTGATGGAATTGATGGTTTAGAAACTATTACATTCTTCGAAACTGCCACAACTAATAGTAGTGGTCAGGCTTCCTTTAGTGTAAATGTACCAACCGGATCAACATCACTTTACACAGGTGCAAGACTACACAACTACGGTCCTGTTGCTTATCAGATCGCTGTTTATCCAACCGCAATCGATGACAGTTCTGAAGGAATCGAAACCTTTACACTTGGACTTGCTGTTGCTGAAAACCCAATCCAGGGCACAGCAGCTCTTAGCTTCTCTACTCCTGTAACAGGTCACGCTTCTGTTCAGGTTTTCGACCTTAGTGGAAGAACTGTAAGCACATTGGTTAATGAAGATGTTTCCGCTGGAAACCACACCATTAACTGGACACCAGAAAACATCTCCAGTGGTGTTTACTTTGTTCGTCTTACAACCCCAAGCGGTACTGTTTCCACACAGGCAATGGTTCTTCGCTAAAAGGTTAATATCTCAGTTACCCAAAGGGGGCAGCAACCGCTGCCCCCTTTTTTGTAAACAAATGATGAAATTTTGAAAAAATCCTGCTAGTGCACTAATACCGATTACTTAAATAAAGTTATTCCAATCTTAGTGAATTCTATGCTAAAGCCAATGGATACACTGCCGTACAACCAGCTTGTCGAAGTAGAGCTGATGCAATAGCCTGAGTCTATTATATCATCTACAAGAAGACATTCACCAGAAGGGCTTTGAAATAAACATTTTACCATACGTTTAGAAAAATCTAAACACTAATAGCCAACGCTGAAGCTATATTGCCTTATACTGATGCACTTCTTGTTGTACCTTTATCATATTGGTATCGATTGCAAGGTCCAAGTCATAATCCATCTGTAGACCAAGCCAGAATCTGGGAGAGTTACCAAAATAAATTCCAAGACGAAGAGCAG
>JAOZUR010000102.1 GCA_029938555.1 Candidatus Sabulitectum sp. | reverse complement strand
GAACCCCGCTTTCCGGCGTGAGAGGCCAGCGTCCTAGCCGATAGACGATGGGAGCGTTATCTGAGGGCGAATATTGAACTTTTTAACTATTTTGTCAAGCTCGATACTTCTTTTCAAGTTTTTTAAGTTTTTTACCTGAAAGACCGCCCAATACATTCATTGCAGCTGTTATTCTAGTACGGCAAATGTCACTTCCAAGAACTTCCATAGAATCAAAAAGAGGAGGGGCAATTTTGCTTCCACATATTGCACCATACAGTGGAGTTGTTAAAGCTTTTAACTTAAGTTCAAACAATTCAGATACTTCTTTCAAAGCTTGAGAGATATTTGAACTGGTCCAGTCTCTTACTTTTTCTAGTTTCCATATTGTTACCTGAAGTAACTCAAGAACTTCACTGGTTTCCATATTTTTTACAGTAAGAAGTTCTTCGGTTACAGGAACCGAATCACTGAAAAACATAGCAGTGAAATAACCCCAGTCAGCAAGGGTTTCAAGTCTGGAGGAAACAACTTCAGTTACTCTTCTTATGTATGAAGGATTCAATGCCCATTCCTGAAGTTTGTCTGTAAGTTCCGCCACTGTATTATCTTCTCTTATGTATTTTCCATTAAGCCATCTAAGTTTGTCACGATCAAAAACCGGGCTGCCAAGGGAAATATCTGTGAGATTTATGTTTTTTATCATGTCTTGAATAGTGAATTTTTCTGAGCCGTCAGGCATGTGCCATCCCATCATTCCCAGGTAATTCAATAATGCTTCTGGTAAAAAACCTGCTTTCCTGTAGTAATTAATGGATGTGGGGTTTTTCCTTTTTGACAGTTTTGATTTATCTGGATTTCTAAGCAATGGCAGATGACAATATTCAGGGGCTTGCCAATTAAAGAACTTATAAAGAAGAACATGTTTGGGAACAGAGTTTATCCATTCCTCTCCTCTTATGATGTGTGTAATTTCCATTAAGTGATCATCAACTACAACAGCAAGATGATAAGTTGGAAAACCATCAGCCTTCATTATTACCTGGTCGTCAATTGAAGCCCAGTCTTTGGTGATTTCTCCCCGTAGTAAATCTTTGAAAACACAATCACCTTCAAGTGGTATTTTCATTCTTACAACAAAAGACTCTCCTGCTTCCATTCGCTGGATTGCTTCTGCTGGAGCAAGATCCCTGCATAATCGATCATAACCCCTGTTAGGTGCTTTTTCTTCAATCAGTTTTTTGCGTACTCCATCAAGCCGTTCCTTGGTGCAGAAGCATGGGTAAGCATGCCCTTCTTCAATTAACTGATCTATGTATTTTTTGTATATGTGAAGCCTATCACTTTGACGATACGGTCCGAATGAGCCACCAACATCTGGCCCCTCGTCCCATTCAATTCCTATCCATTTCAAACTATCTAAAATAGCTTTTTCAGAAGCCTTGGAAGAGCGTTCTTGGTCTGTATCTTCAATTCTAAGTACAAACTGACCTCCATTGGCCTTTGCCCATGCATAACCAAAAAGAGCTTGGTAAGCTGTGCCCACATGCGGATCGCCGGTAGGTGATGGAGCAAGCCTAGTTCTAACCTTCATAAATACCGCCTTTTCATGATGAAGTAATGATTGCTATAATACTTCATAGTCCACAAGGAGGCATCATGATAAAAGTAGAGAGGCCATCAGAAGAAAGACTAAAAGAACTTGGCGTGATGAGCTGGCCCACCTGGGAGAAAGAAGAGTCACAATTTCCTTGGCAATACGACATGGAAGAAGTGTGTTACATTCTCTCAGGAGAAGCTACAATAACCTCAGAAGATGGTGAATCTGTTAACATTGGTTCCGGCGACCTTGTGACATTTCCAAACTTTATGAAATGTGAATGGGTAATCCATTCGCGAATAGTAAAACACTATGACTTCAGATAATCAGGGAGATCAATAATGCAATATGGAGAATTCAAAACAGCACCAATGGATATTATGGCAAAAGTAATCACTATACTAATGATTGTAACAGCAGGTGTTCTTCCATTTATTCCGGAAATGGTAATGATTACAGTGGTGGTTTTGCCTTTTGTTCTTTTTGTAACATGGCTTTTTTCCGTAACTGGTTATACTCTTAAAGAGGAATATCTGATTGTATCCAGACCCCTTTGGAAAACCAAAATAACACTACCTCCTGGGGCTAAAGCGAGGCTTGAACCAGAAGTTAAGGAAAGATTGATTAAAACCTTTGGGAACGGAGGTTTGTTTGGATATACCGGATCTTTTCGAAACAAAATTCTCGGTAATTTTAAGATGTACGGCACATGCTGGACTCATGCAGTTTCCATTACCGGTGGTTCAGAAGAATTTAAAATAGTAATTTCACCAGAGAATCCTGAATTGTTTGTTCAAAGCTTTAATGGGTAAATTTCATCTTAAAAAAAATGACCCCCATGACATGAGGGTCAGCACAATTGAATGGCGGAGAAGGAGGGATTCGAACCCTCGGTAGAGTTACCCCTACATACGCTTAGCAGGCGTACGCCTTAAACCAACTCGGCCACCTCTCCACAGCATTCAATCGGGCTTCAACTATCTGAATTATTTTTCCCATAGTCAACCCCAAAGCCTGTGATGCTATTACTTCATTAAGGTTTTATAGTATAGCAAACAACTTAGAAGGAGTAAGTATGGCAAGAGTGAACAGATTAGCAGTTGGAATATTCGGCAGAATCAATGCTGGTAAAAGTACACTTATGAATTTGCTTACCCAACAGGAAACTTCCATCATTGATTCTCAACCAGGCACTACTGCGGACATTAAAAACGCAATCATGGAGATTCATTCTATAGGTCCTGTTCGAATTCTTGATACGGCAGGTCTTGATGAAAATTCTGATTTAGGTGGCAAAAAAAGAAAAAAAGCTCTTATCGCCCTTGAAGAAGTTGATCTAGTAATTCTGGTTATTGATCCAATTCAAGCCTTTGTTTCCATGCAGCTTGAAGTAGAAGAACTTATAAGCTCACATGTTGCAAAAAAAGGGAAAAAGCTTGCAGTGGTTTTTAATATTCACAGTGATTCCAAATCTCGACTACTAGATACCAGGGCAACAATTCAGGAAGCTACAGAGTTCTGCCGTGTTATTTTACCAGACAGAAAAAATACCATGTTTCTTTCATGTGATCTATCTGTTCAAAACAATTACCCAACTTTAGTTAAACTTATCTCGGATGCAAAACCAAATGATATGGCACCAGTTCCCCTGCTTCCTTTTCTTAATCCCAGAAGCACTGTTCTTATGCACATACCGCTAGATGAAGAATCTCCCACTGGGCGGCTTCTACGTCCGCAAGAAATGACAATGGAATTTCTTCTTCGAATGATGGCTCCAATTGGGGTATACCGCACAGATCTGACTCTGGCAAGAAGTGCATCTCATCTACTATCAAATGGCGAAAAGGAAAAATTCACTAATTTCTTAACAGCACTTCAGCAGGCAAGCCATGGGTTACAGCTTGTGATTACTGATTCACAGGCTATTGATGTTATGAGCAAATGGGTACCCGAAGACATCCCATTAACCACATTCTCGATTATGATGATAAATCAAAGCGCCGGTGGTGATATGAGCTTATTTCTTCATGGTGTAAAAGTCATGAATACTCTTTCGTCTTCAAGCAGAGTACTAATTACGGAAGCTTGCAATCATGACAGAGTTGCAGAAGATATAGGAACTGTTCAAATTCCAGATAAACTTCAGAAAAGATTTCCAGGAATTACAGTAAATCATGCATTTGGTAGAGAGTTTCCAGATGTGGCAAAGCTCAGAACTTATGATCTTGTTATTCATTGTGGTGGCTGTATGATAAGCAGACAGAAACTTAGTGCGAGAATAGATTTTCTTGCAGAAGCCGAAGTACCATTAACAAATTACGGTTTTGCTCTCTCCTGGTTTGAAGGTCCAGCTGTATTGAGCAGAGTTCTTGAACCTTGGAAGGTAAAATGACATTACTTTTTTTATCAATACTTGCAGTGCTTTTTCCCTCAGGTGAAGGTGCAATTGTTATGCTTCCTGGAATTCCAGTTAATCCATGGGATTCTCTCACTGATAACCAGCTGGAAGAAATGTGGACTTATGATATTAGTGGATATCAAGTAACCCGCTCCGGTTGGTCTGGTTACATATTGAAAGGTCCTGCTGGATCTGCCTTGATTCTGGAAAAACTAGCGGAAACTCTGGAACAAGATATTATTATGGCTGATAGTTCTTTGTGGGCAAGAACATTACAACTGGTCTGGAACAGCAATGCCCTTGGCAATTCTTGGATTAGTAGCGATTCTAGTGGAACTCCATGTGTTATGCCCATCAGAGTCAGTAGATGGCTTGAAGCTGGTGTTGATACGCTAATAGTTTCATTACCTGTTGATAATACCGTCTTCTTATGGGGCGGCTCGCGTGTAGGAGATTTCCATTCAACAGCTTGGCGAGGTATTGGAACAGAAGTAATTCCAAGTGGCAATTATGCTATAAATGCACTTGTTTCATGTACTATTGAAGGCTCTCCCAATGATGTGATTTCACTTGAATACAGCCCTTCTGAAATTGATCTGTTCTGGGACGAGAACTGGGCTCCTTTAATTAGTATGGCAGACAGTCTTGTTCTTTCTCAAATGGCTGACAGTTTAGTATTTGAGAATTCACTTGTATGGATCAGAGGTACAGGCGGTCAAACCCTTACCCCATGGACAATGATTCCTTCTCCAGCACCTCCAGCTTATGTTTCAATAGAAATAGACCAGATACCAGGTATTATTCCTGTTGCCGGCAAAGTATCAGAATCAGGGGTTCTGGTTGTAACAATGCCCGGCAATGCTGGTAGTGGAGCAAGAGCTGCCTATGCAGCAGCTTTACTAGAGAGAATTGTAAGTCGGATGGCTCTTCCTCATGGATCTGTATGTCAAGGAGTTTCTAACATAGACGGCTCTGTTCACTTATATATTTCAGGAGTGCTGTGGGATGCCGAAACAGCACTAGCTGTCATTCTTGATGAGCTTACTCCTATTATTTTCACCTCTCCTGAATTTAAATTATTGAACAATGCCGCAATAAAGGCTGGCATTCCACAAATGAATCAGCAAGATACAATAACCCTTCTTGCAACAGTTACCGGTTTTATAGACTGACCGCCAGCACTTAAACAATGGTTCCT
>JAOZUR010000101.1 GCA_029938555.1 Candidatus Sabulitectum sp. | reverse complement strand
CTAGTGCACTAGTAATTATCTTCTAAGTTCTCTCTCAGATTAAATAACATATAGAATAACTATCTGGTTAGTTTCTGATATATAGAAAATACTCAATTACTTCTATATCTGAAAGAGTGATGTTATCTATAATGTCTATTTGATCTCTTGTAAATCCGCAAGGATTTTAGTTCTTTTCTTTTTAGCTTAGTTAGCATTTCTGTTTTCATAATGTGAGATCTAAAATGTGAATATTAATTTCCTTGAAGTAACTCACAGTTCATAGACTTGACACCGAAAATTGTAGATGTATGTTAGACGAGTCTAACTTAGTTCTTGATACGATAGAATCGAACATTAGGTGGTGATTATATGGATCAAACTGTGTCTGTACGCTATAGTCTGAGCGAGCTGACAGCTGGAAAAACAGCTAGCATTATTGCTTTGGACGGCGGTAGGGGCTTTCGAGAGAAAATGAATGGTCAGGGCCTTTTTCCGGGAACAGAAATTACTGTGGTACATACTGGCGGTAATGGGGGAATGATGCTAATTAGTCTTGGCAGTTCCCGTTTAATGATTGGTCAGAAAATGGCTGAAAAAATACTGATAAAGGAAATAGTTTAATTTATTTACCCTACTGTTAGCCTTGGCTAACTTTGAATATGGAAGGATTATTATGAAAACCGATTGGAAAGATACTAAGGAGAATTTTGAGGTTGTGGATGTACGAAAAGCTACCGGGAATTTCCTTGCTGGAATACTTAAAAAGGCAGGACAGGTTGAAGTAGGGCAGGGAATTTGTGTTGTTCAAACATTTGAGCCAATTCCTCTTTATTCTGCCATGGCAGATCTTGGTTTTGATTATCACACAGATAAGATATCAAACAGCGAGTGCCGTGTATATTTCCACAGAGCAAAGATCAAAGACGCGGCTTTTTCCGGGGCAGGAGATATGCCACTTAAACCAACTGCAGTTCTTAACTTTAAAAAGATAGATGATTCTCTGGCAGACATTGTTGTAAACTTTTGGGAATTGACATGGGGCAAGGAAGACTCTGCTATTGATTTGAAGACCAAACTTCTTCTGTCACTGGCGAATGGGGTTGGAGCTGGAAGAATGAGACAGGCTACCAGAGAACTGGTGAAAGCTTATGCAACAGGAGTTACAGTGCCAGAACTTGATGAACTATTTTCCATGTTTGTTTGGAACGGTGGCATCGGAACTTTTGCTTCAGAAATAGGGCCATCTACGCTGTACGCCGCTTATCAACGCATCAAAACCCTTGAGAATAATGGCAGATCTCGCAATGAAGTTTTGGGAGTACTTATGGATGAATTCGGTGAAAAAAATCCATCAGTGAATGTGATACCTCACTAAAAGGCATGAAGTTCAAAGCTAATGGTTGCCTCCTGTGGAATGCCACAGGAGACAGCCGAAAATGAATTTAATTTTTTTATACCATAGTTAGCGTCAACTAACTCTCATATGCAAAGGAGTAACATGAAAATTTCAGAGTTAAAACCTGGTGAGACTGGAACTGTTGTTGGTTACGAGCAGGGAAGTAAGTCTTATAGGCAGAAACTGCTTAGGATGGGACTGGTCAAAGGTTGTGAATTTAAGCTGGTTCGAATGGCTCCTTTGGGTGATCCGGTGGAGTTGGAGGTAAATTCTCACAAACTAACTATTCGAAAAAGTGAGGGTGAAGCATTGATTGTTGAAAGGGGAAACAAAAATGCAAAATATTAAACAAAAAATTCGTATTGCTGTAGCGGGTAACCCCAATGTGGGTAAAACCACGCTACTCAATGCTCTTACAGGATCACATCAAAGGGTTGGAAACTGGCCTGGTGTTACTGTTGAAAAAATAGAGGGTTCCTATGAATACGGTGGAAGGAATGTGGAAGTAATTGATCTTCCTGGAATTTACTCCTTTACTGCATTCTCTATTGATGAGTCAATTGCTAGACAGTTTATTCTGGAAGAACATCCTGACCTAATTGTAAACATTCTTGACGCCACTAATCTTGAAAGAAATCTCTTCCTGACTACGCAGCTTCTTGAAATGAAAGTGCCAATGGTTGTAGTTCTAAATATGACCGATCTGGCAGCAAGAAGAAAAATCAGAATAGAGATTGAACACCTTTCCATACATCTTGGTTGTCCTGTGATTCCCATCATTGCTTCCAGAAAGAAAGGTATAGATTTACTGAAAGAAGAGATAAACAAAGCTGCTGCTGAACAAGTTATTTCTTCCACTGAGATTGCTTACGATTCTGAACTGGAAAAAGCTGTTGATCGAATGATTGAACAGGTGAAAACGCTGGCCGAGAAGATAAAAGTAGATCCCAGATGGCTGGCTCTCAGGCTGTTGGAAGACGATGAATACGCAATAGAACTTTGTAAATCGGAAATCCCCACTGACCTTTTGAAGCAAGAAATTTCTAGAGTAGAAAGACATGTTGGGGATGATATGGATATCATCTTAGCTGACGGGCGTTATGGGTTCATTCATGGATTGGCCAGGGATGTTGTTCACAAAACAAGTGAAGTCAGAAGAACGGTTTCAGACAGGATAGACAAGGTAGTTTTGAATAGAACGCTTGGTATTCCTATCTTTCTTGCTGTGATGTACGGTGTGTTTGTAACAACAATCAATGTTGGTGGTCCGTTCATAGATTTCTTTGATGGATTGACTGGAACCATTTTTGTTGATGGTTTTAGGGTACTGCTTCAGTCAATGCATCTTCCAGAGCTGCTGATTACTTTCCTTGCAGACGGATTGGGTGGAGGTATCCAAACAGTTGCTACATTCATTCCTCCAATTTTTCTTATTTTCTTCAGCCTCTCCATTTTAGAAGACTCTGGATACATGGCCAGGGCTGCATTTGTAATGGACAGGTTTCTTAGAACAATTGGTCTTCCTGGAAAGGCTTTTATACCGATGCTTGTTGGGTTCGGTTGCAATGTGCCAGCAATAATGGCCACTAGAACTTTGGAAAATAACCGCGACAGGATTCTTGCTATAATGATGAACCCATTCATGTCATGTGGAGCGAGACTGCCGGTTTACACGCTGTTCGCTGCGGCATTTTTCCCAAGACATGGTGGGTTGGTTCTGTTTAGCCTTTATACCACCGGAATAATTCTAGCTGTTATTACGGGAATGCTGTTCAAAAAGACCATCTTGAAAGGTGAAACTTCTACTTTTGTTATGGAACTACCTCCTTATCATTTACCAACATTACGAGGAATAATGTACCATACTTTCACCAGATTAAATAGTTTCATTTTTCGAGCAGGAAAAGTCATTATTGCAGTGGTAGTGGTTCTTAGTTTCTTGAATTCAATTGGAACTGATGGAAGTTTTGGCAATAACGATTCAGAAAACTCCGTTCTCGCTGCCATAAGTAGAAAAATTACTCCGGTTTTTTCTCCAATGGGGCTTACCAGTGACAATTGGCCAGGAACAGTTGGTCTGTTCACAGGAATCTTTGCTAAAGAAGCTGTGGTTGGAACACTAGATAACCTTTATTCCAGTATGGGTAAATCAGCTGAAACAGTTGAAGACGATGATTCATTCAATTTATGGGAAGGAATTTCTGGATCATTTGCAGCAATTCCTGAAGGATTCAGTGGGTTTGGATCATCTTTAGGAAACCCTATGGGCATTGAAATCAGCGATGATCTTACAGATCAAGAAACTGCTGCGGAAGAAATTGAAGTTGAAGTTGGAATCTTTGGCATCATGCGTGAGCATTTTGACGGGCCGGTTGGTGCTTTTGCCTATCTGCTCTTCATCCTGATTTATGCACCTTGTGTTGCTGCAATTGCCACAATTTACAGAGAAACTAATTTCCAGTGGGCCGCCCTCTCTACTGCGTACCTTACAATACTTGCATGGGTAATCAGCACCTTGTACTACCAGGTGGGAACATTTAGCAGACATGTTGCTTCTTCTTCTTTATGGATTATGGTTTCTCTAGGTATTCTAGGAGCCATTTATGGTGGCTTGAAGTACCTTGCAGCAAACAAGAAAATGGTAGCTTGATATGCTTTCTGAAATACTAAAATTTATGAAAAGAAGTAATCAGGTCTCTCTTAAGGATATCGCTGTTCATTTCAGGATGGAGAGTTCAGCTGTTGAACCAATGATGGATATTCTGCTTCGTAAGGGAAAAGTAAAGCTTTTTGGAGCAGAATGCTCAAGTGGTTCATGCTCAGGATGCTCTTGTTCTAGCAGAGAAAGCATGATGCTATACACATTGGTAACTGCAGAAAGAAAGGTGAAATATCTATGAAAAGCAACTTCTGGCGCACATTCCTTTTTACTCTCGCCTTCTTTGGTGGATTGTATATGCTTTTGGTCTTTTCTGAACGGATATCTCATGATCTTTACAACATAGTAGGTTGGAGTACAGGTCTGATTTCTGTTGGTGCACTGATGCTGGCCAGCAGAAAAGGATGGAGCCAGTTTACCGTAAACATGCAGGGGATAATTTCTGGACTTTTCCTTTGGGGTTTCATCGGTGAATTCTTAGAGGTAAAATATGGTTTGGTCATTGCGGCATCTTCGTTCCTGCCAATACTGTCTGTGCTTGTAATCCTTTTTATCATAGCTCTTCGCGGGAAACAGCTTGCAATTCCCACAGCTTTTGCGGCGGGACACTTCCTTGGTATCTGGGGACTTCACATGTGGATGATCTACCAGTTTGAACACCTGAGCAAAACTCACTGGAGTACTTATCCTTCCGCAGCAATCGCACTTCTTCTGGGTATTGCGGCTCTGATAACAGGAAGAGGTAGCAAGAATCTTGGCAGGAAGATGGCTTTTGCACTGATTGCACTTCTGCTTCTTTGGACGCTTCTGGAATATGTGTGGGGCTGGAGATTGATACCTGGACCATATTCTATGGGCTAATCTTGCCAACTGCCTGAACAGCAAACAGTATGGCTGTTCAGGCAGAACTAGGCAATGAAATTTTTTGAAACAATACAGATGATTTTAAACAAACTGATAAATATGTCAAACAGGAGAGGAACAATTACTATGAATACAAACATGATATTGGGTAGGAAACTTTTCCTCGGGGCTGCTGGGATAATAATGATGATACTTCCAGGGATTGCATCAGCGGAGTTTCTTCTTGCAGAAGGAATTACTTCAGGTCTTGTAATTGAGGTAGAAATGCCATGGGAAAATACTGATACAGAAACAGCAGGAGATATAACAGTTGC
>JAOZUR010000058.1 GCA_029938555.1 Candidatus Sabulitectum sp. | reverse complement strand
GAAATAGCAGAAGACAAGGTTGTAGACATTTTTGAGTAGTACAAAGCTGTACTCTGATCTTAATGGTATAAAAAGTTTGTTCAAGAATTAAACTTTAACTCTTCCAAAATCAGAAAATCCACTTCCTACAATTAGAAAGTGGATTTTTCTGATTTCAGAACTCATATTATGTTAAGCTCAACATAAAATGAGATATGTGAAGTCCTTGAGATAAGAAAACTGAATAAAGAACATCAAACTTCTATTGTTAGCACTGTAAAGAATGAGTCAATCACAAAGATAGCAGGATTTCTATTTAATCGATGGTCTCAAGAGAGCAACCAGTCTATCGCCTAGCAAGAGCGTCCCAGCTGAAGCTGGAGAACTTTTTTAGATACATGATGAAACACTTTGCAATTGATACACTTAGTGAATATGGTGTTGAAGATTTTCACGCAACTCAAACGGTCATTAATCCATCTTGGAGACGAATAAATAAAGAACTGACCTCGTTGAATAGAAAGCTGAAAACTCGACGCGCGAATTATACAAAATTGATATTGGCTCCCGAGCTAGATGAGAAAAAGATGGCTAAATGGATTTCAGCAAAGGCCACAGCACTGGAAGAAGTAGAACAGTATGAACATTCAGTCGCTAACATAAAAATTGAATTGAAGGAAAAAAAGAAACATATTTATTGGAAAGATCTGTCAAAAGAAGACAAGTTCATGAACTTACCCTCAAGCTTAAAATGCTTTACAGATACAATCAAAATGATTGCTTATAGAGCTGAGACATCTATGATGGGTGTTGTTAGAGAAAAATATGTACGCAAGGATAACATTCGAGATCTGTTAGTCACTCTTTTTAAATCGGATGCCGATTTAATTCCAGATGAAGAGCGAGAAACCTTGACTGATGACGGACAATTAATATTACCGAAGAGAAAGTTTTATTGTCGCTTGACACTTGACAGTAAGAATACACAAAATGGCCTCAAATAGAGACAATACAGCTATATTGCATCTACTTGATAATCTAAATATGACAGAAACTAAATTCCCAGGAACTCAGTTACGACTGATTTATGAAATGGTAGGTACTGAAAAGAAAACTTGATTATTAGAAAAAAGTCTCATTTCACTTTCCTTGAGGTCGTAAGTTCTGAGTATATCTTGACTTACTAGTGTATTTTCCTTATTCTTTGGCAAGAACAAGAGTAATGGTTAGTAGCCGGAAGGGAATTTAATTGTGTTAATATATTTAATTCTGTTGGCATTTTCACTTAATGAAACTTAAACAAGTTGGGCTGGTGGAAACGGCTTGATAGAACCTGTTACTAATTGGGCAAACTGTTTCTATTCTTCCGAAGGTATAAACTGGTATTCTTCTGAAGAGAATTTGTCTCTTGATTTTGCACAAAATACAGAGGTAACGGTTATTGATTACAACAGTGGAACACCTTTCTCTGTAGTGGCTGTTAATATGGACTCAGATACGGATACAGATATTCTGGTTTCTTATTTTAGTGATGATATTATCGCATGGCACCGAAATAATGGAAGTTACTGGGACTATATTGAAATAGCTTCAGGCATTTCAGGTGCCAATTCAGCACAACCCTTTGATATGAATGCTGATGGATTTATTGATGTGGTTGCTACAGCGTTTTATGATGATTCGCTTTATTGGTTTGAATCTGATTCTTCAGAGTATTTGTGGATACCTCATGCTATTGCTGAAATAAACCGTCCAGTGGATGTTGTTCCATTAATTCATAGCGGTCAAGTTCAATTACTGGTTGCAGAATCTGAAACTGGGTATTTGTATCTTTTTAAGTGTTTGGTTCAACCAGATACAGTCTATTACAATCAGTATCAAATTCCGGGAATTTTTCCTGGAATTGAATCAATAGAACTTGCAGATATTGATCTGGATGGAGATCAGGATATTTTGCTTACAGAGTACAATAACAGTACTATTACATTACTTGAATGTGTTTCTTGGTATACTGAGTTTGTTAGACATGAAATCGACTGTGATATTCCACATCCTAATGGCTTGAGTGTGGGAGATATCAATGGTGATAATCTTCCCGATATTACAGCAACTTCTTTTGATAATAATTCTGTTTACTGGTATGAAAACACTGGAACTTCCTGGAACAAACATCTTGTTGGAGATGGTCTCTGGGGGGCAGCAGGAACCACAATTTGTTCCATTACAGAATCAGAAGATAATTGGCAAAATATTGTTGCCACTGGTTGTTATGATAGTGAAGTAAGATGGTATGTTCATGGCTCAAACAATCTATGGCATGAATATTTAATGGGTGATCTTTCCGGTGCAAGTGCGGTTTGTACCTCAGAATTGGATACAGTAGAAGGCGTAGAAGTTGTGGCTGTAGCCGGTATGGGAGATAGTATAGTTTGCTGGTCACCGGGAGAGTTTGCAACTGCAGGTACTCTTACTTCATTAATTCTTGACGGTGAAGTTGGTAGAGTCTGGTCTAGGCTCACATGGGAATCGGAAGAACCAAGCGGTACATCAGTTTCATTTCATGTACGAAGTTCGAATACTTGGGAAGATATGGGTATATGGTCTGAAGAGCTTTTTGAGCCAACCGAACTTTATGAGATTTTAATCGACACCACCAGGTATTTTCAGTACAAGGTTATTTTGAGCAGTTCAAACTCTACCGTCACACCAGTACTAAGCGGAGTGCTGCTATCAATTGATGATGTAGGAATTGAAGAAAGCAGTTCGATAACATTACCGAAGCAGATTCTTACGGTCATTTCTTCAAATCCAGTAAAAAACGTTCTTGAATTTTCGGTTGTAACTCCGGAGAGTGCTTCAATCAGATTGCTTGATTTATCAGGAAGAGTCGTTGAGGAGTTTTCAACTCCTGATTCAGGAGCTTATTCGTTCCAGACAGTGGAGCTTGCTCCCGGGCTTTACTTCCTTCAATCTCACATGCAAAACACAGAGACATACAGAATTGTGGTAATAAACTAAGGGGATTGATATGCTTTTAACAATGATGGTTTTGTTTAGTTCAGTTACAGTGAGTGAAGTTTCACTTGATGCAAGTATTTTTGATGGTGTTCAGGATGAGTGGATTGCTCCCGGATACAGGATAGCAGAAGAAATGATTATTGATCCTCTTGATTACGGTGTGCCGCAAAATGACAGGGAGGGAAACCCCAAAATAATTGGTTTTCAGAGTTTCTTTGTACAGACCTCTGAGGGTGAAAAGTGGCGTATAATTCTTACTTACGATAAAAAGGTTGTAGTTCTTCAGGAAGATGCCGAGTTAAGAGAGTTTGAGGTTGAAAGAAGCATCAAATACATGATTAACTCGAAAGATGGCCGATTCGTACTTCTTCGATTTCAAGAAGAAATTCAGACTAGACAAGAAATTGCAATTGAGGGTCTAAACCCACCCAAGCATAGATCAGTGTTGATAAACATTGAGACTGGAACTCAGGTTACCGGAAGTGGCATTGCCGGCATTGGGTATCTAGGTGATAATGGTTACGGAATAGCATCTTATGGAGACTCTATTCGCTTTTATGATGAAAATCTTAATTTGGTTAAGCGGGTATTTAATAAAATAGCAAATGTGAGTAATGGTGCTACCAGTTATGCTGCTGATGGCTCTCTAATGGTAACGATATTTGGTGAATCGTATGAAGGTTTTGAAAATGGTTCGTATTCTCTTCGTGCTTATGATCAGAATGGTAAGGTTCTTTGGGACGCTTTTCCTCCAAACACAGGAAGATCAGCTATTTCCGAAGATGGCAGTTTGGTGCTGATTATTGGTATTAATAGCCTGATGTGTCTTGATGGAAGTGATGGTTCGCTCTTGTGGGAGGAGCCTTATGAGAACAATTGTGGAATTTCCAGTGCAGCCAGAAATGCTGCAGCGTGTTGTTTTGCAACAGATTTATCTTTAGATGAAGTGAGAGAAAACCCGAGCAGAGAAAGAGCTCTGTATGTTTCAACCGTTGATAGCGATGGAAACGGGAAAGTAAACAAAATTTCTTTTTATTCCAGAAGTATTGCTTTTTTCAGTCCGATCGTGCTAAATTCAACCGGAGCTTCACTCTGGAAAATTTATATTGGCCAAAGGATTTATCTTGATTTATCGAAATATGAACTTTGTTTATTTTCAAGAGAGGGTGATTTAAGATTTGTTCACCGAATCGAAGGTGATGGATATGTACGCAATCTACATTGGAGAAATACTATGGATCTAAAACCTTCTTCCATTAACTCAACCGGTAACAAGATAATCTGGTTTGAAGATTCAGTAATTCATATTCTGACCATTGAAAAGAATGTGGTGTCAGAATGAGAAATTTTAAGTCTGCTGTTCTAACAATACTTTTATCATCTGTATCAATTGCTGTTGCCACTTCTCCAGAAAATATTCCTTTATCATTTCCATTTTTTCAAAACGGACAAAGTACTGGAATTCCTGATAAATTGATGGTTGGGTATGGTGACTGGTGTATTCCCGGAGAAGGTCTTCATCCAGGAATTGACTTTTGCTAGTTCGGCGATAGATCAGGTTCTAAGCCCATTTGATCAAACCATGTATTCTCTTGGAGCTGATTATCACCCTGATCCTGATTATATAGGTTATATGGTTGGCATAGGTCTTAAGAATACAGATGATGGATGGGCATTTATTCATCTTGGAGATGACACTTATGAACAAGCTCGTGCAAATGATTGGTGTGAAAAGCACAAAAGAGGTACTGAGTTTCCAGCAAGAATGGTGATTGACAAATGTAGTCAATACGGTTCCATGCCCCTTCATATTCATGTGCAGTGGTCACATTGGAGTTTTTATTCTGCTTGGCCCGGTGGTTATCGTTTGCTTAATTCCTGGGAAACACTAGAAAATCCATTTGACTTTTTTGCAACAGGAGTTTTGTCTGGATACGATCAGATAAGTTTTAAAAAAGTTTGGACCGAATTGGAGTGGTTTTTGGTTCAGCCACCTCAACCATCGCAAGCTACTAACAGAGGTATCTTCTTTTTGCCAAATGGGATAAAAACTTACCCTGCATATATAAATAGTCTTGGAATTTCGCAAAAAAGTTTGTTTCAGAATATTATTCATGGAGTAATTGATATTGCGGTATCACCATACTCTGAGCAAAGTGCGTATCAAGACAATGAAGGTTGTGGTGTTTATTCTGTTGGATTTGAAATTTTCAGGGAGAATCCTTTCTCTCTGGAATGGGAATCTACTCAATCTGATGAGGGTGACTGGGGATATCGTGAGATTTTTCAGGCAGAGGGGCAAATTGTAAATCCTAACATTTCCCCCAATATATACAATGCTCTGTTTCTTGATGGTAGTTATTTTAATAATGCATACATTGTTACTAACTGTGGTGTTTATGATCCTTCTGGCTGGAACAATGTATATACAGATTCGGGCTGCACGAATAGCTGGGCTGATGGAATTTGTCAGGGTGCTTGGGATACATTTTTGGCTAAACCAGAAATTTCTGGCACCGGCTACCAATCTTGAAGCTTTTTTCTCTGATGGTCGTTATGCTGTGGAGATATCTGCTGTTAGTCATGGTTCGAGGTATGAAGATAGTAAGAAATTACCGGTAGATGATTTGGCATCTTTGAATCCTGAAGTTGAAGGTGTGATTGTTGATAATTTTCTTCCCCATGTTTCAACTGTATTCGTTTTCACCAACGGACCAAATCAAATTAAGTATGATGCTAGGTGGATACGAAATCGTTCAGATGTAGATAGTACTTTGATTGAATATTTAGAAGAACTGCGTACCGATTTGCATTATTTTCAAATGCTGGAACAAGGCATTCATGCTGAAGCTTCTTTTCCGGTTGATTCTTTTATGCAATACTCTTCATCCGAAATTTTAACATCCCCTGTTTCTGACAATTTGATTTTGTTTGAGGTCAATGTGGCAAACAGCGAGAATCCTATTTCTTTTATTGAAGGGGAAATAGCTCGGGTTGAAGAGGAACTTGATACTCCTCAATTTGGAAGGCATTTGAACAGTGCTGGTTATGGTTACCTACCAATTGATGCTTCAGATTCATATTGGTTGAAAATGCTTGTTTTCTATTCAGAACCAACGGCTATAAAAAATTCGTCCGGTGTTCTTCTTGAGGATGATATTTGGATAAATGGCACTGTGTATAATCAAACTCTTTGGGATTCTCGAAATACCGGTTCATTCGTGCGTTCAAGCCCATCAGCAAGTGCAAGTTATGTTGAGTATTTTCAAGAAGAACTCGGAAGCAGTTTTCCAGCAGAAGTAACTCCTGAGAATGCAGTCTTATACAGTTATGTAGGTAATTTGCCGAGTACTTTTTCAGGTACTTTACAGGTGCGTATTGGCTTGTCTCCGGCAATTTCTACAACCGGGCCCCGTGACCTAGCAGGGCATTTAATGGATTTAAATCCCGCTACAATTGCGTTTACTCGACAAGGCTACGAGTCTTGGGAAAATTTAACACAAGGTTCTTTCGCTGGATATGATTTATATGAGAAAAAGCGACTTGAATGGGGCATTCCATTTTGGGAAAGAATAGGATATTTGCTCTACGCAAAAGTGGGGATGGATACTGTTGCTGAAGTGAATTTGGGTAGTATTGGTTTGGAGGAAGCAAATTTTCAAGGTACCTGTTCTCCACGATATGGAGCTTGGATGTATATCGATGAAGATGGTGAAACTGGTTTTGATGTACCTGTAGTTCTTTATGATGGTAGTGTACTTAATCATAGTTTTCAAACAAAGTACCCTGTTGGTTCCTTAAGTGGTGATTCTTTTTGGTTTGAAAATATAACACCAAACCGAACAATTTCATCTGATGGCAGATACTTCTGGATGACAGGTTCTGAGAATAATACAAGTATGCAGGTAAGTTCTGCTTATGCATATTGTGTTGATTCAGAAAGTGGTTCTACTCAATCATATTTTCTTTGCTCTGGTTGGTGCAGCGGTACTAAAGAAGTAAATACACAATTTAGTGGAAGTTATGCAAGAATAAAGAAAATTTATAAAACAGGAGATGCACTAGTATCATACGGATATTTTACATCAAGTAGCCCTGATCCTATTATTGATTACAGGGTTATTCGGGTTTCCGGGTTAGCTTCTAATGACGATATTGAAGAAAACATTTTTGGTTCAGTATGTACTAATAATGTAAATCCCATTTTAGCTTCTTCTCAATTATTGAATAATCCTATTGATTATTCTATTGAGTTACTTGTTCCAGCTGGAGTCTGGAGTGTCTCTGTGTTTGATCTCACTGGTAGAATATTGATTAATGAAAGTGGTTTGGCTAGTAATTTTCAAAATCATCTTAGTTTTAATACCATAAATATTCCGTCTGGAATTTATTTGTTAAAATATACGGTGGATGGAGAAGAAACAGTCAGATCAATAAGTATTTTGCATTAATTGCTGAAGACAGTCAGTAAAACTTCTTTTATGCTTGCAAGAGTGGTGCGTTCAAAATTTTGTTTTCACTAATAAAGAGAATCAGCATACTATTGCTGCTATTTATAGTATCAGAACTCCTGTTATGTTGAGCTTAACATAACATGAGTTCTGAATTTAGAGCAATACTATTGAATTCTATTTGACACCTTGTTTTAAAACTTATGAAATCTAAACAGTAAGAGAAGCCGGATTGACTCTGTTGAGCAGATTCCAGAAAGGCATAGGGTTCATTTCTTCTACGCTAAGTGCTTCAGTAAGATCACCGGTTAAAACAGGAACATCAAACAAACGACCAGGACCAAAGTGCGGCAGAACCTGACGCATACCGGTGACCAAAACTCGAACCACTTTAAGAGGAGCCTCACTTCTTGAAAGGTCCACAAGAAGCGTTTCCATACCTTTTTCACTTAGGATTTCAGTTATTTTGGTGATGTCATCCAGCAGGTAATCGCTCTTTGCCACATTCATGGTAGAAGCATGAAGAAGTGCCGCACTAGGGTCAGGTTTAACAAAGTCAAGTTCTGTAAATAGTTTTCCCAGATAGACCTTTGAATTTTCATTCATATTGTAAATGTTGGGACTGCTTTTCCATTCTGAAACCATTTCACCCAGTGCTCTAGAAAGTGCTATGTGAGGATCAAGGTTCGCTCCAAAACCTGATACTGGATCCCTGCCTGGGTCTTCACGATTTATTCCCATGGCTGCAATTACAGGTATTCCAAGGTCGGTGGTCAGATCAAGTAAATGAAGATCCCATCCCTTTGCATCCAATTTCTCTGCCATGATTGAAGCTTCTGGGTTCTTAAAGGAATCAATATCAATACCTGTTGGAATCAGTCTATTGTACCACCAGATGGTAAAAGCATCCCGTTCTACAATCTCCAGTAACCCCTGCAGTATAGCTTCTTCCATTGTACTTCCAGCAGATAAGCCATTTGTTGTCCAGGCGGGAACAAGGTACTCTCTATCTTTCGGAAACGGATAGTAAGCAGTTAATGCAGGTACTTGTTTCCACTGGTTCTTAGAAAGTGACCAAGCAGGGGACCAGTCTATTACGGTTGCGCTGTTGAACGAGTTTGTCAAGCCCTGCTGTACACATTTTCTGGAAAAGATATCCTTTTGTTTCTTGCTCAACATAACCAGATCATCCAATGGAATACCTTCACCTTTTATCTCCAACAAAGAAGCATTGTATGTGGTATCACTTTTACGGAACCTGGCACAATATCTTTCAGTAGCTTCTGCCATGGCACTAACCTTGGCCTGCTCTTGGGTGAGTCCTTTGCCGAATGATACTCCAAATCTGTCTGCTCTGTCCAAGCGAAAGCATTCCATGGTTCTTCCTGCAGAATATGTGGCCTGAAACTGTCTGCCATAAACATTTGCATGGGGGTTAAATTCAACAACCTTGCCGATTACACTGGAAATTCTGCTTTTGTATTTTTCCAGATACTGAAGGGTTTCTGAAGCTGATCTTATACGGCTTCCATTCTCCACATCTGGGTATTTTTTCTCTGGCTGAAGCACCAGAGGTTTCATTGATGATATCCCATTATACAATGAAATGGAACTGCATATAGAGCAGCCTTTTAATCTTCTAAGAATGTGTTTTTGTTCACCATTATCAGTAAGGTCAAAGGATGTTATGAAACACTCTTCTTCTTCATGGATATTACGGAATTTATCAAGTTCTTTCTGCAGATGTGATGCAGCAATGGCCAGGGATTTATTGCTCCAGCCCCTAGATAACCTCAGGGGCACATACTTCTTCATTCCCCGGTTTATCATCGCTTCTTCATACCTGTGGCCTTTGAGCATTGTGGCAAGGCAGTTCCAGCAAGGTGAATGCCCTGGTATGAAATGAGGCCCTATGAGTATTCTGGCCCCCACAGGTTTATAAAGAATCCATTGCCGTTTATCTGATACGGCAAGCTTGTTAAACATCTCAAGGTCAGTGTTCAGGTAATCATCCACCACCACCAGCCAGGGCACATCATGGGACTCATATACGGTGTCTCTCCAGTTACCTGTATTCATAAGTACCATGCCTGCGTTCTCCAGTGAATTGGAAATCGCATCCTCAGGGCATTTACCCAGAAATACCAGCCTTACTGTACTGCCCGAAACAGTGGGCTGAACCTCTGGAAGTTCCTTCCCTCCAATAACCTCCATGAGTAACTCAGTAGATGAATGTTTCCTGCCAGCTTCCTCAATAAAATTTCTCTCTTCCAGCTGCATAAGCTTGTAATACAGAATCTCAGAACATACTGTTCCCTGAGCTTTCTCTACGATCTGGTCTGCAGTGAGTTTACCATCCAGCAATTGAAGAATACCATGGAATTCCACGCCATGCAGGATATGCTTTGTGATTTCTGAAAGAATCATGGAAAGGTCATCAGCAGGCTGGATAAGAATGAACTGTGGTTTCAATATAGGGACTTTTATCATATGCTTTACTCTTTCCCGGGTTTCAATTGGTCGCTCAGTGATCGTGGCAACATAGCTCTCCTGAACCCAGCAAGTGTACTGTAACACCAAACACAATACTCACCGGGAGATTGGTCTTTACATGGAAGTCTTCTTTCCTTTAGCAAGATGTCTTGTATGTTTCTTACATCATATTCCAAATCCCTAAAAAGACCTCTCTTCGCTTTCCAGTCAGGAAGAACCTGAACACACAATCTGGTACTTTCATATTTGTAGAGGTCGATACACCATGGTACTCTCTCTGTTTCTTTTCCAAGTAACTGACCGATCATTATTTCCATTTCCAGCGCAAGCTTGCTCAAAGCAACAATGTTGCCCACAACCTCCGGTCTAACCAGATGGGCATAATTGTAGAGTTTTTCAGAAAGATCATCTCCGTAAAGCAAGTCAAGAGTCATGAATGTAGCAGGGCATCTGAAAAGGTTTGTTAATATAAGATTCATTGAAAGTACCATCTGCCTTGTAATCTCAGTGTTTCGGTAGTGATATGCAGTTGTACACAGGTGGGGATTACTAATGTTAAAGGCAGTACAAGCAGGGGTAGGGAATGTAAAAAACTCCATGGTAAAACTTCCGAATCTATCCCATTCAATACCATACTTCCTGCTGTCATACATAGGAGAATTTGGAAATGGTGCCAGGGCATGGCAAACAATATCTATACTATTGCCTCCTGCTCTCTTGCATAGAATTACAGCTCGAATAGTTTCCATCAAGTCTTGCTGAGTTTCTTCTGGGAAGCCTAATATGAAAGAAAGGCTAAGGTTAATTTTTAATTCCGTTGCAATCTGTACGATCTCAAGTGCCTTAGTAAGGTTCCAGTTTTTATCTATGAATTTCTGAATTTTTTTAGAACCAGATTCCAACCCAATGAAAATTCCACTGCATCCAGCTCCAGCCATCTGTTCCATCAATTCTTTGTCCAGAGTATCCAGTCTTGCTGAACATGCCCAACTGCAGGAAACATCTGAAGCGATAAGCTCACAGCAGAAGTCAGTGACCCATTTTCTGGAAGTGGTAATCAGGTCATGCACAAGAGAAAAGTGAGTTATTCCAGTAGCTTCATAAGCTATCCGAATATCTGAGATCAGTCTGGAAGGAGACTTTATTCTAAACACTCTTCCCCAATAACTGCTTGTAGAGCAGAAAATACAATTGAATGGACAACCTCTACCAGCCTCTATCTCAAGGCGTTTTGTTTTTCTTAATACTCCCACTGACGGAAAATCCCAGTTTATCTGGGGAAGAGAATCCATATCCATAACAAGCTCAGCTGCTTTATTCAACCGAGGTTTTCCATTGTGTCGTAATGCCAGTCCAGGTTGTTCAGATAAACTGTCTGGGTCATCAATGAAATTCCATATGGAAGGAACAGTAGACTCACCTTCTCCCACCACAATGTAATCGATCCAGAGGCAGGTTGTAAGAGTTTCCTTCCACAGGGAACTGGCATGGGGACCACCAAGAATGATCCGAATAGATCTGTCTAATTTCTTTAACTCCCTGGCGATAAGCAGGGTTAATGCAAAAAAACCGCATGTGGTGGAGAAACCAACCACATCAGGTTCACAGTCAAGAATAGTTTTTACTGAACAGCTTATAACCTGGTCTTCCAGAATGCCTTCCAGATCGAAATCCAATATGGCCTGCCTAGCGTCAATTCCGCTGTTCTGTAGAATAGAGCAAACAGTCAAAATGCCTGATGACAACGGGTTGCTGGTAAACGTCTGCCCTATGATAGACAATGGACCCACCAGTACAGTGCCGCCTCTTTTCATTTAAAAAAACATTTCTTAAAAGAAAGCAGAGTTACTGACTATGATGGAAGCAACTGTTGATTGTTTTTCTTTCTTCAATACAATTCCCATACGGTAGTAATTAAAACCGAAACTACATTATCTAGAGAATCATGGAATTACTGGCAAGAGGAAGTGCAGCTGCTGCAAGACGATCTTCTAGCTCTTCTATCTGCCCCAGGTCTTCAGGTTTTACCGGCAGAATAATCGATCGCAGATCTTTTGTATCTTCCAGTACTCTGATCTTCATACCATCAGGAACCATGATACCTTCATCCTTTAAAATCAATGCAGGATTTTCAACAAATGTCTTCTTGAAATCATGATCCATCCAACACTTTGCAACAATTCTGGCAATAGCTTTTCCGTACTCTTCTTTGTTCATTTTCAATTCCCTCTCTGTTTTATTTTAGTTTCACTTTTACACAATCTACTCTATCAAAGAAAGTAAACCCTGTCAATTACAATGAAACATCACTTTTATACGAATTTTAGCATTTTCTACTTTACCTCTGTTAACCAGTGTGTTCTGGATCTTAGAGAACTGGAAGCTTTCATTCCAAACCGGATCAGAAGTACAAGCACCATGAATGCAGCAAACACAATCTTCCCTTCAGAACCTTGGTGAATCAGTAATTCTCTTAAGTACGAATACAGATAGAAAAAAGTAACAGCTGCTGTGATTCCTCCTCCAAGAATACCGTAAAGAAGGTAAATTGAACGGTTCCCAGTGGTGATCTTTTTTTCAGAGACTTTCCTTCTATAGATTATACTTTTCCAGAAGCCAAACGAATTTTTCCTGAGATTGCTCACATTCAAAACATCTTCAAGAATGTAGTAAGCATCCATTCTCAGGAAAGGATTGAGGTTCATTACCAGTACAAAGATTTCCATCATAGCTGCTGATACGAAGAATATCTCCAGACTTGAGCCAGTTCCCATGGTTGCTCGGAAACCCAACAAGCAGCCGCCTAGAATACCAAATGTTACAAGTGGTCCACCCAGAGATACCAGTATTCTATGCCTCTTGCTTTTCATGCTCCATGTGGTGGAAACGTCACAGAAAAAAATAAGCATTACCAGATATAACATGAACCCCATGCGGTCTACCCTGCCTCCATAATGTCTACATGTAAGCCCATGACCCATCTCATGCATTATGGTGGTCAGAAAAACAAAGATGTACAAAACAATAAGAATAACAGGATGATGAACTAGAAATGGTCCTGCCTCATGTACAACTAGAATAAACCTACTGCTGTTTAAGATCAGGAACAGGATACCAGATAAGCCCATAACTGAAAGCAAAATTGCACCAAGGGTTCCCACCAGCCCACCAAGTTTCCCAAGAACATATCCCAGCAACTGATTCGAGCGCTTGAAAACGAACCCTTGCTCTACTAATTTTTGCAGTTTGTTAAAAAAACCACTGTTACCTTTTGAACAAGTTACAGGTTCCAACATTCCATTACTTTCCAGTGCCTGGTAAAGGTGACCGACCCGGTCAGGAGAGATCAGGCCAAATTGGTCGATTGCTTTCATATAGATATCTCTGAGTGGTATGGTCTCGTTCAGTTCAGAAACAAAAAAGTCATCAATTTGATCCAGCCGTAGCACCTTTCCAGTTTCAGTATCCTCAAGTACAGTTCCTGAAGAAACTGCATTCTCTCCCGTTTCAATTCTAGTTTTTTTTGCAGTATCTTTTAGCCATGGAGAAAGCCCCATAAACCAAACTTCGCTGCTGTTATTCCTAGGGTACATTACCAGCCTGATCACTTGTCTCCGTCCCTGTTGTCCAATAAACACCCTATCGATTCCAATTGTGGCTTTTTGTATCCATCTGGCAAGACTTTTTCCATTATGGGCATCAAACGCAATCAGATGAGCAGGAAAAGAAATGTCTATCAAGATTTTTCCAGATTCACTCTTTGAAGTGAGCTCTCTTTCCCACGGAGTGGAATTGGCGGATAAATGCTGAAGAATGCAGGACACCGCAGTTGTAAGAGAATCGGTAAGTTTAACATCCAGTCCATTTCTAAGAGCGAAGTCACCAGCGATTGATGCCCCTTCAGAGGCAGAGATTCTATATTCTTCTTTATTCACTGTGGCACCATCCCCGGTTTTTTTTGATAAAGTATCATCATTAGAGGAAGGCGGTCCCGTCAAGATTAGAATTTTGCCAGTTTCAGAACCTTGCTCATAAGAGAATTTATGTCTTTTCTAGAACGCAGTGCAAGTTTGTGGAACCCTAAACAACCCAGGATAAGTGGCATGGGCCAACCAATGGCCTTTTTCATCATTCTGATCTCGTATAAAAATGGATCATCAGAAGCTATTCTCTTCTGAAAAGAAGCCTTGTCCATCAGTTTAAGCATATCAAGAAGTAACTTTTGGATAAGTTCTACTGTGCTGAAATTTATCCAGTCTACAGTGTCTTCCGGTTTATGTGAATGTTTTCCCCACCCTTTGCTGATGAAAAGATATGGCTGACCAGCTTTTCGGAAAGCATGATAGTCAGACCTATCCCCTATATATCTGGTTTGGGTTGGAATTACTCTGAGCCCATCTGTTTCTGCTGATGCAAGACTTACAATGCCAGGAAGTTCCTGGTGGCTTTCAGAACCCAGGATAAAAAGCAATTGTCTAATTCCAGGAATAAAAAAGTCGACTATTGGAATTCCCACTTGAAAATCATGACCGATCATGTCCAAGATCACCACACAAGCAAAATCAATATCACTACAGTGATCATTACAGAATCTGGTGGACCCCATATTCTCTGTTAAAAAATTGGGCTTTTCCTCTGCATCAAAGAAGACCACAATGATTTTTCGTTCAGGAGATTTCTTCATCAGTATCTCTGATATGCTCAAAATCAGAGCAACTGAAATAGCATTGTCATCTGCACATGGAGCATCGATTGCACTATCGTAGTGAGCCCCAATAAGAATAGGCAGAGCACTGCTGTTTTCACCAGGAATAATTCCAGCAAGATTTGTGAATTGATCATTGTAAGGTAAACAAAAATTATTGTTCTTGAAAGGTATCAGCCCGATCTCTTTCATTCTTTTCTTCAAGTACAACAAAACAATTTCATGACCAGGTTGACTCACCCGTCTGCCCTGTGGAAGGGAAAGTTTTTCAGTATCTCTTCTAATCATAAGATTTCAACAAAGAATGATTTCGAATGAATTGACCGTAACAATAGATGCTTAATACCCATATCCAATTCCCAAACAAATCCAAAAATCTGAAGAGTTATGGTATCTAAGTTGTGTACCAATACTTGTATACTGTACAGGTATAAATTGCATTCCGACAATTCCTACAAAACTGCTTGAGCTCTCATCAAAATCTAACTCAGAAGGGTTTGACCCATTAACTGTATAGCTTTCCTCATGGTTACGCCAAATGTTTCCAAAACCGAGAGACATCCGCACAAAACCCGTACCTCCATGGGTAATTATGGATACACTGGTATCACTTCCAGAGACCTTCTCCCCTGTGGCATAAATGCCCGTGTTTACAGGTTCTCTATCGTAACCAGTATAACCAAATGCAAGATTAATAGCAGCTTGAGGGTTTAAATTATAGGTAACATATGGTTCAAAAAGCAAACTACTTGAAAAAACATCATCAGTTTTCATCAGCGGTGCGCGCATAAAAAGTCTTACACCACCACCAAACCCACTTCCATCGGACTCCCCAAAAACTGTGCCCACAATAAACAGTAGCATGAGTGCGAAAAAAAATGTAAATCGTTGAAAAATAAATGTACCTGTTTTTGTCATAATAATCTCCAATGAAGTAACGCAATCGTTTAGCACAAGATAAATCAAAACTTAATCGATCACCATCTGAATAAGTAGAATAAAAACGAACATGAGATCCTCCCCCATAATCACAAGGAAACTGCTACACAAATCTCAACCTATCTTTTAAAAATAGCAAGCGTAAAATAGATGTCCAGAATCATTTTGTCTTTCCAGCTGTGTTTACCTTCAGGATTAACAAAGTTTATACCACTATATTTATGCTCATTGCTGTACCAAGACACAAACAGCCTGACCCATTTAACTCTTCCTAATGAGTCACAAAATGCCCCGATTAAGCATGCAAAAAGGGGCACTTTGTGAGAAATGATTTAAGCAGATATTACGGGTTAAGCCATTCCACAGGAAAATCTTCGGGAATTCTTTCCACATCAAACAGCGTTGCTATCAGCTCTTGGTTTTCCCCAGCTCTGAAAGGGTTGTAGTATTCCCAAACTATATCCTTCTCGGGAGTTACTTCGAAGCAACGTCCTACAATTGATTCTATGATCAGAGTATTACCGTTAGGAAGCCTATGGCAGGCTCCGGCCCCGCGGGTATAGAAAGGATTGTCAGCAGTTCCCCTGTAGTACCAAATGGTCTGACCTGTCAGGGGAGAAAACTCGAGAGCTGTGGAATTTTCACCAAATCCCTGATTATCAAAAACAAGTATATCCCCGTTTTCCAGAAGAGCAGGTTGATGCTGGTGATGGAAAATGTCGCTTTCAGCCCAGTAGATAGTTTTATCCTGAAGGTCTAGCGCGCAGATTAGGTCAACAGCAAGGAATGAAAGTAGAAGAGAGTTTTCTCTTAGGGGCCCACTGTATCCTTCAGGTAGAGATCCCTCTTCAATGAGCTCGATGGTGTTGGCATGAATAATATCTCCGTCAGGAGGCATCCTTCGAAGTACAGGTGCATATTGGGAGTTTCTCAGGGCATCAAGAATAGAGATAGTTTCTATTTCATTCCCAAGAGAATCTAGAACGCTAATGTAATCTTCAACAATAAGATCTTCTGTATTGTAATCAGGATTAACATGAATATTTCGCGCCAAAGCATATATTAGGCCGGTTTGATCGCTTACATACACATCATGATGGGCACCTATATATTCGCTTTTCCAAAGAAGATTTGAGTCTTTGTCAACTTTTATTATTCCTCCTCCGTCAATCAGTACAACAAGGTCACCGTTCTCAAAAAGATGAGCTCTACGCCAGTAGTCCAGTGAAATGTTTCTGTCCTGCGCTTCAGGCCACGAACCATAAAGAGTAATCTCAGGATTAAACCATTCATGAATAAAATCACCTTCCATATCAATCATCGTAATACCGGGTGCGTGACCAGAGATAAGGATATTGTAACCAGGATAAGCTCTTAGGGTATCATGAGAAACTACATCATGCTGATATGGAGCTTCCTGATATCCAGAAAGATAAACTAGTGATTCCAGGTTATCAACTGCTTCCTGCTGTTCAGCAGTAAGTGCTTCTTCCTGTCCAAGATCACGGGCTTCACCCCAACAACCTGGTGGGTTGTTGTCGGCCCAGCCCACTGTATTCTGAATCTGGGGAGCATCATCAAATGAAATAAGAAAATCCATCATTCTAATTCTGATGGCTCCTCTGTAAGTGTAGGCGGCAAATCCACCCAGCACAACTGCAACGAGAATAGCAATAATCAATATGCGTTTTCTGATGCCTTTTCTATTCTGTTCTCCAGTCATATTTACTCCTGATAAGGTTATAAGTATTTGATTGTCAATAATGTGGAAATGACAAGCTGCATTGATATGAAACTATATTAACGACTATAAGTGCTTACTCCGGAATTATGTTTCCACTCTACCATAAGAAATAATTCTGCCATTAAAAAATAAAATCAGAGTTAAGCGATTACTATTTTACTATTTCATTCCTCGACTCTTGCTTTACTAAGCTGGAGATTAATGATTGTTAGTGAAATGCCTCTTGTAGCAATTATAATGAACCTTAATCCAGTTGAAAAGAGCTTGCTTTGCTTCAATTTCTACCTCGAATTCCACCACTGTCATTGATAAAACCACCCTCCTCTTGCACTGCAACAATGAGTTCACTAACAGATCCTGAAGTCTGGTACATTTTGCCGGACAGTACTGATTCCCTCATTATTCATATGGAGCATAACCTATCTGCCCATGTGAATGGGGTTGGTGTCGCATATATTAAAATGTGCTACTTCCCCGATCAAGATAAGTATCTTTTCTACCATCCCTTTCTAAACTTATGCACTAACACTTCTGATCCAATTAATGTTTTTATTCAGGCACCCTACCTGGAAAATGGTGGAAATATTCAGTGGGTAAACCGGATCGCTGCAATAAAGAAAGTCTCTTTTGCGTAATACCTTTGCTCTGATTTCCAGTCCCTACTGATCCAATTATC
>JAOZUR010000014.1 GCA_029938555.1 Candidatus Sabulitectum sp. | reverse complement strand
TTCAGTCAACTGAAAGCCGGTGATGTTCTTGCAGAGTTGCCGGATTCTCTGCTTACCGAAGTTCTTGAAGACATTAACGATGACGGCATAGCAAGAATTCTAAAAAGACAAGATCCCAATGATGCTCTTCAATTTCTAGCACAAATATCCGAGGATCGTCATGAGGTTATCCTTAAACTTCTTCCAGAGACAAACAGATACCGCATAGAACAACTGATGATTTACCCTGAAGACAGTGCCGGTCAATTGATGGCATCAAGTTATATGGTTGTTAAACCTGAATTTACTGCAAGCGAGGCAGTTGAACAAATCAGAAATCAGAGTGAATCTGTTGATGTTCCATTTTATGTATATGTGACAGATGAAGATAACCGGCTTATGGGGGTTGTTCCCCTAAGAAGGCTGGTAACCTGTCCTCAGGACACTTCTATACGAGAACTAATGGTAGAGGATCCATTCACAGTAGATACTGATGATGATAGCGAAGGTGCAGCTGCAATTGCTCGCAAATACGACATAATGGCGGTACCAGTTGTAGATGATAATCACCACCTTATGGGGGTAATTCCCGGTGATGCTCTTTTTGATGTTATGGAAAAAGAAGCCACAGAAGATATGTACCGTATGGCTGGTCTTTCAGAAGATGACAGCGTTTTCACACCGATTCCAATTGCTTTCAAGCAGCGTTTTCCATGGATACTTGTAAATCTGGTAACTGCTTTTATTGCCTCTACTGTGGTAAGAGCCTTCGAGGGAACCATATCTCAGTTTGCAACCCTGGCAGCATTTATGCCTGTAGTTGCAGGAATGGGTGGCAACATCGGTAATCAATCACTTGTGGTGATCACCCGAGGAATTGCTCTTGGTGAACTTGACTTCGCAAGTGAGAAAAAAGCTCTTGTAAAAGAAAGTTCACTTGGAGCTCTATTAGGTCTTGTTGCCGGTACAGTTGCAGCCTTTGTAGCTTACATTACCGCAAGCGAACCTTCACAATCTTTATCACTGGGTATAGTAATCTTCATCTCTATTGTAGCAAATATGACTCTAGCTGGTCTTCTAGGTGCCGGTATTCCCCTAACTTTGCGAGCCCTTGGGAAAGACCCTGCTCTTGGAAGCAATATTCTTCTAACCGCATGCACAGACTCACTGGGTTACTTGTTATTGCTTGGTCTCGCAATGGAAATAATGACATGAAAAACTCACTTTCTTCTTATGAAATAAACAAAGTAATCAACGGCCCCTTCTCGAATCCACATTCAATTCTAGGTATGCATAAAACAGAAGGATCCATTTCTATCCGAGCCTTCTGTCCGGATGCAACTTCAATACATGTTATTAGTGCTGATGCTGTGATGAAAATGGAGAGAATAGATTCACAAGGATTCTTTATCTGGAATGGATCAGAATTTTCTGATTTTTTCCCTTATGAACTAAAAATTGAAATGCTTGATGGCTCTTTGTGGCAAACTGCGGATCCATATTCTTTTGCACCTCAATTTGGTCAAGTCGACCTACATCTTTTTAACAGCGGAAAACATCTTGAACTTCACAGAAAAATGGGTGGAAGATTATGGAATGTGGGTGATGTAGAAGGAACTCTTTTTACAGTATGGGCACCTAACGCACAAGCGGTTAGCGCAGTTGGCTCGTTCAACAACTGGGATAACAGACGGCATCCCATGAGGAGCCTAGGCGAAAGCGGTGTCTGGGAGTTGTTTATTCCAGGGGTTTCGTGTGGTGACTTCTACCGATATATCATAACAACACAAAATGGCACTAAAATCGAAAAATCAGACCCTTATGCTGTTTCTTTTGAGAAACGACCGGATAATTCTTCAAAAGTAGAGGATCCATTTTCCTACAAATGGTCTGATAGCAAATGGATGGAAGAAAGAAGTAAACGAAACTGCTTCACAACTCCCATGTCCATTTACGAACTTCACGCCCCTTCGTGGTCTCGGGAAATTGATGATTTTCATTCATGGAATGATCTAACTCAATGGTTAATCCCCTATGTTAAAAATCTAGGTTTTACCCATATAGAACTTCTACCGGTAATGGAACATCCTTTTGACGACTCATGGGGTTATCAGGTGACAGGTTTTCTTGCTCCAACAAGCAGGTTGGGCACACCGCAAGATTTCTGCCGATTTGTTGACGATTGCCATATTGCTGGAATTGGTGTACTCATCGACTGGCCTCCGGCACATTTTCCATCGGACAACTGGGCTATTGCAAATTTTGATGGAACTTGTCTGTATGAACATGAGGATCCTAAAAAAGGATTTCACCCTGATTGGAATACCCTGATTTTCAATTATGGCAGAAGTGAAGTAAGAAATTTTCTCTTTGCAAGCGCATTTCAGTGGCTTGATACTTTTCATGCTGATGGAATCAGAGTAGATGCTGTTGCCTCAATGCTTTATCTTGATTACTCCCGAGAGGAAGGTCAATGGATTCCTAATAAATACGGTGGCCGAGAAAACCTAGAGGCAGTGGACTTTTTAAAAGAGTTAAATCATTATGTAGGATCAAGATTTCCAGGTGCAATAATGATTGCAGAGGAAAGCACTGATTGGCCGGGAGTTACACAACCTCCAGAGAGTGGCGGTCTTGGATTTCACTTCAAATGGAACATGGGCTGGATGAATGATACTCTTGATTTTTTTAAAACAGATCCACTTTTCAGAAAACAAAAACTTGATAAAATTACTTTTAGCGGCATGTATGCATGGAGTGAGAATTATATTCTTCCTCTTTCACATGATGAAGTGGTACATGGTAAGGGTTCTTTACTTACAAAAATGCCAGGCAATAAACAATCTAAAGAAGCAAATCTAAGATTACTTTTGTGTTATCAATGGTTTTTTCCAGGTAAACAGCTTCTATTCATGGGTGGCGAAAGAGCCCAGGAAACAGAATGGAACAGCAATATCTGCCTTCCAGAAGGTAACAACAGTATGATTGAATTTGTCACGTCTCTGAACAAATTCTACAATGCACACTGTCAATTATTCATGAGCGATTGCAAAACCAATGGTTTTCAGTGGGTTGATTTTTCAGATACTGACTCTACAATTGTTTCTTTTTTAAGGAAATCAGAAAACAGTCTTCCACTGCTTTGTATTTTTAATATGACACCCATAGAACGAAAAAACTACAGAATTGGTGTTCCGCAAAGCGGTAACTGGAAACTAGTTTTCAACAGCACTTTGCCTTTTTGTGAAACATCATCCTCCACAAACACTGCTGCTCATGATTTTAATCAATCCATTAATGTAACCCTGCATCCTCTTTCCTGCTCAGTGTACGCTCTTCAGTAATCATGTTAACAAAAGGTAAGGAGAAAAATTGAAATCTCACAGAAAATACCTCTGGTTTAACACACCAGAAAGAGTTGGTTTTTTGAATATCACCAATGAAGTGGAAGAAGAACTGCAATCCAGTGGTATACAGGAAGGGTTGTGTCTTGTGAACGCCATGCACATCACTGCAAGTGTATTTATTAATGATGATGAACCGGGGCTTCACAGCGACTACCGCAGATGGTTAGAGGAACTGGCCCCCCATGATCCAAAGCGGTACAGACATAATCTTACAGGGGAAGATAACGGCGATGCACATCATAAGCGTCAAATAATGGGTCGCGAGGTTGTGGTTGCAGTTACTGAAGGAAAACTTGATATGGGTCCATGGGAGCAGATCTTTTACGGTGAATTTGACGGCCGCAGAAGAAAAAGAGTTATGGTCAAAATTATAGGATCGTGAGGTAACAGAAATGCGTATATTTTTATTATTATTCGTAATGTCTCTGCTGATTGTAGGTTGTGGCGATATAGGTAATGATATTTCAACCCAAGCATATCCCCCATCCATAAGTGTCACCGGCACAGGAACAGTCACTGGAATAGCAGATATGGTTGAAGTAAGCTTTAGCGTTGAAGTATTGAATATTGATGCAGGGGTTGCTGTAAATGAAGCAACAGAACTAGCCGAACAAGCAATCGCAGCAGCAATTGAAGCTGGAGTTGAAGAAACTGCCATTGAAACTGTTGGTTATAGTTTGTATATGGAAGAAGAATATGATTACAATACTTATGAGTACACTGGAGAGAATCTCTATCACCTGACCCATTCATTCATTGTAAAAGTGAATTCTGTTGAACAGGTTGGGAATGTGATATCAGCTCTAGTTTCCAACGGAGCCACATCCATTGGTGGTATCAACTTCACGATTAACGATAGAAACGAACTGATAAATCAGGCAAGAGAATTAGCTCTCAATGAAGCCATAAATACAGCAGAGCTTCTTGCCGAAGGGTTAAATGTTTCACTTGGTGACCCCATCAGCGTCAGTGAATGGGTAGACAACTACAGTGATTATAATTACAATGGTTATGGATCCTTCGACGATGCTTATTATGAATCACCTCCAATCTCACCAGGCAATTCATCTATAACGGTAAATGTATCGGTTTCTTACGAAATTGAATAAAAAATGATACTTTTATTCATTACTTTGGTGGGGTTCATTGCAACCCCACCAGCTGATATAGATTCTGCTCTTACAATTTTGAAAGATGCTCTTACATCAGCTTCACCACAAGCTCTGGGTTTGTTTTTTGCTGAAATTGGTCTTGAAGCCGCTCCAGATGAAATTCTTCTTTGGGGTGACGATACCTACTATGAACTGCTTACAGAGTTTTCTGATTTTATGCCAGATTCATCTAATCCAAACAGACTTATTCCCCTTCTAGAAGGTTTACCACTGGAATTGCTGAAAACCGAGTAACACTATCTTTTTACCTCCCATTTGGAAAACCCGATATAATGTGGGTTAGTGTTCATTATGGAAATACTAATTCTTTTCACCGCCATTTTTTGCAGCCAGCCTGTGATATCAGAGGTCTGTTCAAACCCTGTTTTCAATACCTCAGGGGAATTTGTTGAAATTTACAATGCTTCAGATGAACCTCTTGATATTACCGGTTACTCCATTACCGATGGAGATGCGCTTGATGAACTTCTTCCTTGGATAAGTGCTTTCCCCCAAACAGGAGTTGTAACTGAAAGCTCAATAATCCCTGCAGGTAGTTACGCAATCCTTCTTGAAGAAGATTATCCAATCCAACCATGGTTAACCTTTGCTGAAGGAACTGTTATTCTTACCACCGGAGATCACTCTATTTGTAACGGGCTGGCAACTTCCGACCCGCTTACCCTGTACTCACCATCCGGCACAACGCAGAGTGATGTTGTTTCAACTTTTGGTACACCGTTAGAACTTGATAACTGGAGTGACTGCGATGATGATGACCTCGATTCCATCCCTTTTGACCCAGGGGAAGGATTATCCATTGGCAGATATCCCCTATTAGCTTCTGATGGCGAAGGATACTGGTTCGCCGGAGAAACCACACCAGGCGCTGCAACCGAGGCACCACCAGACACCTTTATAATAACAATTGATTCATTATTTTTGAGCGATTCAGATCCTGTTCCAGGTACATCAGTTTTGTTTACTGTTTTTGTTTCCTGCTGGGGGACTGTATCGCCTGATTCCGGTGAAATAGTTTTGTTCATTGATATCAACGGTGATTCTGTATCTCAATGGAATGAAGAACTTTTAAGTTACCCAGCCTGCAATCTTTCACCTGGGGAATCAGATACACTTCAAGTTTACTTCACTGCCCATGAAACAGGCTGGTACCCAGCAGTGTGTTCTGCCGTTGATGCAACTAGCAGAATTCAATTTTCAACCGGCGGCGGTATTAACCCTATTATTACAGAAATAATGGCAAATCCTCTAATTGAGGATCAGGAGGAATTCATCGAGGTCTACTATCCCGGTCCCGGAGTTTTCCTCCTGTCTGGCTGTTACTTTACAGATGGAGATGCTGTAGATCTTATTGTACCCCTTGGAAGTCCATACATAAAAGCTCAGGAAACAGTTCTAATAATCGATCCCGAGTATCAGGGAACTCTAAATATTCCATCTGGTACATCTCTTTTTACTCCTGCAAATACAACGATCGGTAATGGTTTAACCACTGACGATCCAATTCTTATTTACCTTCCAGGTGAACCATCACTTATGACTCTTCTGGCAACAGCAGGAACACCTCTGCTGTACGATGACCCATTGCTTTGTGACGATGATGGTCTTGATAACATTTCTTTTGATCCTGGGAATGGAAATTCCATGGAAAGAATTTCAACAAGCGGACCAGATGCAGAGTTTAACTGGAAAGCATCTGAACCAGGTGGAACTCCTGGAATTGTGACTGAAAACGAAGGTTGGACTGACTTGTGCACAGATTCCATCTGGGTATCCGATTCAATACAAGCAATTTTTAGAAATAATGGTGTATTTGATGCAGAAGGGATATGTACGATATTTTCAGATGGTAACGGCGACCTGACACCTGGTTCAAGTGAAATTATCCACCAACAATCTATTTTTCTTTCAGCTGGGGAATCCAATACACTTGTTATTCCATTCACGCAACCTGATAGTGGCCTTTTTGTGTATGCTGCAGCAATTCAAAATACATCCGACACAATTACATCCAATAACATAAAACACTGCAATTTCATACCAGATCATGCAATCTGGCCGGTAATTACAGAGGTTCTGTGTAATCCTTCCAATGAAGATTGTGATGAATTTATCGAGCTTTTCTTTCCAGGTCCTGGTCTTGCGGATATTACACAATTTTTCGTTACCGATAATGATGCAATTGATGCCCTCACAGCAGTTGAAACTCAATTTCTTACTCCTGGAAGTTATGGGTTAATTCTAGATACTGAGTATGAAAACGGAGCCAAACCATACGATATTCCTGATGGTACAGCAATTTTTCACCCAGCAAACAGCACAATTGGTGATGGTCTTTCCAGTACAGACCCGGTATTGTTATTAATTGACTCCATGGTTGTTTCTGGTTATGGAACGCCAGAAAACCAGGATGATGATATTCCTTTTGATCCAGGAACTGACCTTAGTGTGGAAAGAATACACTCATCTCTTCCTGACTTGGAAGAAAACTGGATTTCTCTTTCAGCTCCAACTCCAGGAACCTGTCCCACAGGAATAACTCAGGGAGTAGATTACAGCGTGATTTCAGTACTTCTTTCGCCACCTATGGGTCAAAAAGATACAGAAACAGAAATCCAAGTTCTACTCACATGTGTTGGAACTGACACAATTGCAACGGAAGATCTATCTCTGAAAATATTCACTGACGATATGATAATAAATACCTCTTCCCCATTTCTACCAAAACTTGGTGACACTATTTCTATAACAGCAAACTGGCAATCAGTAACTGAGTTGTCAGTTATAACAGCAGAGATTATATGTGAATACGATTCCAATCCTTTAAATGATGTTTCTGAAACAATCTGGAATCCATCACCAACCCTGTGTTTAAATGAAATATTCTACAATGAAACAGAATGGGTAGAATTATTTAATGGAACAGAAAATACAGTCTCTCTTTCAGAGATTGTTTTTGCAGATCCGGGAACAACCAGTTTGCTCACAGAAGAAGTACTTTCTCCTGGTGAATACATAATTCTAACAGCAAATGAAGATGATTTTTATTACCGTTGGGGAAGTATGAGTTGTTCAGTTGTTGAACTGGACCCATGGCCAACACTGAATAATTCAGGAGATACTCTTTTCCTGTTTGACAAGAATCAAATACTGGATATGGTTCCCTATACAAGCCATTGGGGTGGCAATGCCAATGCCAGTATAGAAAGACGAACTTACAATGGAATGGGTTTTCACCAAGATAACTGGGGCACCTCAATATCAAGCGCAACCCCAGGCCGTGTAAACAGCATTTGTGAAATTTCATCAAACGAATTTCTTTCTTTAACCCCATATATTTTCAACCCGCCTGAAACTCCACTTAGAATTGAAGTTAACCTTCCAATGCAGGCATGTGATGTAACGGTAAAGGTATTTGATGTTCGAGGCATGGAACTGGAAAATCTGTATTCATCAATTGTTCCAGGGGAAGTTCTAATACTTGAGTGGTACGGTGAACAATACCCTGTGGGCAGATACATAATTTTTGTGGAAGCATCCTGCTCTGGAACAATATTGAACGACGCTCAGGTGGTAATTCTTGCAAGAAGATTATCTTATAATGAATAAAAGGGCTGCAAAATAAATCACAGCCCTGAAATAATACTTTCAGTATGCTAACTTCTGGCGCGAAGTTTCTCAAGCATATCTTTAACTGTACTCTCTAAATCCCAATCAGGCGCCCAGCCCCACTCTTGCCTTGCAGCAGAATCATCGATTGATGCTGGCCAGGTATCGGCAATTGCCTGGCGAAAGTCAGGCTGATATGACACTTTGAAGTCTGGAATATGCTTTTTGATTTCTTCTGTAAGATTTGCTGCTGTAAAAGATAAAGCACTAAGATTGTATTCACAGCAGTGAAGAAGATTTTCCTTATCAGCTTCAGCAAGATCAATTGTTGCTTTTATGCAATCAGGCATGTACATCATGGGAAGCATGGTATCTTCCCGGACAAAACATGTGTATTTACCATCTTCAACAGCTTTGTAGAAAATATCAACAGCGTAATCCGTTGTTCCACCACCTGGAAGCGTTTCAGAGCTGATGATACCTGGGTAACGAAGACCTCGAATGTCTGCGCCTAAATTTTTCACATAATAATCACCAAGAAGCTCACCACAAACTTTTGTAACACCATACATAGTTTTTGGTTTAAGAATGGTTTCCTGTGGTGTATCAAACCTGGGAGTCTCAGGTCCAAACGCAGCAATGGAACTTGGTATTATAATTGTGCCAAGATCAAGTTCCACAGCAGCATCCATAATATTAATTGAGCCATTCATGTTCACATTCCAACACAATGCAGGATTTTTCTCTCCTGTAGCACTTAAAATTGCAGCCATGTGATAGATTGTATTAATCTCATGTTTTTTAATCAAAGTAAAAACTGCTGCTCTGTCTGTTACATCAAGAACATCACAAGGACCTGATTCTGCAAGCTTACCATCAGGTTTTCTTATGTCGGTTGCAACCACATTTTCTGAACCGTAACGCCTTCTGAGTTCTTCGGTTAATTCACTACCGATCTGCCCCATTGCACCGGTAACCAGGATTTTTTTCTGTGTCATGTATATTCTCCATGGAAGGGTTAAAAGAATCTTGTCACTGCAATTCTAAAGATTTACCTCACGAATTTCAAGTATAGAAGTTCCTATTTCAATATCATCAATATTTTCCGCATCATCAAGTACCGCGAAGACTGTATAGCGGCAATCAAGCCTTCTCTGATTATCCAGCATTATGAAAAATTGGCTTCCACCTGTATCCATTCCCGAGTCGGCCATGCCCACAACACCTCTTTTATATGATACACAATTATTCTCTGCGGGAATAACATATCCAGGGCCACCATAACCGTTGCCTTCCGGACAACCGGCCTGTGCAACAAAACCTGGAATGACCCTGTGGAAATAAATACCATTGTAAAAACCTGATTTTGCAAGATGCCAAAAACTTCTACAGGTTACAGGAGCTTCATCTTTCAATAATGTTAGTCTGAAATCACCAACATCAGTAACAAGAACCAGCTGATCAGGAATATCTTCAATTCTACTGACTTGCTCTGGAAGACTACCTTCCGGTGAGAAAACAAAATCCGTTCCCAGAAAATCTGCTGTTAAAGCACCAATCATTTCATATTCATCAGAAAACAAAATATCCATTTTCTCTTCTGGTATTCTCCAACCAAGCTCAAAAAGGGCAACCAATGAAGAAGCTCTGATGGCTGGATTAGCACTTTCAAATAAAGAATCTTCAAGTATTGGAATCTGACCCACACCTGAAAGAGACATATGCCCTATGGGGCCAGTAGTAGATGCCAGCTCCATAAGAAGATCACTTCTTCCTGCGATTTTTGCTGCATTCATTTGAATGTAAAGAGAAGGATCATCAAACATTTGACTTGCCGATTGTGGGTTCTTCTGCATTACAATATTTCTTACTGCCCAGTTGGTATCGTTAATGAATCCTAACGATTCTACAGGCGAAAGAGAACTTACGTAGTAAAAACGCTGAAGATCATTAAGCTCAAGGAGATTTATTGTAGGGGGCTGTTTACCGCTTTCAGAGCAATATCTGAGAATTGAAGTAATGTTATCTGGATTTATCTCTTCAATAGGAACTGGTAAACCAGTTCTGCCTGCATATTCTCGCCATAAATTCCGAGTATCTGTATCAAGATAACCCCAATTCACTGTAATGTAATCCGCGAGCTGTATAACAGGTTCCTGAGACAATTGAAAAGCCATTCGATGAAACTGCCGAAGAATGGCAAACTTAACCAATTCAGGATTCTCTGGAAGTAAAAATACATCTCCGTATTCAATCAGAACAGGCTCTTGAGCAGACTGGAATGGGGTTCCTTCAAGCATGGCATCAAGAGCCAATTCTGCTGTTGGAATCGCTGCAAGAATGACAAAAAGAATTATCGAAATCATTGTTTCCTCCAAGGTAAATGCGTTTCACTGAAAAGTAAACTATAATTCATGTTTGCTGAAAAAGTTGTTATCACAATTGAAAGGTAGATATGTCAAATACTATTATTGAACAGGCAAGAATGGGTAAGGCTGATGATGTTGTTCGCCTTGCTCTTAGGAATGAATGTATTTCACTTGAAACAGCTATTGAGAAAATAGCAGCGGGTTTCGCTGTTGTTCCATCAAACAATACAAGAGAAATTCCAGACCCATGCATCATTGGTGGAGGAAGCAGGATCAAGGTAAATGCCAACATCGGTAGCTCTATGGATCATGAATCCATGGATGAAGAACTTGAAAAACTTAAAATGGCAGTATCATCTGGTGCCCATACAGTAATGGATCTTTCAACTGGAACCGGTTGGAAAACAATACTTGATAACATTACAAGCGCAAGCCCTGTACCCCTGGGAACTGTTCCAGTTTATCAGGTTTTTGGTGTGGCCATGGACAAAGGTCGTGAAGTTGCTGATGTATCAGCTGAAGATATTTTCTCTGCAGTTGAAGATCACTGCAAAGCAGGGGTAGATTACCTGACTTTGCACTGTGGTGTTACCAGAAGATCTGTAGCTCTGTTGCGTGCACAAGGCCGTAAGATGGGTATCGTTTCCCGTGGTGGCTCACTCATGGCTGAATGGATGGAAAAACGAGGAGAAGAAAATCCTCTTTACACAGGATTTGATCGCTTATCAGAAATTCTTCGTGAATACGATGTTACATTCTCACTGGGTGATGGCCTTCGTCCTGGATGCCTTGCTGATGCTGGGGATAGAGGGCAGATCGAAGAACTGATTTCCCTTGGTGAGTTACAGAAAAAAGCGTTGGCTGCTGGTGTTCAAACCATGATTGAAGGACCGGGGCACGTACCAATGCACCAGATTGCTGAAAACATCAGGATTCAGAAAAGTCTTTGTGGAGGTGCTCCTTTTTATGTTTTGGGTCCAATTGTCACAGATATCGCACCTGGTTATGACCATATAACCAGCGCAATCGGTGGAGCAATTGCAGCCTGGAACGGTGCTGATTTTTTATGTTATGTAACTCCTGCAGAGCACCTGAGACTACCAGACATTGAAGATGTAAGAGTTGGTGTTATAACAGCCAGAATAGCTGCTCATGCTGCAGATATCGCAAAAGGAATTCCAGGTGCCATGGACCCTGATAATGCAATGGCAGATGCCCGTGCTTCATTCGACTGGAAACAGCAGTTCAAGCTAGCAATGGATCCTGTAACTGCAAGAAAATTCCGTGATGAAGCGCTTCCTGAAGATGAAGACGTGTGCTCTATGTGTGGCCACCTTTGTGCACTCAAAACCAGCAAAAGAGCAATGGGTGAAGAGAATTAACCCTTCCTCACCATTGCATCTGTATAATAAAGGGAAGATGGAACCACGGGAAACTCTACCCTGGTTCTGTATACCACGAATTCGTCAGGATCCCACCGCAGGCACTGGAATACATCAGCAAGCATCTCTGAGTATTTTGGTATAAGAGGTGTGTACGCACAACTGGTACCGGTGCCTATCATCATTGGTTTAATATTCATAGGAATGTGATCACGATCCGACCTATAAGCAAGAGCCCCACCGTGGCTGTAGTAGTCAAAAAGCATTTTTGCTTTCGGATTGCCAGCCATGGTTTCTGCCATGGTTTCATGAAAGAAAAGATCTAAAACAAAATTTTGAACTGGGGTGTAAATCTTTGCAGAAATTTCATGATGCTCTTCCCCTTCAGCAGGATCAACCGGGAAAATTCCTCTTGAAACTGTTCCGGTAACAGTATCAATAAGATTGGTATTGCCAACAGGACCGTCTTCCAGTTCATAAACAGGTCCACAGCTATGGGAAGTTACAGTTTTCAATAAAGGCAGTGGGTCACTGCAGTATCGCTCTAGAAATGGTACTTTCTCCATAAGGTTACAGGAAATTCCTGGATCGATGGTATCTGTAAAAAACTGCTCTTCACTCTCCTTGCCGGTAAAAAAACAAGGTGTATCTATTACCCATTTAACTCCGGGACGGTTTCTTCTTATGTCAAACAAACCCTTAACTTCAGCAACATCCAGCATTCCATCAATGGAAGAAGGACCAAAAAACCACGCATCAAGTTGTGTTTCTGCCTGAAGACCCAATAAGTGACTCTGAGCAGAGTAAGCTTGTTTTCTAAGAGTATTATATGCCTGATCCTTACCGTCTCTTGAAGAAGCCATAAGCATCATATCCATCGATTGCCTGTCGCCAGAATGTATATCAATTATCTCATAAAATTCCTCAACTGCTTTAAGAGCATCATCCAGATAATTCTTCGAAACACCCTTTGCTTTGCAACTTCTAATAAATCGACCGAAGCTATGTTTGCCTGGAACAAACTGTGCAGCAAAATACAGATCATCCTCATGAATTATCTTGTAAATTCGCCATCCAAGTTTCTTATCAAGTTTAAGAACCTGATAAACATCATGAGGACTATCGATTCGTTCAGGCAATTTGTCTACTACTATTCCAATAGCCTTACGGAGACCTAAAATTGTTCGAGTTACGTCCTCTTGGAATCTGGTAATAATTTTTGTCATTATTCTGCCACCTTTTTTATGTAGCTTGAATGTTTAAGGCAACGGCTAATATATTCCCGCAAAAAGATCATCTCCTACTGTTGTAAGAACCTGAAGCTCTCTTAATCCCCCTGCAAGAAATATCTTACTGCTGCTAATAATCTCTTTTATCTGCGAGTCACCTCTGCTAAGTTTACTTTTAAATTCTGCAACCGTAAGAACCATGAGATGAAGTTCTTTTGCTGTTTCTTTTGCAAATTCAACAGTACAAGCTTTAACAGCATCAAAGGAAGTATCACCAATAACAATAAGATTTACAGGTGAATTTTTATCAGCCGTACCCTGGGCGTACTCACCATAAATAAATGCCATTCCCAACTGATCCTTACAAGTTTTCAGATCTGAACTTAATAGATCTATAAGTCCGGTAGTTTTAGAAAAAATTGATCTAAGCTCTGAGTATATAAGATTCTGAGTATCTGCGGCATAATGAACTTGATGACCAACCTGCGTTCTAGTAATAATTCCTGCTTTAAAAAGTCTTGATACTTCCCTTTGAACTGCACCCCTACCGCAATCAAGAAACTGGATCAACTCCAATAAATAAAAAGAGCTCTCTGGATTCAGTACAAAAACAGCAAGAACTTTTCTTCTAACTTTACCGAAAAGACTCTCACCAAGTATTTCATTAAGATTATTACTCATATTGGGTATATTCATACTTTCATCTGGTATGTCAATAAGCTATTAGATCGATAGCGCCACAAATAAACAATACCCAGAGATATGAAAACAACACAGTGTTTCTTTAAGAAAGAATCTTATTAAAATGGTGTGTCTGACTATCAATATGTACTGTATAATCACGCCACAGGATCGTGTCAGAATTCATGCTGGCGCTCTGGAGAGCCAGCAAGATGCGAAAGTTTAAGCTGTATAGTGCACTAATCAATAATACCATTCATCCGGCCAACAGCCACAAATGCTTCAATTGCCCTGTCAAGCTGCTCTCTGGTGTGAGCTGCGCTAAGCTGAACCCTAATTCTGGATTGTCCAATTGCAACCACAGGAAAAAAGAAACCAATTGCATAAACACCATGATCTAACAGATCATTAGCAAATTTTTGAGCAAGAACAGCATCATTTTCATATTCACCAAACATGATAGGAACGATTGCTGTATCTCCATCAATTATTGTAAAACCAGCATCCTTGATTTGCTGTCTAAAATAGTTCGCATTTTCGTGTACTTTGTCTCTTAAATCTGTACTGCTTACCAGCATTTCAAGAACCTTCAAAGTAGCTCCAACCACGGTAGGTGCAACGGTATTCGAGAAAAGGTATGGTCGTGACATCTGCCTAAGCCAGTCTATGAGTTCCTTGCGACCGGATGTGCAACCTCCACTGGCACCGCCAAGAGCCTTGCCAAAAGTGGTTGTAATAAGATCAACTCTACCCATTACTCCAAAATGCTCATGTGTGCCCCGGCCTGTTGCACCAATGTACCCAGTGGCATGACTATCATCAACCATAAGAATTGCATCGTACTTATCACAAAGATCCACTATTTTATCAAGTGGCGCTATGTCTCCGTTCATGCTGAATACACCATCTGTGGTAACCATACGATATTCACAAGCCTGAACTTCTTCACTGGCAAGAATTGCTTCAAGCCCTGGAAGATCTTTTCCATCGAAATTATAACTTCCATTACCCACTTGATTATGACTGTAAATGTATCTTTTGGCTTTGCAGAGCCTAACTCCAGAAATAATTGAAGCGTGATTTAACTGATCTGCAATAATAGCACTTTTTGAATCAAGAAAAGGCTCAAAAATACCTGCATTAGCATCATAACATGCTGCATAGAGAATTGTATCATCTGTTCCAAGAAATTCAGAAACTTTTTCCTCAAGTTCTTTATGAATATCCTGAGTTCCACATATAAATCTTACACTTGAAAGACCAAAGCCTCTTGAATCGATTGTATCTTTGGCTGCTTGACGAACAGTGGGATGGTTCGAAAGACCAAGATAGTTATTTGCACAGAAATTAAGAACATTTTTGCGCGAACCAACTTCTATCTCAGTACTCTGAGGAGAGGTGATTACTCTCTCTTCTTTTATAAGCCCCTGTTTTCTTCGTTTCTCTATGAGATTTGTAATATCTTTGTAAATTTTGCGAGACATTTTATTTCCCTTCAAATACATCGGAAGTAAGTAATTTGTTAACCTGTATTCAGGTCGAAGCTCCGATTATAACAATCTTTCAAAGAAAAATACAAAAAAACAATTCGTCAGTTATACTCTGGCCATATCTTGTTGTATATAGCATAGTTATGACTAACTATCTCTACATATTTTTTAGTCTCATTAAAGGTTATTCTACTAAAGAATTCTTGTTGAGAAGAAGTACCCCATCCCCAGCGTATTGCATTATGAGGTCCACCGTTATATCCTGCAAGTGTACCAGGTATATCCCAGTTGCAATTCTCTCCGTAATCACTGATACATGCAGTACCATACATAATGGAAGTGGCAGGATCATAAAGAATATCAGGGCTGTATTCTTGCTGCCATCCATTCTCTAAAGCAACATACTCTGACGTGCTTGGAATCATCTGAATCAATCCTCGTGCGCCAGCTGTGGAAAAACAAGAAGGCTGAAATGCGCTTTCCTGCTTCATTATTGACCATAGAAGTTTTGGGTCCATATTGAATTCATGGGCAGTGGCCACAACTTCTTCATTCCAAGCAGCAGGATAACGAAGTCTCCATAAATCAAGAGGTCGGTTTTCATTTTCAAGGCTCCATATCTGCCATGCAGCTGAAGGACCTCTCTCCCATACATCATTTGCCAGGTAAAATGGAGCAAGACGATAAACACTTCCAACTTCAGCTTCTGCCAGTCGGAATAAATCTAATGCCCATTTACGACAACCTGCCTTCAACAAAAGAACACCGTCTAGTGCGCTCTGTGGTGGTTGTGACTCTGGTCTTCCATTTCTGGCCATCCAGGCACCAAGTGGTTCTTCAATAAAATACGGTTGCCAAGCAGGTAAACCAAGATATTCCCTGGCAAAAGCGGCTGGAAGACTTTCTGGTTTACCGGTTATCAGTCTTTCTAGAACACCTCTACCGGACTGATCCCCTGATTCAAGAAGAAGAACACCGTACCAGTATCGGGAAGACGGCCTGTATACACTTTGAGTCCATTTACTATTAAAATTCCCAAACGCTTCAATTGCTTCGGTTGTTCGTCCTGTTTTCATCAAAGCAAGACAGCCGTAAAACTGAGCATCATCCACAGTTGTATTTGAAGGATATCTTCTAACAGTTTCAGCAAAGTACGGAATCGACCTTTCCCAAAAACCATTCTCAGCCAAAAGACTTCCGCGATACCATGGAAGATTACTAATTCTGCTGTGGCCTGGCCAGTTAGACGCATAATAATCTAGCTGTTCCATGGCTTCATCCACCAAACCAAGTGCAGCCATATCTCTTGCAAGATAAATACATGCATTAGGTGCATCTGCCCCATTAGGCCATCTATCCAAATAACTAGAAAGAAGATCAACAGCCTGTTGGTGTCTTCCCAATCTATCCCTAGTTCTTGCCCCAAGATAAACAATATGAGCAGGGGGATTTGCTGAATTTATTGCTAAATCGTAAACTTCATTCCATAAACCACCACCATAAAAGGAATCTGCTACCTGATTTGCCAATGATGAATCTGCCAAAAGAGTATCTCTTAATAAATCATAAGCTGATGCATGAATATCTCCTGCTGGCCAAAGCTGGAACGAATCTACAAAATCACGGAATCCAAAAACTCCTCTAGCCATACCTCTGAAGTGATAAAATTTGGATTGAAGCTTATCATCATCCTGATTAAAAGCAGAATTCCAGCAAGATTCCTGCACTTCCAGATCGCCAGTTCCAATGGCTGTTCTATATTTAATAAGCAGAAAATCTTTTCCTGTACTTCCAGGAAGTTCTCTATGGATCGTATTCAAAAAATCCATGCCTAAAAACGGATCTGAAGTAATAAGAGATTCAGCGGCAACAAGGGCCACATAATCTGGTAACAAGAATCTACCGCTGACTAATCCTGACATTATATCTGGTGTAATTTCTGATCCACCGATTCTTAAAGCTTGAAATGGGGTTGTATCGGTTGTAGTTTCCAAAATAAGTCTTGCAATAACAACCGAAACTGAAACAGATGCGTCAGCTGCCTTTTCCGCTAACTCTCTTCTTTCTAAACTTCCAGGTTGTAAAAGCAGAGCTGCTGAGGCATAATGGCCAGCAGCTTGATCTTTTGCTCCAGTAAGCATTAGTGAATCAGCAATTCCCTCTTCAATAATACTTCGATCAGTATTACTGATGTTCTCTGGTACATCCGCAACTGTTCCGCATGAGCAAAGCAGAAAAATTGTTACTGCAATTAGACTAATCTTCACTTGTTATCTTTCTCGTATCCGTAACTTGCAAGTTCCTGAATCAAATCATTATTATCAGGCGCAGCCTGCAAAGCTGTCTCAAGTATCTCCACAGCTTTATCATGTTTATCAACTGCAGTAAGAGCCCTTGAATAAGCAATTGTAGTTCTTATTGATGCAGAACTATCGATTACTACATTTTTCAGGAATTCGATAGCTTCCTCTGCCCTATCAGTTCCCACCATAAGCAATCCTAGACCAGAAACTGCAGGTTCTAGGTCTGGGGAAATCTCAAGAGCTTTTCTGAATAGTTGTTCAGCTTCATCCATATGCTCCATTGCTGATTTTAAATGAGCAGTATTGCACAAAAGCTCTGAATCTTCCGGTGAAATATTCAAAGCTTGTGAGAATAGAGTTTCAGCTTCAGTGTATTCTCCACGGTTAAAATGCCCGATTGCCCGTGTATTTAAATCCGAAATTTTATCTTGCTCTGCCTTATCCGCAAATTTAGCAGTAAGGTTTACCATCTGACTGGTCAACTCTGTGTTATTTTTCAGCCCACTTTCCAGTTCTACTTTTATTTCTTTAAGAGAATCCTGCGACTCTATCATATTTTTTTCCGTTTTCTCTAACATAGATTCAGTAGAATCAGAAATTGCCTTCATAACAACTGTTAAGTTTTCACCCATCTCATCTATCTTGCTAGGTACTTCCTTAACAACTCCAAGTACATTATCACTGGAAATAATCAGCTGCTCCTTCACCTGGGAAATTCCCTCTGACAAGGTTTCCAAGTGCTGACGGTCTTCTGCTACTTTAAAGATCTCATCAAGTTTTGAGCAAACTTCAGAAATTTTCTGCTCTACAGTTTCCATTGGATTAGATGTATCTTCACTCTTAATTTCTTTAAACTTATCAGTGACTATCTGTGGAAGTTTTTCAAGTGAATCTGACATTTTTTCAATAAGAGGTTTCACTTCTTTCATCTGGCCTGCTTCAGTCATAACAGCTAAAAGATTATCAAATTTCTCTATAATAGGAGTCACATCAAAGGATTCATTAGAATTACCACTCTCGATTCCTTTTATTGCTGGAAGGATATGATCAGAAAGCACTTTTTCAATAGCCATGAGTTTTTCTGAAACATCATCAGATGTTTTTTCTGAAGGATCAGTTTTATCCGTAGATTGATTATGAAAAGAGACTTTAAGCTCATCCAGTTTTTCAAGTAGAGGAGTCATATCTATAACAGAAGGTTTTTCAGTTTTTTCCTGTTTGTCACCCTTCAAAGCAGGAGCGATATCTTCCGAAAGAACAGAATGAATAGCATCCATTTTGTCTCCCAAAGAATCAATCTTCCTACCAAGACCCAATACCACCTTGCCAAGCTCCATAAGAAGCTGCTCTGTGGTTAATCCTGTGGGATTCTCGGCCATTATTTCCTCCATTTTTGTATATTGTACGATATCATCTTTAATGAACTATTTCTTTGGACTGATTGATTAATACCCATAGAAAACTCAGGATGTTTTTCCGAGAGAAGTCGAATAACTGCATCAACCTCTGAAGCAGAACCCATACATCCCAATGCATATTCAAGTCTTTTAAGATAAATTGGATTTTCAGTTCGAGCATAAGCTTCTCTCCAGACTCGACATGCGGTTACTCTTTTCCCAGACAACCATAATGCTTGCCCCATTGACATGGGATCAGATTCTATATCATTGGAAAGAAGAATCTGAAAAACCCTACCTTCCCGCAAATGAGCCGAAGATGAAGTGGATGTACTATCCTGAAAAGCCACTTTGTTTTTTACTTTTAATAAAAGATCAGAATCACCCCGTGCAAAATTAAAGGCTTCTGATAATCTTCCAGTGATCAAAAGTAGATCTACTATTTGAGTTATAGTCAGAGAACCTGGTTCGTTTGCAGTAGGCATGAATATATCAACTATTCTTTCTGCTGCTTTCTTATTATCAGATGAATCGTCTTTTAAAATATCAATAGCAAAATCAAACAGTTTTTCTGTTGCTTTACATCTAATCAACATATTCACAGCTTCAAGAACTTCGTTCTGCCCATATCCGGTGGCTCCATTTGGAAAAAGCTGTAACAAACCCTTAGTGGCTAAATCTTTGGTTGAACAAAGTTTTAAAAAATCTAAACGAAACTCTGTATTTACAAATGTATCATCAAGAAGCGCTTGAGAACGGTCTACTCCTGCTTCAGCTAAAACCACTCGGATAGCATGAGCATGCACAGAATGCCCAGTTTCATCTGCCAACTGTTCAAGTTGCTCTAACGACTCAGTTTTTCCAGCTTCCTTCCAAGAATTAAAAGCTTTTTCAATAAACACATCTGGCAGTTTAATTTCAGATGGAAGTTCTACATAACGAAAACCATCAGCTTCTAAGGTGACAAGCGAAAGCAACATTTTAAGGGCAAGGTCATCAACTTCAAATAAAGAAATTTGCTGCCACAGATCTGGTTGCAAACAAAGTGCTTTTAAAAGGATAGAAGTTGCATTGTAATCAGTAATGTATTTCTTTCCAAGTCTAGCCACAAAAACAAGACCGGCAGCATAATTGTATTCCAGTGAATAACTCAATCCAGCTTCAACTAAAATCGTTGCCAGTTCCGGCTTTCCTTCAATTGCAGTTCCAGCAGCAGTACGATACCCTTCTGGATCACCAGCATAAATTCGAGCAAGAGCAAGGCTGGCATGAAGTTCAGAAGAATTTGTAGCGCTTAAAATAGCAGTCTCAAGAAATTCTTTTACAACAGATTCATTTAAAATATCTTTCAAAGTATGTGCAACTGCATCACTATCGTTTGTAACAAGTTGAGCCTGGGCTAGAGCAATCGCGATTCCTGGTGATGCCTTTCCAGCTTTCACATATTCAGACAAAACCTCTTTTGCCAGATAAGCTGTTCTTCCTGAATCTGCAGCACTTGATAAAGAAACTGTAGCCTTCTCTATATTGCCAGCGGCTAGAAATGCACAACCATTTATGAGATTAGAAATGTCTTCTTCCGAAGTGTTAAATTCTTGTACCGATGAGGCGGCAGTTCCGGGTTTTGCCTGTTCAATAAAATATGCAATTCTGAAAAGAATGGTATCGATATCAGAATCAAGTAAAATCCTAGATGCCAACTCATCCATCCATTGTTCTGATCCAGTGGATGCAAGTAAAGGTAAAAGTTTTTCAACCACCCCTCCACGACCGTGCTTATTCAAAGCTATAAACAACTTAGCAGGTTTCATTGAAGATATTACGGAAAATGGTAGTGACGATACTAGATTTGTAACTCTGTCAATAAGCCTTTTATCTGTAAGTGCAACCGAGAGATGCTCTGATGTATCTTCCAAATTTCCAGAGAATGCACCAGCAGCAGCCAATATTAGTTCTCCCGTTGGTGAATTGGGAGCAAAATCAGAAGCAAAAACTTCCTCTCCCCTTGTTTGAAGAATTCCTCTATCAAAAATTTCTAGAAGCCCAGAATCTTTTATTTTTTCATCTACCAGAAGTAACTCAAACCAGTCTTCTGCTGAATTTGAACCACTGCTTTCAAAATAACCAGCTGATGCTCGTAACCTTCTTAACTCATGATGTGTTCCCATAAGAGCATCAAAGTGTGACAAAACAGAGACAATATCCTGCCTAGATTTAACGTCTTCCCTGGCGGAAAGATGCTTTAAAGTAGCTGCTGCTTCGCTTCCACGATTATCAATTAACAGAACCACAGCAAGTAGTGTGAGTATAGCTGCGCTAGTTTTATCTCGCTGTAAAAGTTTCTGAATCTGCTCAAGCACCCATTCAGGCGAACGCTGCGCACTTAAACATAAAATTTCCACAGCGTCCTCTACAGATCCCTTTTTCACAAGAAATTCGCCTAATTTACCAGTGACAAGACCTTCTCTGTCTACCCCTGAATCAATGAATGTTTTACAGATATCAACAATAGGCGAGTCGGCAACATCATCACACTGAAAAGCCTTATCAACAGAATCAAGAGCCTGAGTATGTTCACCTCGTGTCAGTCGTAATCTTGCCTGAAGAAGATGCACCCTTGCACATCCTGATGCGTTTATTACAAGATTTGTAACAGCCTGCTCAAGAATGGACAGATTGCTACTTTCATCTATCAGGCCGTCTAAAATCAAACATGCTTCGTCAGATTTACCGCTTTCGCTAATCAATCTTGCCAGAGAAATTTTTGCCCTTGGGGTTTTATCAACAGGAATTAATTCTTTTTCCACAAGAGATATGGCACTTTTCACTATATCTGAATCTGCATCATACAAACTTGGAAGTTCAAGTATTGCTCTTTCGTTATCACCAATAGCTGTTAGGACTCTTATTCTTTTAAGATTCACATCCATGTCAGTGCCACCGGTGCGAGCGGCTATCCAGCCACTGAGCCTTGCAAGGCTTTCTTCAGGAAATCTACATCTATCAGCAGCATCAACCAGAACATCCATTGCGGCCCCAGGGTCTCCCTTCTGCAATGTAATCACAGACCAAGCCAAAACCCTGTCTATTCCCGACCCTAGTTCCCGACCGGTTACACCATCTAGTGTTCGTAATGCACTCTGAACTGAATCAGAAAAGCGATTTACCGTTACTCTTTCAGCGGATCCTAGTAATTCAATCAATCCGTTAAAATCTCTTTGATGCAATCTGGATCGCCAAATAACTCTCAACAGCTCTATTGATCTTGGGAATTGCCCCTGTTTCTCTTCCAATAGACGGGAAATAGACATTCGCAAGTCAGAATGTGTGCGCATAATTTTTTCGCCAATGCGCCCGCCAAGATCTGGATGTCCAATATCCATGAGGAAAGGAACCAGCTTAGCTGACACATCATGATCTGATAAAAGAAGATCAAGATCCTCTTCGATCATAACAGCGGCCTGATCAACCATATTACTGGAAGCCAGATCTTGAATTTTCTTAAAAGTTCTCTGTGCTTTTGATCCGAATAGAAATGCCATGCCACCTACTCCGGTTTAATGATTAAGTTTTCACCAATCGACAAGGAAGCTGAATCCTTGTTATTTAATTCCATTATTTGTTCAACAGATACATTGTATTCTACTGACAATGCCCACATTGAATCACCCTCCTGCACAATATGTGTAACTTCACCATTTGTTGCACGAACTATTGTAACAGAATTTGAATTCTCTGAAGGAGTTCCCCTTAAAAGCAATTTCTGCCCTGGGTGAATTGTGGCAGAAGTACTCATATCGTTCCAAAGAGCAACTTCTCTGGAGGAAACGCCTACAAGCGCACCTATACCTCCTAAAGAATCACCTGAACGAACAGTATATTGATAAAAACCAGCTGCTGTTGCCGCATTGGCATTTACAGGTATTCTGGCACTCTCTGGCAAACGAAGAAATCCTCCAGCATATGGCATTGAAGAACTATTTGCTTCCATTAAATCACTTTGAGATACTCCTGTTGCATCCGCAACAGAAGCCCATGAATCTCCACTTTTAACAGTGTACCTATCACGGGGGATAACCCAAGCACTTTTGAAAACAATAGATGCCATGTTTGATGGAACAATAACCTCCCAATTTCGCTGACCGGCTGGAGTTATCTCACGAAGAAAACCTCGGTTATTTTCCGCCAGTTCTTGAGGATCCATTCCGGTTTCTGCAGCAAGAATTCTTAAATCAAGCCCAGGTGGAACAAGTACAACAGATAAAACAGGATCACCTCTTTCAATCTGTCTTATAGCCTGAAGAGCTGCTGAATATCTTGGCACAAATGCATCAGTTTCACCTGGAAGCTCAATCATACCATACTCTTTTTGAGAAGCATCAGACAGAGCTCTTGATACGGTTCCCTCACCACAATTATAAGCTGCAAGCGCCAGATGCCAATCATCAAACATTCGGTTAAGATACAACAGATAATTAGATGCAGTTCTGGTTGATGCAACCCATGAATAACGCTCATCGATCTCTTCACTCATATTCATTTGGTAGTGCCTTGCTGTACCACTCATAAACTGCCATGGACCGGCTGCACCCACTCTGGAATAATCTCCCACATAATAACTACTTTCCACCCATGGCAAAGCTGCAAGATCGCATGGTGCCCCTTGGCTTCGTAACAAAGCTTCAAGAAGCCTCATGGTTCCACGGTCAGCAGGACATCCTTCGGGGGTATAAGTCAAATCGCTCAGGTGTGGTGCATGAAGAGGGATGATCTCGGCCTCTACCCTGCCAACTGACCCATGAAGAAGTGAAAACACCGGAGATTCAGGTAAAGCTACTTCACTGATTCCGGAAAAAGATTCTGTAGATTGCATCGTTTGATGAAGACGGATGCCCGAACACGATGAAAATAACAATATTACCCCAATAACAATAGCGTTCTTTAAAATTTTAACCCAGGAGGTCTCTATATGATAAAAGTAGGAATTGCAGGAGCAACGGGTCTCGTGGGAAGTAAAATGGTTTCGATTCTTCAGGAGAGTTCCCTCCAGATTAATGAGTTAAAGCTTTATGCAACTGCAAAAAGTGCCGGTCGCACCGTGAATTTCAGGGACCTTCCCCATACTGTTGAAATAATACAAAATGCCTCCTGGGAAAAGGGCATGATAATTTTGGGTGCAACTTCCTCTGAAGCCGCTGTAAAATGGGTTCCCAAGGCGCTTGAAGCCGGGGCTTATGTGATAGATAATTCTTCGGCTTTCAGAATGAAAGCTGATGTGCCTCTGATTGTACCAGAAATTAATGGTAAAATTATTGAAAAACACCACAAACTTATAGCAAACCCAAATTGCTCCACAATCCAACTGGTAATGGCACTGGGACCACTGCAGTCAATAGCACCAATTGAATGGGTAGCAGTATCAACATATCAATCAGTTTCAGGTAGCGGAAGAGATGGTTTATCAGCTTTAAAGAAACAGGAAAGCATGGGATCATCAGTGGGGCATTTTCATCAAAATGTTGTTTGTGAGATAGATTCTCTTGAATCTTCAGGTTACACAGGTGAAGAAATCAAGCTCATAAAAGAAACTCCCAAAATTCTCGGAATAGAATTCCCTCTGTTCCCAGCCTGCGCAAGAGTTCCGGTGAAAATAGGTCACACAGAATCTGTAACAGTTAAGTTCAATAAAAAAGTATCAGCCGAAGCGGTAAAAGAACTGTTAAACAATCAAGCTGGTGTTAAGGTAAAACAGCTAGGAGTACAGCCTGTTGAAGTAGAGGGTACCAACACTACTATGATTGGAAGAATAAGAAATCATCCGGCGGATAAGACTATTATTCAGTTCTGGGTAACAGCAGACAATGTTCGTAAAGGTGCAGCACTGAACGCTGTTCAAATACTAGAGATCGTTGCAAAAAAAATTACCGACTCTTTGTAAAGAGCCGGTAATTTCTTTAACTCATTACCTAAAGATCAAGGTCACCATCGTCGAGAAGGTCGAACTCGTCATCAAGAGCATCTTCCTCGTCAAGAGCTGATCCACATTCTTCACAGAAAAGTTTCTGTGGAGGATTAACATGTGAACAGGATGGGCATTTAACAGAATCATCATCGTCATCATCAAGATTAAGATCGTCATCAAGGTCAAGTTCATCCAGACTATCATCTACTTCAACTGGTTTTGATTTTGACCTGGAAGCTTTCGATGCTTTCCCCTGAGTAGCATCCTCAACATCTCTGAGAACCTTTTTCATGTCACCAAGTTCAGAACGGAAACCATCAAGCTCATCAGCAGTGCTGTTTCTTTCACCGGTGGCTGCTTTAAGATCTTTCTGGAAAGCAGCGTCATTTTCATCATGCTCGCGGAGCCTAGCCCTGATCTGAAGTTCTTCAACCAGATCAGATTCATTCTGATGCTTCTTCTCAAGTTCGTTAATTTTCTTGGTAAGATCATTGACCTTGGATTCTAAAGATCCTTTTTCATCACCAAGTTTACCTAGAACATCGTTCAACTGATTGTCATAATCGCCTTTTATCCTAGAATAAACTCTCTGGTTCGTTTCAGCCTTCATGGCTTCCAGATTAGACAACCTTTCAGCAAGCTCAGTGCGTCTTGCTAGAAGATCTTGAATCTTCCTTTCCAGTGCCATTACCCCTCCATTCTTCAGATGCCTTTATTTTCATTAAAAATCACAATACACTATGTTATCTTTCTTCATTTAACCTCTGATGTCAAGGCAAGAACAATCGAAGCAATCGAAGCAAGAGGATCAGCGCCTGTTTTAAGCCCGAAATCAGCGGATGCAAAACTCTCTAACATAAAAGGGGTTGAATGATTTGAGCACTTTCTAACATACCCCTCAATGGTACTCCATCTAAATTGAGGAATGCCAAGTTTTTTTGCTATCACCGTTGATTGCATACCTTTTTGAAGAAAATCCCTAGCTCCAGCTACCTGCTTCCACTGACTAAAAAGCAGAGCAAGTAACCTTATGGGTTCTTCACCTGAAGATAACAAAAGAGACAATGAGCGCATTGCAGAAGCTTTTTTCCCTGACAAAACCTCGGCACAAAACTGGAAAGCAGTTGTTTCCTCCACGCCTTGGATTGCAGCATAAACTCCAGAAGCGTCGATTTTAGAACCTCTGCCGTGAAAAAGTGAGATTCTGGTTATAATATCTGCAAGTCTTTCAAGTTTACCGGAAGCAATGACCTCGGCTGCCTGCGAACCGTCTCTTGTCAGTGTAATTTGCTCTTCCGCAGTTAGTGTCTTCACCCACTTCCACATCTGATTGATAAAAGGTTCCCAACATGTAAAACCAGTTCCAGCTGCTTCCAGTTTTGTCTGAAAAGCATTTGAAAGTTTTCTTCCAGAAGTTCTACAGTAAAGAATATGGTCAAAACCACCGGCAACAATTTTCTCTAATTCGGTTTTCTGTGATTTAGTCAATTTGTCAACATCACCAATCATTACAAGCTTTCCTGCGCTAAAAAGTGACCCTTCACTAAACAAAGCACTCATACTTATCTCGCTCAAATCATCAGGCATAAGTCTTACAGAATCAAGACCCAAAGCCGCTCCACGAACCTTAAGAGCATTCAGAAGACCAGTTGATTGATAATATTCTTCACCGGAAACAATAAAAGAATCTCCGGCTTTTGCAGTTTCCATTTTTCGCATCATAGCATCAAAGTTTTTAACTAACAATTCCAAACACCCCTTGGGTCTTGCCCCTTGACTGGCATTTTGTTTATTTTCCCCCCTTAATTCAACAGAGGGGATCCATTAATGTTAACCTGGTTTAGAAACAATGCAAAGATATTCCTTATTGCTATCGTTGTCATCTTCGTAGGAATGATTTTCCTAGAATGGGGACGCGGTGGAGTACAAAGTGTCGAAGCGGACAAATTGCTTATAGGTACAGTGAACGGCACTGGTTTACAGCCGGTTTCATATGATTATGCCCGTGATGAAGTTTATAACGGAATGAAAAATCAGATGCAACGAATGGGTGATCCTGATCCAGAGAATCAGCTGGCACTCATGTACACTGATATCAATAACACTGCATTTGACATGTTAATCGACAGAACACTACAAGATGAATACTTAGAACTTCTGGGATGGAAAGCCGTGAATCCATCAATGGCTGAAGCACTTCTTAAAGCTCAACTTATGATGATGGGCATTGAAGATCCAGAAGCTTACATGAAAGAATATGAGATGGATCCTAATTATGGTTCTACTCTTAATCAGATGCTTGCCATGGCAGACCGATCAATGTTCACCTCTGCAATTTCACTTGAAAACCTTATTTCCGGTAATGAAGTAGAATTTTTGTTAAACGATGCAATGACATCCATCACTGCTAGATACATTCCATTCAGTTCCTCTCCAGACCTTCCTTCAGAAGACGAACTTAGAACATTCTATGATGCAAATACAGATCTTTTTATCACTTCTCCTGGTGCCAGAATCAGATTTGCAACTTTCGCAGTACAACCTGCTGATGAAGATATTGAAGCGACTCTTGCAATGGTTGACTCACTTGCAATATCCGGCGGTGGAGCTCCTGACACATTTACTGTCACAAGAACTCAACTTGCAGGATTCGCCGGTTGGAATGTAGATCTTCAACAAGGAGATCTTTCACAACCATTTTTAGCTGCATCAGTTACACAGAATTCAATGGGAGCAGGGCACTCTGTGGAATTGCTTTCAGTTCAGTACGCAACTGATGATACCACGGGAAACAGCGATACACTCACCATGGTTCACTGGGAAATACCTTTATTCCCCGGTTACAGAACTGTGAGATCTACATTCTGGGATCTTGAAGCAAATTCAGAAGAAATACTTGTGAGCGAATTTCCAGTATACGATCAACATTCACTAATTGATTATGGTGAAGTAATCATAGATCTTACCACGGTTCCCACATGGGACACACCTCAGTCTCTGATCTCGTTTGCAACGGATTCAATCTGGATAGACAGTATTGGACCTGTTTTTTATGTGCCTAATTTTTCCACAGGATATCCTAATTTAATGGTTGCAAGAAAACTTGAAGTAATTCCAGGTGGACAACTATCTTATGAGGAAGCCCTTGCTAACAATCAGATTCTCCTTGAGCTTTATACTCAAAGACAATCAGAGCAATCTCTTGCCCTTGCAACAACTGCATTGGAAAACATTAGAAATACCGGTCTTGACCTTTCAGGATGGGCAGCTGCCGAGTCACTGGAAGTTTACCCTACTCAGCAATTCACTCCTGTTTCCGTAAGGCAGTGGGCAGAATCTGATCAGGCTACATACCAGGGTCTTCTTGGTTGCATAAACTTCGCTGATGTATCCTTAACTGCTGATGAATACACTGTTATCGGGCCATTCAGTAACAATGGAGTTTCTTATCTTGCAGAAATAGTAACCAGAACTGAAGCTCAGATTCCTGATGATGCTTCTCAACTGGCAGGATTTTATCTTTCTGTACAGAGTGGTCACAATCAGCTTTACTCTTCAAGACTTATGACTTCTATCAGAGCAAATGCCGAAATCAGTGATCAAAGAGTTCAGTATTACAACACAATGGATTCTCTTAGAGCTGGTTATGTTGCCACACAAGAAGCACAAGAATAAAAAGAAAATACAGACTTAATACAAAACCCCTGCTGAAAGGCAGGGGTTTTTGCGTTTAAAGGCGTGGTTTCTTTATAAGAAGATAAAGAAAGAACGGTCCGCCAAGCAGGGAAAGAATAACACCGATTGGCAGTTCTGCTGGAGAAATCACAATACGAGAGAAAACATCCGCCCACAGCATGAGCACAGCGCCACCTAGGGCGGAAACTGGCAGAAGCCTTCTGTAGTCGCCACCAACCAGTCGTCTCATGGTATGGGGCACTATAAGACCTATAAACCCTATGGGGCCAACCGCACCCACAGCACCTCCAGCAAGGATTGCTGCAGCTATCAGAAGGAAGAAGCGTTCTCTTGTGGTATTTACTCCCCTTGCTTCTGCCATTTCTGTTCCAGTTAAGAATTGATTTAATGTACCTGTTTTCAAAAGAGCTGGAACCATTCCTGCAACAAGAAAAGGAAGAAGGTAAAGGACTCTGCCATATCCAGCAACTGCAAGGTCACCCATCATCCATCTAACAATTTCCACCAGACGAGATGCAGGACTCATGTATTCGATTAACAAAAGAAGCGAAGCACCAAGAAGATTAACCGTTACACCGGCCAGAATCAAACCGGAATGATCCTGCTGACCTCTACCAGCCAAAAACCAAGTGAGTGTTGAAGCCATAAGAGCACCTGCTGTACCTGAAAGATACACCAGAAAAATAGGCAGAGAAATACCTGACAGTATTATAAAACCTGCTGTTACACCGGCTCCAGCGCTAATTCCCAGAGTATAAGGTGTCGCCAGAGGATTCCTCAATACCGCCTGTAAAACACAACCAGAAACTGCAAGAGCAGAGCCAGCTGAAATTGCAAGAAGAATCCTTGGAAGTCTTAAATACAAAATAACCTGCTCTGGTGCGTTCCATCCCATAGGCCCTGTGAAAAGAGAGACCATTACCCCTGTAGCCGATAAAACAGAAAGAATAATCAAAGTTCTTTTCATTTTGAACCACCGGGAAACACAATCCAGCTTCCGTCAGGAGAAGTTTGTTTTACTGTCATAGGCGTATTATAAACTCTTGAAAGAAGATCATCTGAACGAAATACATCAACTGGATTCCCAAAAGCAAGAGATTTACCATTAGACAAAAGAAGAACCTTATCAAAAGCATTACCTGACATTTCAATTCTATGAGTGGTTGCAATAATAATGATTCCTTTGGCGGCAAGATCAGAAAGTAGTTTCCAAAGCTGTGCTGCATGACCATAATCTAAAGACGATCCAGGTTCATCTAAAAGTATGACTTCTGTTTGCTGGGAAAGAACCGAAGCCAGATTAACAAGTCTGCTTTCGCCTCCTGATATTTCATCTGTAAACTTGTTAGCTAAATGTAAAGCTCCAACCATATCAAGAGCATCGCGAGCGATTTTAATGTCATCAGAAGAATCTCTAGACCATGAAGATCTATGTGGAAATCTACCTAGAAGAACAGTTTCAATTGCAGTAAGCCCAGCTGGAATCGGCGGCGACTGAGGAAGATATGCTATTCTACCGGCTCGTTCACTGCGGTTCATTAAATGAATATCTAACTTATCTAAAGAAACCTGCCCAGTAGTATAAATTCCAGGAAAAGACAAAAGCCCCTTAAGTAGGGTGCTTTTTCCGCTTCCATTAGGTCCAATTACTGCTGTGACACTTCCGTCTGTTATTTTCATTGAAACATTAGAAACAGCCATAGAATCTCTGCAATAACCAGCACTAAAATTCTTTAAATTCAGTTCAGGCACTGGATTATTCCTAATACTAATTCCTTTAATCTTGCCCCTGGAATAAGAACATAATTACCAGATAGTATTGATACATTTGTATCATCCAGTCCATTGCTTCTCCAGTGATTCAAAAGATTCTCACCGGCATTGTAAGGATCAAGAATAATTACATAATCAGGATTTATAGCCAGAATACCCTCAACGGAAACAGCAGGATAACTGCCTGTATCAGGGGCTGCAAGAACACAACCAATAGCTGTAATAATATCAAAATAGAAAGTATCTTTTCCTGCAAGTGTCATTGCTCCATCTTCTGATAGATGTACAACTATCATTACTTCCAGAGATTCCTGTGCGAAAACAGCAGCTAATGAATCTATTGTAAAATTCAGTTCTTCAGTAAAAACAGAAAAATCAGCCTCCGGGTACAATTGCTCAAGGTTTGCACATGATTCATACACATCGTCAAGCCGATCAAATGAATACTGGTAATATGGAATGTCCAATCGGTGCGAAAGATCCATAAGTGATTGATTAGTGCCAACAATATGAATTGAAGTAACCCCAAGAGCTATAATCATCTCCATGGAAGGAGTGAGAAAATCACCAATTACTGCCAATTCCTCTGCCTGGGCAGGCCATGTAGAGAATCGGTCTACCCCAGCCACTCTATTCCATGCGCCGGAAATGTAAAACATCTCTGTAAGAGAAGGACCAAAAACAACAGCAACTGTATCGGAATCAGAAGATTCAATCTGAATAACTGGATTTGAGTTATCTTTTTCAGCGCAGCCAGTCAAAAATATCAAAACCGCTGAAATCATCACGAAGAATTTTAATGGTAGCTTTTTCAATCTGCCTAGTCCTTTCTACAGAAAGTCCAAGAACCTCTGCTATTTCTTTTCGTTTGTGTACATCTCCATCCAGTAGACCATAACGCATTACAAGAATAAACTTAGCTCGTTTATCAAGTTTATCAAGAGCATTAGAAATCAGCTCATTAAATGGAATAAAATCAGGCTTATTATCTGAGGATGCAATCTGCTCTTCTAATGAAAATCCCGTATCGCTAACAGGTAAGTGAATAGAGTCAACTCTTTCTGAAAGACTTAACAGGATAGTCCAGTCCATGTCACCACCGGTTTCAATTTCAATTTCATGTGGAGCCGGGTATCTTCCGTTTCTATTGCGAAAGCTTTCAATAATTTCTTTCAGAAATCTGCCCTTCCGGATCACATGAGATGGAATTCTTACCAACCTGTGCTGCTGCTCCATGGCTGAAAGCACTTTTTTCCTTATTCTGAACAGTGCATAAGTAACAAATCCCCCATTACCGGAAAAATCAAATCGCCGTACTGCATCCAGAAGGCCAACACAACCTTCCTGAACAAAATCCATTTCTTCCAGAGCTCCTGTGGCACCCCGAGCATATCGCCTTACAACCATAAGCACTAATCTAAGATTACCTTCAACAAGTTCAGCTTCTGAATCTAGAAGAATATTTATGCAGCTTCGTGCAGCAACTTCAACATCAGATTTTTTTTCATCAGAAAGTTTACTATGAATAATTTCCTGCATCTGAAACCAATTATGATTATCTGCCAGATCAGCAGGCAGAGATAGCAGTTTTAATAATTTCATTCTTGTATCTTTAATGATAACTGCAAGTTGGCTCTGGCGCTTCTTGCTAGAAACTGGTACAGAATTCACCACCACATCAAAACCTTTTCTTGTATCATGGGTTACGGTTTTTCTATCGTTCATGAATAGCTCCACCATCTGCCAATTCTTCGAGTGTCATGGCCTTCTCCTCGGGGTCAGCATCAGATAATCGTCTTCTTAGCTCTTTGCGCCTTGGCAATTCTCTTCTTTTTCTTTCAATATTAACTTTCAGTGAATTAATTTCATTAGAAGATATGGATGGAAGAATGCCCACAATGTCAACACAATCACCGGCAATTGTCTCTGGTAGCTCCCCGAAACTAACCTTGGTGTAACCAAGCTCAACCTGATGCCTAAAAGATACAAGAATTTCAACAGCACGCTTAGACGTAAGATCTTCATTTCGAAGAAATCTAATTAACTCTCTGTCAAGCAACCCACCAACAGTAACTGCGCGTAGTATACCTCTATCACTGGCGTGAATCTCACTTTTTGACCTGTTTCCTCTTCGCTCAACAGGTTTTCTTGTGTCCTTCAAAGCATCGGCAGATTTCATAAGAGCTGTTCTTGAAAAACCGGTTATTCTTTCTACTATTTTCTGCAGTTCTTCCTCGATTAACGGGTCAGAAGCAGAACCGGCAACTTCAAGAAGACGATTAGTTATTCTTACTTTACCTGGCCCATCCACAACCTTACCACCCAACAAAGTTACACAAAATGTTATGGGATCAAGTGCCGAGTGAATAAGTTTCTCAAAAGATTCCTTACCCCACTTCCTTACATAATCATCAGGATCCATGCCATCCGGCAACCTGATAATAAGTGGATAAACTCCCACAGAAAGAAGAATTTCTGAAGCTTTTACAGCTGCCTTGCTGCCAGCGGAATCTCCATCATAACAAATAAATAGTTTGTCAGACATGCCTTTGAAATTTTTCGCCTGCTTCAGGGTAAATGCAGTACCACTGGTTGCGACAGTTCCAGTAAGACCAATTGAAAGAAGACGGGCGTGATCAAAGTACCCTTCCACCAAAATTGCCATTCCTGTTTCGCGAGCACCTTTCTGCGCAGAAGAATAACCATACAGAAACGATCCTTTTTTATAAATAGGAGTCTCGGGACCGTTGAGATACTTAGGTAGAGCATCTCCAAAACCTCTTGCACCGAAAGAAACTACTCTGCCTCGACGATCTCTTATTGGAAACGTCAATCGTTTTCGAAATCTATCATAAGGTCGTTCCTTATCAGTAATAACAAGCCCAGCTTCACTCATGACAGAAACAGAAAAATTACATTCTTTAAGATGAGATAAAAGAGAATTACCCCCTGGCGCATACCCTATGCCTATATCAAGAATATCGTCATCGATAGATCTTTGTTTAAGGTATTCTCTTGCTTCTTTCCCACGAGAATCAATAAAACAATTTCTGTAAAAATCTTGGGCAGCTGTCATAACCTCAAACAACCCTTTTGAAGACGAGGAAGATGAAGATGATGCTTTGGATGTTTTTTTAATATCAATTCCGCACTCTTCTGCAAGCTCCTCTACAATTTCAAGAAATTCTAGATTTTTCAGCTCCATAAGAAAACTTATAACATCGCCACCTTTTCCACATCCAAAACACTTCCATGTGTTTCTTACAGGAGAAACATGAAAACTTGGTGTTTTTTCTCTGTGAAAAGGGCATAAACCTTTCCAGGAACTACCTGACTTTTTTAGGTCAACATAACTTCCAATAACCGAGATAATGTCTGTGGACTCCTTAACCATTTCAATATCTATTGAATTGAATCCCACTGCAATTACCCCTTTAAAATTATAATTGACGCCCCAACGCCACCCTCTTCAGGAGGAGCGATAGAAACACTTTTCAGCCTTTTATCGTGTCTGAGCCATTCAGTCACACCCTGCATTAATCGACCTTTACCATGAATAACTCTTATTCTTTTAAAATTGATCGCTACGCAGTTATCAAGCTTTATATCAAGCTCTGCGATTGCCTCGTCAATGGTTAAACCAAGAAGATTAGCCTCGGGGCTCTCTTCAATTGCGTTGTATTCTGATGTTGCTTTCTTTGGAATGTCAGGCTTGGGTAGAATTTGTAATTGATCAATTTTTTTCTTGACTAAGATTGAACCAATCCTTACCATTACATTAGCTCTACCGACTTTTTCAACAGTACCGGCAACAGACCAACCATCAATTTTCACATAATCACCATGTTTAATAACTGGAATGGTTTTATTTGAAGATGTATTTGAATAACTTTGTGGTTTTTCCCTTGCCGCAAGTTTAGTGACTTCTTTCCTGATCTCACGCCTTTTACTTGAAGATGATGAGTTTGCTATGGATACAAGAAGAGAATCAGCTCGGGACTGAATATCATTCAAAGTTCTTATTTTTTCTTCAGTTACATTTTCAATTCGCTTTTCAAGATCTGCTTTTGTTTCCTTAAGTTGTTTTTCAAGATACTTTCGACTTTTTCTGGCATGTTTTCGATCTTCACTTAAACGGAAAAGTTCCTTTTGCCTTGCTTCCTCCAGATCTCTGAGGCTTATAACTAGAGCATCAAGACTAAAAGAATCCCCTGCAAGATCAGAAGCTTTGCTGAGCATTTCACTTGGAAAACCGGCAATAGCCGCAGCTTCCAATGTGCAAGATGCTCCTGGTATATCTGGAATAAATTCGTAACCAGGTGTAAGAGTTTCTGGATTAAAAGACATAGATCCATTAAAAAAACCTTGCTTTTCTCTTGCAAGCAACTTCAACTGCCCCATATGAGTACTTACAATAGTTGAAACTCCTCTATCTGCAAGTTCCCCAAGGAAAACCGTAGCAAGTGCAGCACCTGTGACAGGATCAGTTCCAGCAGCAGGTTCATCAATAATTGCCAGGGTTTCTGAATCACCATGCAGAAGAATATCTTTTTGCTCAGAAAGCCTGGCAGAATAGGTACTTAAATGCATTGATATAGACTGATTATCACCCATAGAAACCATTACCTTATTAAAAAATGGCATTGTAGACGAAACGCTGGTATGGGCACCAATACCACTTCTGTTACATATAGAAGCGAGAGAAACAGCCTTTAAAAGAACACTCTTTCCGCCTGCATTAGGTCCACTGATAACAAGTACGCGCCAGTTTTCGTGTAATTTAACTCGACTCTTGACCACAGTATCAGAAGACAAAAGAGGATGCGAAAGCTCTCTTAGATCCATATTGCCTTCTTCTGGAAAAGCAGTTTTTTCTTTTAGGTGATAGCGTGCTCTTGCAAAAACAAAATCCAGCTCTGTCAAAACAGCAATTCCCGTTTCGATTTCTTTTTTATCAACTCTAAGTAAAACTGTAGCTTCTCTTAGTATTCTCCTACGCTCTTGCTGCATGTCCAGAAGGACCTCTTGAAGTTCATTACCCCCTTCAACAAGCTCAGCAGGTTCAATAAATAGAGTTGCCCCACTGTCAGAACGATCAAGAATTAGCCCCTTTACAGAACCTCTTTTTCCAGCAGTAACTGGAAGAACATATCTACCTGATCTAATTGAAGGTGGCGCATCTCGAAGAACCCCAATTCCAGCAAGTCTTGATGAAACAGCAGAAAGCTTAGCCGCTAACGAAGAGCGAAGAGATTGAATTCGTTTTGATAAACGCTTTAACTCCGGTGATGCATCAGAAGCAAGTTCTCCATCAGCAGTGGTGATTCGAAGTAACATTCTTGAAAGAGAATCAAGTACAGGAATTTTTGCTATCCGCGGATTTAAAAAACCCTGTTCTGAATCAGCGGAATTCTGAAACTTTTTTGAAAAAATTGCCATGTCAACAAGTGCTTCTCCTGCACTTCTAAGATGAAATGGATCAAGAGCAATTGCACCCTGCCTAAGAGCTGCAACCGCCTGAATAATTCCTTCAAGATTCGAAACTGGTGGTTCAATTTCCAGACTGATAAGTTTTGATGCGTGAAGCGTTTCATCCCGAAGAAGTTGTGCTTCCTCACGGCAATCAGCCGGAAGCAACCTGGAAATAAGTTTTCTTCCAGGCTGACTACCGGCATAACTTTGAACAATCTCAAGGATTTTATCAAATTCAAGACGCTGTAATGAATGGTCTGACATTACTTCTTCTTGATTTTAAAAGAAGGCGAATCTTCCAACTTTTTCAACAGTTCCTTCTCGCTCTTTTTAACTTTTCCCGGTACGTGAATATCTATTTCAACAAGAAGGTCACCCCTGCCCCGTCTGTTTATTCGACCCAGACCTTGGTGTTTCTGTTTTATACGGGTTCCAGCGTGTGTGCCTGATGGAACCTTAATACTCATGGAATCACCTTCAGGAAGTGGTACAGAAAACTCATGTCCCATAACAGCTTGTGGATACGAAATAGTTAATGGGTAAACCAAATTTTCTTCTTCGCGGATAAATGGACCATAATCTATATTGTTTACAAGAAGACGAAGATCCCCTGGAACACCACCTTGTCCTGGAAAATGCCCTTGACCCCTTAGTCTGATGTAATGCCCCTTGGAAAGACCAGCAGGAAGATCAACAGCAATTGTTGATTTCTTTTTTTCAAAACCCTTTCCTCTGCAATGACCACAAAGTTTTTTTGGAATAGATCCTCTACCATTACAAACATGGCATTGATCAACAGTCCGAAAACTGCCAAGCAAAGTATTTCTAACAGAAGAAACTTTACCCATACCATTACAATTTCTGCAACTCTCTGTTCCCGATGCCTTATCTGCACCAGTTCCAGAGCATTCACCGCAGGAAATATTTCTCTCAACCTCTATTTCCCTACGACCCCCGAGTGCTACCTCCTCGAGATCAAGATTAACCCTTACTGTAACATCATCACCCTGAACTACCCTTGAACCAGATCCCCCTGAAGAAAAACCAAAGTTCTCCATGAAGGCACGCATAGCATCATCCAGTCCAAAACCACTAAATATATCATGCATTCCACCCATACCCTGAGCTGAACCAGGATCATCAGTGGTACCGTAACGGTCATAAGCATCCCTTCTGGAAGGGTCACTTAATACCTCATAAGCTCGTGCAACCTTTTTGAAGCGCTCTTCAGCCTTGTGATCACCGGGGTTACGATCCGGATGATTCTTCATCGCTGCTGTGCGATAGGCTTTTTTTATCTCTTCGGCGGACGCGCTTCGATCCACGCCTAATACTTCGTATGGATTCATAGGGCAAAATATAATAAGGTAACGCACAAAATAACAAAACTACCATTTTTGCCAAAACCAACTGCTCTAATGCTTATATCTATTCGCCTTCAGATTTCGAAATAGAATCTAAGAACTCTGATGTGGCGCTTTCCTCGGCGGTATCAAACATTTCAATCAATTTAGAAACTGATTCATTCTGCTTCCTTACTTCAGAAATACCCTTTTCTAAAGCCAATGAATCATCTCCATCGCGCAGTAGTTTAAGATTCTTAATCTCAACTTCAAATTGCTCCCATGACTCTTTATCAAGCTCTTCTCTAGCAATCTTGAGAGATTTTGAGGCTCTATAAATAACTTCATCTGCCTCATTTTTTAAACCAACAAACTTCAACTTTATTTTATCAGCTTCGGCATTTGCAGAAGCCTCTTTACGCAATCTATCAATATCAGTACCACTAAGACCACCACTGGGATTAACCTTAATACTCTGCTTCTGCCCTGTTGATGTATCTGTTGCAGAAACATTAAGAATACCATTAGCATCTATTTCGAAAACAACCTCAATTCGGGGCTCTCCGCGCTTAGCTGGTGCGATTCCACGCAATTCAAATGTACCGAGACTTCTATTGCCGTCTATGATTTCTCTTTCACCTTGGGCAACATGCACGCCAACAACAGATTGATTATCACTGGCAGTGGTAAATACACGACTATTTCGCATGGGAATCGGGCTATTTCTTGGAATAATAGGGGCTAAAACACCTCCAAGGGTCTCGACCCCAAGACTCAAAGGAGTCACATCAATAAGAACAAGATCCTTCCTCTGACCGGTAAGAACAGAACTTTCAATAGCAGCTCCAAGTGCTACGACCTCATCCGGGTTAACTGATTGAGCAGGTTTTTTTCCAAAGAAGTCTCCCACAAGCTTCTGTACAAGTGGAATTCTAGTGGAACCACCAACAAGAACCACATGATCAACTTCTTCAATTTGCATACCTGCATCTTCGAGAGCATCTTTACAAAGAGGAATTGTTTTTTTGATCAATTCACCGGCTAATTCTTCAAAAAGAGTTCTTGTTATGGTAATTTCAAGATGAACAGGACCTGAATCACCAGTGGCAATAAATGGTAGATTTATATCTGTTTCCTGGGTCATGGATAACTCACACTTTGCTCGTTCTGCAGCTTCTCTTACCCGTTGTGGAGCAATATTATCACGAGTTAGATCTATACCTGTTTCAGTTTTAAACTCTTCCATTATCCAGTTAACAAGTTTTGTATCAAGGTCATCCCCACCAAGTGTAGTATCGCCAAGAGTAGCTTTAACCTCAAATACACCCTCGATAACTTTAAGAACACTTACATCAAAAGTTCCACCACCAAAATCATAAACAACAAGTTTTTTAACACCTTCTGGTTCTAAAAATGCCAATGCTGCCGCTGTTGGCTCATTCAAGACTCTTTTTACATTAAAACCTGCAATTTTACCGGCGGCTTTTGTAGCCTGCCTCTGAATTTCATTGAAATAGGCAGGAACTGTAATTACTGCATCTGTAACTTCTTCTCCGAGAAACTCTTCCGCTGTGATTTTGAGTTGTTGTAAAATAATAGCTGAAATCTCTGGTGGTGTATAAATACGATCCATAATCCGAACTGCAGCATCACCATTTGTATTTTCAACTATTTCATAAGAAACAGCGTTCAGATAATCAACAACCTCGGAATAACGCCTACCCATAAGACGCTTAATACTGTTAACTGTATTTTTGGGGTTTGTGATAGCCTGTCTTTTAGCTACCAACCCTACAAGTCTTTCTCCCTTAGCAGAGAAAGCTACTACAGAAGGCATGACCCTTGAACCGCTCTTGGATTGAATAACAGTAGGATGCCCACCATCACTGAATGCGATGCAAGAGTTTGTGGTTCCAAGATCAATTCCTATGGTTCTTCCCATATAAATTCCTCCAGTAAATCAAACAAAAACATTAAAGCAGGTACTCAGATTAAAAAATATCTGAATAGTCAAGCTGATAAATCATTATTCAAATAGTATTGCATAAAGCTATCTATGTCAACCTCACCAATCAATATCACTTGGTGATGAAATAACTCCCATTTCACAGATAATTGAAGTAATAAATTTCACAGGGGTAACATCAAAAGCCGGATTATACACAGAAACACCATCTGGTATAATCTTCAGATTTCCCAAAACTGCAAGTTCTTCCCTACCCCTCTCCTCAATTTCAATACAAGAACCGTCCGGTGACTTAAGATCAAAAGTCGAAACAGGAGCAACAATATAAAAAGGAACTCTTGCTTCGTGAGCCGCAAGGGCAAGAGAGTAAGTTCCGATCTTGTTTGCAGAATCACCATTCAAAGCAATTCGGTCAGCACCTGTTATCACAGCGTCAATAACACCTGTTTGAAGAAGGGAAGCTGCTGCTGAATCTGGAAGCACCTTTACTGGAATACCAGCTTTGTGAAGCTCCCATGCAGTGAGCCTAGCCCCTTGAAGAAGCGGTCTAGTTTCATCTGCATAAACCTCAGCAAGAATCCCACGGGAATGTGCTTCATAAATCACAGAAAGAGCTGTACCAAGTCCTGCAGTTGCAAGCCCTCCAGCATTGCAATGGGTGAGAATAGTGCAATTTTCTGGAAGTAAGTCAGCCCCAAGTCTACCCATTATTCTGCTTGCCTCTAGATCCTCTTCATACAATTTGTGGGCACTTTCCAGCAAACGAGTTATAGCTACAGTTCTAGATGGAGATGACTGCAATATAGATCTTTGTATATCAAGACAGTGGAACAGATTAACTGCAGTAGGTCTGGTTGCTGCAAGTATATCCAATTTACCACAACACTGGTTGATAAAAGAATCACTTTCAGCTGTCTCCAGTGCAGCAATTACTGCACCATACGCAGCAGCGATTCCAATTGCTGGTGCCCCGCGCACAGCAAGTGTTTTTATCGCATGAGCAAGCTCTTGAATAGATTTACACTCAAAATACACTTCCTCGGCAGGAAGAAGTCGTTGATCCAGTAATAGAATTCTATCATCTAACCATTCAAGTGTTGGTACTGGTTTCATTCCACTTCTCCATTTTTTAGTATTTCAAAACAAATGTCTGCAATATCAGCAGCTTCCATAAATCTACCGAATCCGGTGGTTCCACAGGCTAATTGCCCTGAAACTGGTCCAGCAAAATTGATACCTCTTGAGGATAGAATATTGACATTACTTTGGACAGCAGGATTATTCCACATTCGAGTGTTCATGGCAGGCGCTATCACCACAGGTGAGTCACAAGCAAGAAAAGCTGCAGTAAGCAAATCATCCCCAAAACCCAAAGCAGCTCTTGCAATAAAATGAGCTGTAGATGGTGCGATAACCATCAAGTCAATATTATCAGTAAGGGAGATATGAGGAATAAAAGCAGTTGATTCTTTGCTAAATAAGTCTGTATAACAAGGCATTCCAGATACAGCGGATATCTGTGTAGTTGTGATAAATTCAGTGGCTGCGCCGGTTAAAATAGTATTTACAGTATGCCCGGATTTTCTTAAAATTGAAACAAGGGTAACTGCTTTGAAAGCAGCAGCCCCACCTGTTATTCCAAGAAGAATATCAGCCATCAAACACTTTCCTTTCTGTTTTTTCGGCCTATCTCGTTAATTCCAAGCAAAGTGAATTCTGGAGATATTGTAAAAATATGTCTACTTTTTGACCCAAGAGCTTTTCCCCAACCACCAGTTGCCCATAGTTTGGGAGCAGCACCCAGTTCATCTGTAATCAAATCAATAATGGAATCGGCTGCACCAACTGCACCGAAAAGAACACCAGATCTGATAGCATCAGCTGTTGTTTTTCCAATTACATTCTCTGGAAATGATAAATCAATGGGATTCAATCTTTCAGCCTTTTTAAATAATTCTCCAGCTGAAGTACCAACTCCAGGGCTAATAGCTCCACCAAGATACCTCCCCTGAGAATCAATAACATCATAAGTAGTAGCTGTTCCAAAATCCGCTACAATAGCAGGCAGAGTGCCACACATTACAGCAGCTACAACATTTGCCAGTCTATCGGGACCTATCTCATGTGGATACTTGTAACCAACTTCAATTCCTGCACTTTCGAATGATACATTCACTGGGAAAAAACCTAACCACTTTTCACACATATTTACTATTGTGTGCCGCACCTGGGGTACAACACATGCAAACGCAACATCGTCTGGCGATTCAAAACCCTCGCTTCTTAATAGTGCTTCAAAAAGAACACGAAGTTCATCAGCAGTCCATCTTTGGGTTCTAATTCGCCACTGCCCAAGAAGAGTTTTTCCTTCAAAAATAGCAAGTGCTGTTTTTGTATTTCCAACATCTATTGCAAGTCTTTTCATTAAAACTCCTGATCAAAATCGTAAAACCAGTCCAGACCTATATCAGATGATTTTACAGAATGAGTAAGCATACCTACTGAAATTCCATCCACTCCTGTTTCAGCAACAGCCTTAACGGTAAATAGATTAATACCACCTGATGCTTCAAGATAAATATCTAAATCCCCTGTTAAGGAAACTGCTTCCTGCAAGTCTGATAAAGACATATTGTCAAGAAGAATTCTATCAGGCATAAGTGGCAAAACAAACCTCAACTGGTCTATTGAATCCACTTCTACTTCAATTGGAATGTTTTTTTCCCGTAGTCTTAAAATCACCTGCTTTAGATTGGACACACCTCCAATTGCTGCCAGATGATTATCCTTAAGCATGGCCATATCAGCAAGAGAAAACCGGTGGTTAACCCCGCCCCCCATTCTTACTGCATACTTTTCCAGAGCTCTCATTCCAGGAGTTGTTTTTCGTGTATCAAGTATTTCTACACCTGTTTCTGCACACAAATTTACAAACTCTGAAGTCATGGTTGCTATACCACATAATCGACCAAGAATATTTAAGAATACTCTTTCGCCTGACAAAACATAACCAGCTGGTCCGCACAAAGTTGCAATAATAGTACCTGCCTTGGTTTTTTGTCCTTCAGAAACAAGAACCTCAACCTTAACCTCACCTGGCAAAAGAGAAAAAACAATAGCAGACAAATTGATACCTGCAACCACAATATCTTCCCGTGTTCTAACATGACATTTAACAAAAACATTACCAGACACATCAAGAGCTTCCGATGCGGCATCTTCAAGTGCAGCATCCTCAAGAAGAGCCTTTTTTATCAATTCTTCCGCAACTTGATACGGGTTTGTCCAATCTTTAATACCCATTAAATTCCCTTCCTAACCATAACAAAATTCATAAAAGTAATAATCAAAAAATACAAAGTCTTAAAATACTCCATCAACATTATCAACCAATTAAATTATTATTTGATAACACTGCTATTTTTTGCAAATACAATCTTGCCTTTTTTCATTGTTGCATCAACACGAATCCCTTCAAGACCTTCAAATGGATTTCCAGAAAGAAAAACCATATCAGCCAGTCGTCCAACATCAAGTGGTCTAGCCAGTTCATCAAATCCTGCAACTGAAGCCGCCCCTAAAGTGTAAGCTGAAAGTGCTTCGTTCATTGATAAAGATTCAGCAGCAGTAGGATGATTCACCGCGCCCATTAAACCGTAAAGAGGATCAAAAGGCATGCAGTCACTTCCGAATCCCAATTTAAAACCTGCTTTTAGAACACTTTTAAAAGGATTTAGTTTTTTGGCTTGATCAAGTGAAATTAGTTTTTCATACATTCCACCAGCTCGTTGCCATCTTTCTACAAAATTTGGTTGCATACAAAATTCATGATACTCTGAATTCCATTTACCAGGCAAAGTTTTAATCAAGTCTTCCGCATGCTCAATTCGAACAGGGAACCCAAAACCCAATTTATTGAAAACCTGATTGGAAACCCTGTCAATCTGCTGAAGAGCCCGGGATCCGATTGCATGTACAGCAACAGATGAACCTGCACTTCCATATTCCAAGAGAATAGAAAACAACTCTGCATCTGAATAAAAAAGAGGAGCTCTGGAACCATCAGAATACTTTTCTGAAAGCGCTGCAGTTCCTGCGCCAATTGATCCGTCTAAAAACAATTTTACAGTTTTTGACAAAAAATCACATGAATTCCCTACAGAAACAGGAATTTTTGATGTTTTTATGTTTACTTCTGGATTGGAATCGATGACCATTTGAGCTGTATCTTCTGTTTCAAAAGTATAAACCGCAGTTACACCCCTACTAAAAACTTCGAATTCAACACGCTTTCCAGCGTCTTGCAATACACCATGAGGCAATGGAAAAAAGCTTTCAAAATTAAGTACAATTCCTTCCTTCAATACACCTGTAACCCTGTTTACACCAGGTATATCTGAATCAAAAAGTCGCAACATGGCCGAGTTAACAAATGCAGCATGACCGCATACCCTACGAAAAAATACAGGTGTACTTCCTGTTACAGAATCAAGCTGTTCTAGTGTTGGCAAATCTGCTGTTATCCATTCACTTTCATCGTACGATTCGCCTCTAAGAAGCGAATGTTTACTGGAAGAAATCGCTGATTCAATAAATTCAAGAAATTCATTCGACGATTTTATATGAGAAAGATCAAGAGAAGATTGCTTTACTATCATCCACCCATAATGCACATGTGCATCAACAAAAGATGGCATACAAAAAGAATAATCATAAACTTGTGTTTTACATTTACTGATAGAAGTAATTATACCAGAGTCATCAATATCAACTGAAACATCTGAAAGAACCTCACCAATACCAGTCCATAGATTTAAACAATTAATTATTGGCATTATTTGCATCCTGGATATATTTAAACATCAAATCTATAATTTCGCTTTTTACCTCGAATTTGAAATAGGTATGACCTTTATGTCGTTCAATTGCACTTACTTTTCCGCGAATTTCCGCCTCAACAACCCCAAAAAATGGAACTGGAGCTTCAGCAAAATCAGCAGTATCATTATTCGGATCTTTTATTACTCTTGCTTCAATTTCAGAAATATCACCACGACTAAACCATTTTTTAAGTAAAATATAGGTGCCACCAATGATAGATGTAGTGCCTGGGAAATGAACATCAATTGTTGTGGTAGCATAAAAACGACCTGCATTTTTTTTGAAAAGAACAGCCTGATTCCTTCCAAAAGATTTGGCCTTATACACTGACTGATCCGCACAAACAAGTACCTCTGAGCCTGCTACTGTATCTGTGGATGCTACTCCTAGAGAAATTCGAACATTAAGAAGCTCTTCTTTGCCTTTCACCATGGCAACAATCTCTGAGTTACCAACAGCTGAACATATTCTTTGAGCGGTCACTAGCCCTTCAGCCCCGGTTGTATTAAGCAAAAGCACGGTAATTTCTTCACCGCCATACCTGTAAGCCTCTCCACGAAATTTTACTGACTTCCTGATAATTGATGATACATGCCGAAGAACAAGATCCCCTATTTTATGTCCGTATTTATCATTGAACCTTTTAAAATGATCAATATCAATCATAATAGCACACATAGGCAAACCAGGGGGCCCCATCGCTCTTAACAATACAGGAAGATCCTTATCTAACATCTTCCTAGGGGGAAGCCCTGTAACTGCATCCAGTTCAACCATTCTGGGAAATGAAACACCTTGCATAATTTCCTCCGGTTACTTTACAATTAAAACCTATAATAATCTATATTTATTCTCTCAAACAGGTGATGTTGACTGACTGACAATAAATGGGTAGAGTTTAGGTGAAACAAACTGGGAAAGGAGTTTTCCGTGAAAAAGAAACAATTGTTTTTTTCTGCTTTTTTATTGATGGTAGCATGCCTAGGTTGGAGCAACCAACAGAAAGAAATTGTGAACAGCTACAACGACCTTATGACAAATATAAATAGCGAGAACTGGCAAAATCTGTCCAGTGGTCTTTCTATAGAATCATTACAACTTCTTGACACTGTTGCAGAAGTTTATACTCAGGCAGGAGTACCTTTTGACAATAAAGGGGAAAAATTACTAATATCCCTTTTATCCGAAACAAATCTGCTTCAATTTTCTGAAACAATAATCTCAGTCGACTTTAGAAATGAAATTGCCATTTTGTTATCTGGGCAAGGCGATCAGGTTCAGTCTTACGAGTTTGTTAATGAAAATAATCAATGGAAACTGAATTTGGTTCCAGTATTGAATGTTTTTCTTTCAGAGGCCTTTGCAGGGCTGCCTGCTACAGACCCTCAGAATTCTGTAGCCATATCCCCTACTTACATTTCAGCTGGTACTGGAGATTGTGAATTCAGTCTAAAAAATAGCCTTGAACAGCTTTCAATCTGGCATGTCTATTGCTCTTCCAGCAACAGTGACTCTTGGGGAGACGACTGGCTTAGTTCAAGCATTTTAGGAACTGCAGCAGAAATGGGAATCTGGTTAGATGCAGGTATTTATGACATCCGTGTAATAGATTCTGATGGTAATAACTACACTCTCTGGCAAGTTGAACTAACAGACCAGGGGATTCTTTGGGAATTAACAATTCAGGATCGTGATGAGCCGTAAAACCGTTCTTTTCATCTCCCTGATAATTGTATCATCAGCAATCACTCTTTTTCTGAAATTCAACTCACCTGATATTATTCTAATTCAAGTTGAGAACTGCCTGCCAGACATAACAATAGAAAGTATCTACCTCAATACTGATACTGTTGACTTTCTTAACAACAATCTTGAACCTGCTGGAATGGTCGAGTTATCAATACCGAAAAATACAACTTCCATACGAGCAGTTGACACAGAAGGAGGTTTGTACCTATCTGAATTTATAACTACAGACTCTACAGAAAAACCTCTGGTTCAACTAACCATGGAAAACCGATCACTATTTGAACAAACAATAGAATCTGGAGGAGAATACTGGGCCGGTTCAGGCACCGGAACTATCAAAATAACTAATTCTCTGGTTTCAAGAGATATTTACTGGATAAATATCTATAACTCAGACGAAAGCACTGAAAACGCAGATGACATGCTGGGATCGTTTATTTTGTTTCCAACCAAAACTTTAAATGTAAGAGTGCCGCCAGGGAGTTATTTCCTATTGGCAGAAGATGACTCAGCTGATGAGTATACATGTGCTTCAGTGGATATATCGTCCAACCAAATAAACTATTGCTGGGAAGTAACCAGAGATTTCCTGCGAAACCAGCAGGACAATCTAACATCAACTTCACCTGGACTGATTGTTACAAATGCCCTGGGAAGCTGGATAATTGCAGGTGTGTATCACAGAAATTCTACTGACTCCAATTGGAGTACCAATAACCTAGGTTCTTCAGCCATCGAAGTTAAAGAACAATTTTCAATCCCCCTAGAGCCAGGCTCATACGATATCATGGTAGAAGATGAAGACGGAGATACATATACCTTTACTAATATTACAATAGAAAACGAGCCACATACTATAAATGTAAGAATGAGTCATCTGGATCGATACATTCCCTAAGCAAAAACGCATCACTTTACCTGAACAAAACTCTTCCTTATCTTTGTGTACGAGTATACCTGTAAGACAAAAACTCGATAGAAATAATTATTTCTGATTTTGTCAATGCTAACGGGAAACTCCAGCGGATTCAAAAGTTGATTCTGCTTTTTCAAATGGGAGGAAGAAATGAAAAAGATTATCGCACTGCTCACACTGGCACTTATTGCAACTCTTTTCACTGGTTGCGGTGCCCAGGCGCCAGTTAAAATCACCAACGACCTTGGTGCTTGGAATATTGAAGAAGTCTATGTTGACCCTTCAAGTGATCCATGGGGAGAAAACCTCATAACTGAAATCATGGTTCCCGGTGATGAATTCACTGTGAATGTATCCCCAGGCACATATGATCTCAAAGTTATTGATGAAGACGGCGATAGCTACACGCTCTACCTTGTTGAAATTCCTGCGGAAGGCTTTAACTGGGTAATTGATCTGGATGGAATAGACTGATTTTCCGAAGAATCGATAAGAGAACAGGGGTTCTAACTCACGCCTATTTCTAACGGACTTTACTCCGCCTTTGTGTTTTCGTATTTTTGCTTGTTCGTTAAGGTGGCCTGAATGAAAATTAAATCAAAATGGGGGGATTATGAAAAAAGCTAGTCTAGTTTTAGCTTTATTAGTGTTACCAGTGCTTTTTCTTGCCTGTGGTGGTGGCGAAGCTCCAGTTGAAGATGCAAATGAACCAGTAATTGAAGAAGAAGTTGTAAGAAACGGGACTATTACCATCAACAATGAGCTTGGTGGATGGGACCTATGGTATTGTTATGCAAGTTCTGCTGAAGATGGCGAATGGGGCGAGGATCGCTTTGGTTCTGAAATAATTGAAGATGGCGATTCATTCTCTTTTGATGTACCAATCGGTACTTATGACATCAAGGTTATTGATGTAGACGATGACGAGTACATCCTTCGTGATGTAAGCGTTGGCGCAGATGGTTTTGTTTGGGATGTTGTGCTTGACGACATGGACAACTCCGCAATAAATGATTTTGGTGATGCAACAATCACTATTAATAACGAACTTGGTAGCTGGGACCTCTTCTATTGCTACGCAAGTTCTACTGAAGATGGCGATTGGGGCGAGGATCGCTTTGGTTCTGAAATAATTTCTGCTGATGAATCATTCACATTCAATGTACCTGCTGGTGACTACGACATCAAAGTTATTGATGACGAAGACGATGAATATGTTCTTTGGGATGTTTATGTAGGCGCAGACGGTTTTGTCTGGGATGTTGAACTTTCTGACATGGACAACTCTGAAAGAGATAATGTTCCCGAAAACGGCGCTCCAATTACCTTCTACAACGGACTTGGCGACTGGAGCATCTTATATGCTTATGGTGACCTGAGTAATGAACCATGGGGCGAGGATCGTCTTGGTTCTGAAATTCTTGAGCCAGGCGAAGAATTAACATTCTACGTTCCAGCTGGTTACTCATATGATTTAAAAGTTGAAGATGTAGATGGTGATACATACACACTCTGGGGTGTTGATGTTGATGAAGACGGCTACTACTGGGAAATTGAACTTTCCGATATGGACGACTAAAACGGTTCAATTATATCTGTTGCAGTCTAATTTTGTTACATGCAAAACAGGGAGCAGAAATGCTCCCTGTTTTACAGTATTTACTTTTCCCAAGTATTCCCATATTTTTAGGTTACTAGTCTGGGAAACTTAATTGTAATTTGCATCGCCAATACCAAGGAGTTGAAATGACAAAACTAGTAATTGTAACTGCTTTGCTGATGATTGTTTTAACAGTTGGTTGTTATGATCCTGCAAAAATCATAATCACCAATGATCTTGACAACAACAATATTGAATACATTTATGTTAGCAGCAGTGAAGAAGATGAATGGGGTATTAATTCCTTGCCTGAGTGGAAAATCCTTCTTCCCGGTGAATCCCTTGATATCACAGTTCTTCCTGACACTTATGATGTACAAGTGGTGGATGACGAAGGAAGCACATACACGATCTGGGACAGAGAAGTGGATACTGAAGATCTTCATTGGGAAGTTATTCCTACAGATATTGACTAAAAAACACCATGCAAAATACTCTGGAATAACTGTTCAGCTTCAGTGGTACTACCATAAAGGAGGTATTAATCTTACATGAAAATAAAAACTTACTGTATTCTAGTATCAATCGCAGTTCTGCTTTCCAGTGGCTGTACTGAAAAGGTTGCTCTTTCTGTTACCAACGGCTTGGAACACTACAACATCAATTGTGTTTACATAAGCAGAAATTCAGACCATGTATGGGGGGCAAATCATCTTCCTGGCACAGATATACTTGAGCCAGGTAAAACAGCAGAGGTTCTTGTTCGGCCTGGATCATACGATTTACAAGTAACTGACGAAGATGGCGATACATACACACTCAACGATATTCGAGTTGGTGTTGATGGTTTCAACTGGACGGTTAACCTGGACCACATGGATGCCATGTCATCTTCTGATACAGATATCGAGTATGCCGGTCAGATACCAATAGTAATAACCAACGACCTAGGCGACTGGGATATTTATGGAATCTGGATATCATCTTCAGTTGATGAAGAATGGGGCAACAACCATATTGAAGATGCAACCCTATATCCTGGTGATACCTACACTGCTTATGTTCAATCAGGTACTTACGATATCTACATTGAAGACCAAGATGGTGATACCTACTCCAGATACAGCATTATTGTGGCAGATGAAGGTTATACCTGGAGCATAAGCTTAAGCGATCTTGATTCAAGCAGCCGTTGAAGATGATTTCGTGAGTAGTTTACTCACTTACAACCTGTACAGATTGGAAGACGAACAGTCATTTTTGTTCCCTTCTCCTCTTCACTTTCAGCTGCAATAGTTCCTCCATGAACCTGAACGATCTGCTTAACCATTGATAATCCCAAACCAAGCCCTCCGTCAGGGTTACGCTTTGCTTGTTTACCCCTGAAAAGAAAATCAAAGACATGGGGTAAATCCTGAGTCGGTATACCCATACCTGTATCTTCGACTTCCACAACCACAGAAGATTCATCCTGGAATACTCTAAGATAAATACATCCTCCGCTTCTATTGTACTTAAAAGCGTTAACACAGAGGTTCTGAATAACCCTTCGAAGAAAGGTCTCTTTACCTTGAACAGGAAGAATGGTTTCATCCTCTGGATAGAAGAACTTAAAACAAATGCCCTTCTCCATAAACATCAATTCCATTAACTCATGTACACTTCTGCACACTTCAAACATGCTAACCTTTTCATCAAGCTCAGACGGGTCTGCACCAGTTAGATTACCCAGCACCATAATATCAGTAACCAGTGGAACCAGTTCCTCTGCCCTCTTACGGGCTCTGCCTATCATTCTTAAGGAATTCTCTGGGTTCTTCACATACCCTATCTCAACAGCATGCAGTAAACTAACAATAGCTGCCACCGGTGACTTCAACTCATGCCCAAGTATCCGCAAGACTTCCCCAGCTGTGGGCTCATCCCCACTCAAGGCCAATTCCAACTCATCAGTAATCTTATTAAGATCAGCCATCATCCCTGTGTTACAAACACAACTCTTACTAGCCTGACGCAGTATCACCTGCGCCCGCATCACCAATTCCCACGGTTCATGTTTCATGAATAATTCCTTTTCTTTTCACAACCACCACTAAAAGAAATCAAGTAAA
>JAOZUR010000100.1 GCA_029938555.1 Candidatus Sabulitectum sp. | reverse complement strand
ACAGGAGGTCTGATCCTGGGCTCCAGTAAGGCACTGGTTTATGCGCATAGCACCGTTATGCAATTGAACTAGTAACGCCACTGGGGCTCTGGAGAGCCAGCAGGATGCGAAAGTTTAAGCTGTATAGTGCACTAGTACTCTGGTAACTCTGTGCCTAGGTTCATTATCTTGATGTACTCTGTATATGAGTAGATCCGGTTTCGTCTCTGTCCTGTGACTTCTTCAAGAATACCCATAGTCTGAAGTTTGCTCAAGCATGAGTTAACCGTTGCTTGAGAAAGTTGAGTCTTTTCCTGAATCCACTTTGGAGTGGTCATGGGGCGTTCCAGAATTGCTCTATGGATCAAACTGGTTGATCCGGAGATTCTTTTAAGTTTATTGATTCTATCACCATCCACCGATGAACATTTCATCAACTTCTGAGCAGTATCAACAGCCTGAGTGGCAGTTGCTGTTACTGCGTCTGCAAAGAATTCCAGCCATAGTTCCCAATCACCGGTCAGGCGAACCTGATTGAGAAGCTCGTAATACCTCCTGCGATGAGTTTTGAAATAGAGGCTGAGGTAAAGCAATGGCTCTTTCAGTACTTTCTCTGAGCAAAGGATTAATGTTATGATCAACCGCCCCAGACGCCCGTTACCATCAAGGAATGGATGTATGGTTTCAAATTGAACATGTGCAAGAGCAGCTTTAACCAGGGCCGGTGTGGTGTGATGAAGAAACAGTTCAAGCTTACCAATACACTCCTGCAGAAGCTCTGGTGGCGGGGGTACAAAAGTAGCAGTACCAGGCTGGGTGCCACCAATCCAGTTCTGCGTTCTGCGGAATTGCCCTGGGTCACAGTTCCTGCCCCTTCCACCAAACATCAGTACGCTGTGGATTTCTTTGAGTAACCTCAGCGAGAGAGGAAAACCCTGATTAATTCTATCAACACCGTAGTTGAGAGCAGCTACATAGTTGCTTACTTCCGTAACATCATCCAGAGGAACTCCCGGTTGATGCTCTAACTCATGAAGAAGAAGATCTGATAATGAAGACTGTGTACCCTCGATCATAGAAGAAAGAACAGCCTCCTTGCGGACATACATGTATAAGAAGAGAGATGTCTCCGGCAGAAGAACTGACACACTGTCCAATCGACCCAGGGCCAGCAACGCCCTGTTAAATTTTTCTTGTAACTGGTCGGACCATTCTAGGGCAGGAAAAGGCGGAAGCGGTGCTGGCACAAATGCCTGTACTTTTTCACCCACTGTAGTTGCAGTAACGTAATACCCCTGTAGTTTTCTTTTCATCTTCTTATTTCAATCGTTGAATTGTAGAGCTGGTTATTTCATTCTAGAGCCATAACTAAAATAAACAACAAGCAAAGAATTGTCAATTTGTTATCTCCATCCCCTGTAAAAACCACTGTTGTGTTTTTTGATCCGATTAACAGTCGCTGAATCTATTGGGAAGGGATTCTTCAGTAATTTGTATGGTTCAAGCATATTCAGTGTTAGAGGTATTCAAGATTCACAGCATCTTGAATGTTGTATGACAACAGTGTTTCAAGTGCCTTGCGGTTTTGTCTGTTCTTGTACTCCTGCCAGAGTAGAATGGCAAAGAAGCCGTCCACATCAGCCATAGGAGGTGCGCCTGATTTCCAGTTGCTACTCACAAGACTTAAAGCCTCTGGAAAGCCGGAGACTGTGCAGAATAAGTCTTAGATCAAGATGAGCATGAGGAATGCTGATCCCGAAATAGCGCTCAATGAAGGGAATATCAAAAGTCTTTCCATTGTAAGAAACGATAACCTTGTACTGCTGAATGTCATGAACTAAATCATGAAGATTAGTGCCATTCACATGATGAAAGAGTCTCTCTCCATCATACAGTGCAATGGTGGTAGTGATATCCCCAGGGCCACCAAGACCTATAAATGTATGCAGTAGTATCCCTGAGTTCCTTGAAGAGTTTGCCCAGGTCTTTTTCATTTCTTACAATCAAGCTCCTCTATTACCCAATCAGTATAGGAATGGCCATAATTCTTTCCAGTTAGAACGCTACTCTGGTACGACCTCGAACCGGCTCAGCAATTTTTCCTTCAATTACTGATTTGTTTTGGAAGGCTGTTTCCTTATTCTGCGTAAGTCTGTTGTCAGTTTGCCTATATACAGTTCTATGGGAGTGGAAATCAATGGAGCGCCAGGTATTTTAAAAGGACCAACGATGTCTCCAGATTTAATTCCATTCACTTTGCCATGAGAAAGGCGTGACAGAAATTTCCCAACATCAACGGCGTTCCGTGCCACTTTATCCGCTTTTGTATCTTTACCAACAAATTCGTGTATCAGCATCAAAACCCTGTCATTTCCTCTTCTTTCACCTTCACAAAGAATACCTGCACAGGTTGTCATCAACTGATAGCGAATAGTGCCAACGGAACTCTCGCCCTTTAGGCGACTTCCAAAAAGGCCAGCTACAAGCTGTTCAATTCGCTCTATTCCGTTGGAATTTGGGCTTTTAATCTTTCTTTCCAGTGCATTGCAGAGGGTTTTACTCACTGAATCAGAGAATGCTTCATCTGTGGTTGCTTCCACTCCGATTAAGAATGAGCCGTGTGAATCCACGATTTCAATAACAAGATCGGTGGTTTTGGGTTGAGACCCGAATGTATCGAAATTCAGTTTTACCTCAGGCTCACCTTTCCAGCTGATTACAGGACCAAAAGTTTCATGCTTTTCAAGAAGCCATGAAACTCCTGCAGGTACTTTACCCTGCTCTGTGTTGAGCCATTCTTTTGCAAGTTCTACCGAACCTCGATTCTCGGTCCAGTGTGTGCTTTTCTTCGGGCCTGTTTGTTCCTGCCATTCATTTAGGTTTGTGAGAATGATACCGTTCTTGGATATGGACATGAATTTCTCCTTTTTATGCTACTGATCTGGAGTCAGTTAACTGTTACTTGTTTCAATTTTTAAAGTCTAACATAATTCAATAGAAAGTAATGTTGCAAAACTGCCAGCGTCAGAGGATGAATCTAACGATTACCGGGTTGTACAGATATAGTTTTTCTGAAGAGAAGACGATTTTATAAATATCTCTTATAAACTCTTCTTTCCTTCGCATATCTTCAACCGGTAGATTCAAGTTGATCTACTACTTATTGAACCCATGTTTTAAATAGAACCCAACAAAATTCAAGCTAAAATACTGAAATCATTTGGCCACTTGATCCTTAAATGGGTCTTACAAAACACAATTCTCTAATTTGTTTCTGGATACTACTTTAAGGCGAAGTTTAAGCTTTAACTCTTAAAGTCTAATCGGTGGGTTCATGCGCCCACCGTTCTCCTGAACCGCAGGTCGAGAAGAAGTAAGTATTCTGGGGTATCTATCTCCGAATAAACTTATTCCATAGTCTCAGATTGCTATTGCTCTTTATTCTAATAGATTAGAAGTGTTGGATATCCCATAGGGATATGTACAAAAAGGCGTTGAAGGCATACGACAACGGAAACAATGGGACTTATAAACTCAACTCCCTTAACCCTTTGTAGGCGACTAACCTACTTGATTATACTTCATTTCCAAAAGATTCCCAATAGAAGTAATGTAGAGAAAAGGAAATTATTTTTGTATTTAGAGGTGAATGAATTTTGCCTTACTTGACACATAACTGTAGGTTGCTTATAAACTGATTGTCGTATGCCCGGGGCCTAGTGTTTGAGATTCGTCTTCTACATGCCAATTGCCGGGCATTGTTTTTATAGAAAAAAATATATTATTTATGAAATACACAAAAAAATCGTTAAGCAGAGATGAATTAGCTGAAAGAATACTTGCTAGAGGACTTCAACACCACTCAAAAGATGAGATAGCGGAGTTTTTTAAGTATGTGAGTTATTATCGCATCAGCGGGTGCTGGAAAAACTATAAACAATCAAATAGACTTTAAAAGACAATCCTTCATTCGACTTAATTCTTAGAATTTACTGCTTCGATAGAGCTCTGCGTCTTTTAGTATTGCGAACGCTTCAACTTATTGAAAACACTTTAAGAGCTCAGTTTATTGATTACTATGCCACAACATACAATAATCCTTTTTCGTATTTGGATTACTGGAATTTCCCTGAGATGAAAATTGAAAATCATCAAGATAAGATTCGAAAAATACACGAGGATGCTAAATATTCTGATTCAGAATTTATTGTGCACTACCGTAAAAAGTACTCAGAGGAAAAATATTTACCTGTATGGATGGCACTTGAGATCGCTTCTTTTGGTTCTCTTGTTTACTTGTGCAAAGGAGCTGAACCAGATTTTAAGAAGAGGCTTCAAGAAGTTTTTGATATGCCTTACCAGATTCTCGATTCATGGTGGGTTCCTTTGCGAGTACTTCGAAATCATTGTGCCCATCATGAACGAATATGGGATAGACGATTTTCAAGACCGAGATTAAAAATACCCAACAAGAGTAAGTATTCAGCCTGGCATTCAGCAACAGTACCTAAAATCCCTTCAGTCATGTTTCGAATTTTAATATTGGACCACCTAGTAAGACCATATCCGAAAAGGGTATCGTAGTTCCGACTCTGACAGCTCTATCTGCCTGAATCAATTTTATTCTGCTCAGGTTTCATAGATTCTGTTACTAACCTAACGGATTTCAGTGATATTAACTGGTAAATATCTCAAAATGGACAAACTTCCCCACCAGCTTTTCGGGACTCTGATGTTGTATTGGCCGAGGCTGTTTAAGCAGACTGTCGTTGTCGTCTTTTCTTGAGTACAGCCAGTCTGCTAAGATTGTGTACGATGGCTTTCTCAAGCAGCTCAATTCTCACTGCATCAATTCCACGTCGCCGCAAGTTGCCGAATCCGTACACATATTTTAGTGTGTACATTAGTGATTCAACTGATGAACGGTTTCGCCTGGCTTCTTTGTATAACTCACTTTCCCAGTCTTCTGCTGAGATAATCCTTTTGCCCTTTGCGCCGGATGCACTGACACCATCTACTCCTGGAATCATACGAACAGAGCCAATCCCATGGGTAGAGCTGTAGCCGTCATCAACACTTACAATGCGTGCTACAACACCTGTGTTACGGATTGCCTTTTCAACAAGAGATATCAGTTGCGGGGAATCAGCAGCATTACCCTCCGGCACATAAAGAACAGTAACAAAGCCATTCCCGCTCCTGCCAACCTGTGGGCGATAACCAAGTACAGTCTCCCGATCTCCCTTTACTATGAATGCTGCTGAGCCATCTGAAAGGCTGAGGATCTTTTCAGAATTTGGGATTGT
>JAOZUR010000057.1 GCA_029938555.1 Candidatus Sabulitectum sp. | reverse complement strand
AATGGCAAATTAACTCAAGCTGGTACACTTATGATTAACAGGTTTCAGTCAGAACAGACCGTTCTGAATTGTTACATCCGGTTCAGGCTGGCTCTGGTACATCACAGGAAGTTGATAAGAGAAGAGTAAGTACTGCTATCATTGTTGTTAGAAATCTTTTTGTTTTCATTTTTCTCCATTTAGAAGAGTATTATTTTTACTGAGTTATGTAGCTGAGTATACAGGATTATGATGTGATATTAAAAGGGGGCACCGGTTGGTGCCCCCTGTAACTTAGAAATATTTATCTGAGAACCATGATTCTTTCGGTCATAACAGTTTCACCAGTGGTGATAACTACGCTGTAGAAACCGTTTGGAATATCAGTTCCGTTAGAACCTGTGAGGTTCCAGTTTACCGTGTGCTGACCAGCTGCAAACTCACCGTTGGCAGGTATAGCTACTGTGCGTCCTGTAAGGTCAAAGACCTGAATGGAAGCAGTACCGGCATTTGCCAGTGAGAATGGGATAGCAGCAGTTGAAGAAGCAGGGTTAGGGTACGGGGTGCTTATGGCTGTTACTGCCATAGCGCCCTGTGTCTGGTCTGCTATGCCTGTTCCATTTACAGAGATGGTTCCTAGGTGGCTAAGGTGGTTGTGAGCCCATACAGTCACAAGCATATCACCAGATGTTGATGGTACCACAGGAATGTTAACAATACCAGAACCATTGGTATTTTCTACTTCATAAACTTCAGCTGTTGACCAGTCGTCGCCTTTCCAGAGGCAGACTCTGGCACCTGAAACAGGAGAGCTACCGGATGTTACAGTAACGGTTATTGTTGTAGTACCACTGATTTCTGATGGGTAAGAAGCAGACATGGCAGCGGCGTCAGCAGTCCATAATGGAAGCTCAGGTTCGCCAAACATGTTGTATTCTTTTACACACCAATCCATAACTTCATTACTTCCTGGATTCATTTCATCGCGACCCATTGCATGGGATTCGCCAAGTGTAATAGCATTTTCTTGCCAGTTTTCCTCGTAGATTGCCTGACACAGAATTTCACTGGCTCCGCCACCTGGGTTGGAAGGACTGCCCCAGCCGTATCTTGCATTGAAGGCTCCAAAACCGCCTCCGTTAGGGCTGGCAATCCATGCGTCGCCCATACATTCGGCGCCATCAAGATGGCCAATAAGGCAGCTGATTGAGTTCCAGATAGCTGGTAAGCCACCATTTGAAATGTTCTGAAGATTCATGAAGTTAGAGGTGGTATAAGAGCCACCAGGAAGTGAGAAACTAGAAGTGCTACCATGACTTGCATGGTAAACATGAGCAGGTCCAGCATTAATCATTGCTGTAGTAATTGCAACGCTATTTGTACCTGAAGAGTTGTAACACTTTTCCTGTTCCCATGTGGCTAAGGGAACATCGTTTGCGATTATTTCTGCACCGGCGGAACCCCAGCACCCAGGCCAGAGCAACTCGGTTGAGTATCCAACACGCATTTCAATAGGAGCAGTTTCAAAATAATCGGTAGAAGTTACCTGTTCGTAAGCTAGAACTTTATCAAGGAAACGGGCAGATTCCACAGAAGAGTTCACACTTGCTCGTGCTGTGAACAGGTCAGGATGGTAATCTACATTGTCTGCAGGTTCTCCCCATATACTGTTTCCATTTGAGTTCCACTGATCATTTCCTGGAGTAACATCATTAATGTCTGACCAGTAAAGATCAACTGGTGGGTATTCAGTGTATGAAGAATAGTGAATTCTAGCATCACGACCGGCAATGATGTTGTCATCACCCCAGATAAGTACATATTCAACGCCTTCGTCACGGCAGTCCGTAAGAAATGCACGAATCTCTTGCTGAAGATCAACACAAGAGTACTGTGTTTGGATCCATGTTGTGGTGTGAACACTGGTTGGAACGCCTTTACGGGTCTTCCAATCAGCGAATTCTTGAGCTTTGCTAAGGTAGGCTGGTGTTGCAATTACAACATATTCACCGTAAACAAGATCGCGGCTGGCCACGATTGCAGCACCGCTTGCCTGGACCATGTTAGGGTTGATTACAGCATTTTGAACTATTGTTCTGGTGCGAGCTTCACTCTGTGCAGAGCGGGTTCTTACTGTATAATTATCAGTTGCTGTTTCAGTTGTTACCTTGATTTCCAGATTGCTTAGAACCTCAACTGTTCTAGATGCAGGGTTCCAGCGAACTGGGTAAACACTCACATAAACAACAGGGAAACCCAAGAGCATGGAAGATTCTTCAAATGTAACAGGGGATGAGGGGTAGTTAGCAGAAGAATTGTAAATGTTCATGTCGGGAGTGGGAAGTGACATGAGAGTTTCGTCCATAAGACTAAGTGGTACAGGACTTGTTGCAGGAAGAACGGTAATATTATTGCGAAGAGGTGTGTAGGAAACACTAACAACTTCAATCGAAGTGGCCTTTGTTCCTGCTGGAAGAGAAATAGGGGTGTTAATTACTGGAAGAGAAGGAGCTCCAATTGTGGATATTGAAGGAATTCCAGGAATAGAAACTATTGAATAGTTACCCATGCGATTGATTTCAACATCAGACGGATTGAATGGAACACTAACAGTGAATTCGCCTGCAAATCCCAGGGCAAAGATCATCACCGCAAGAATAGTAGCAATTTTCATATTTTCTCCTTTCAAGAGAATTTTGACTCAAAACAACATGTATATATATACGCAAAAAAGAGTACTGTGCCTAGTGAATTTCTTACTTACTTAGAAGCGAAAATGTTGCTGGATATATGCACTTAAGAGTGATTTTATTGAACTATTTTTGCAAACTCCAGAAAACTGGCAGAAGCTTCACGGACAACAGTAGAATCCCATTCTGTTGTGCTGAAAACCCATGCAGGATTTTCTGAATCTTTTACATACAGTTCTAGACCTTCAGGGGCAGGAGACAAATACCATTGGCAATTCAGGAAAGAAAAGCCGGTGATAGCTGCTTCTTCCGGGCTCATTTGCCCAAATGATACAGGTGCAGAGTACACATCAAAATACAGTTCGTTTCCTTGACCAATCAGATTGCTGAAATAGGTTGCAAGGTCTCTGCCGTTTGCTCCTGGGAAAACAGATGTGGCAACCAAAGGTAACTCCACCAGGTCTGCATTTTCATTTAGCTGATCCCAGTTTATACCGGTTTCCTCATTAATCACTTCTGTATTCGAATCGGTCAGTGCATCTTGAGAATCATTGCCCTGATCTGCAAGTATATCTGATATGAAAAGAGCACCTACACCAACGACAACCACAGCTAGAATAATCATTGTAAGATCTGTTTCCTCGGAGGAGGATGAAGATCCTCCTCCAGAGTCAAATGTACCAGCCACTGCAAAATTAGAGAAGATTAGTAAGAGTAATATTGCAGTGAACTTTTTCATTTATTTATTCCTCATCCTTCTGAAAGTCTTCCATGATCTTTTTCTGTACTTCACGTGGGGTTGCTTCGTAGTGAGAGAAGTCTTGTGTGAAGCTGCCACGAGCCTGGGTAAGAGAACGAAGGGAACTTGTGTACTGATAAAGCTCTGCTTGAGGAACAGCAGCTTTAATAACCTGGAAACCACCTTGGGCTTCCATTCCCTGTATTTTTCCTCTTCGGGAGTTTACGTCACCCATAACATCGCCCATGTAATCTTCTGGTACAGTAATTTCTATGGACATGATAGGCTCAAGAAGAATTGGATTAGCTTCCATCATTAGATTTTTGAAACACTTGTTGGATGCAAGTTTGAAAGCCATATCTGAAGAATCAACAGCATGTGCAGAGCCATCAGTAATAAAAGCTTTTACATCGATAACTTCACTGCCAGAAAGTGGCCCTTTGTGCATGGCCTCAATTACACCTTTTTCCACAGCAGGAATGAATTTGGTTGGAACATTTCCACCGGAAACTTCACTGGCAAAAGTATAACCTTCACCTCTTGGTGCTGGTTCAATACGCATGAGAACATGGCCATACTGACCTCGTCCACCTGACTGTTTTTTATGCTTGTAAGCACCGTTTGCTTTTTTTGTAATGGTTTCCTGATAGGCAATTTTAGGCTTAAAAAGCTCTGCCTCAACACCACTCATTTCCTTAAGCCGAGCGAGCATGGTCATAAGGTGAAGCTCACCCATGCCGTTTACTGTGGTCTGGCCGATATTCGATTCGTTTCTTGTGATGAATGTGGGATCCATTGCTCCGAGTTTATGCAGACCAGCACCCATTTTGTCTTCGTCACCACGCTTTTTGGCAGTAATAGCAGCCCTGTATACTGGATTTGGGAATGAAATAGGAACAAGTTTGACCTGATTGCTTTTGTCACATAGAACATCGTTTGTGATAGTGCCTTTAAGCTTGGCCACCGCCAGAACATCACCAACAACCATTTTATTGGCATCTTCTCTTGAAGAACCATGCATGTAATAGTAATTACCCAGTCGTTCAGTTTGGTGTCTTGCAATATTGATAGCCTCATGAGATCCGTCAGCAGATCCCCGAAGAATCTTCACATAAACCATGTCACCAACATGTTTGTCGTGTTTTGTACTGAAAGCTCTTGCTACAAATCCACCTTTTGGGTCTGGAAGAACCGTGCCTCCGTCAAGAGTGGCAATAGGGGATGCTTCAAGAGGAGATGGTGCATATTCAACAATTGCATCAAGAACAAATTTTTGTCCAACAGGTGGAATGGAAGTACCGCAGTAAAGTGGGAACAAACTTCTGTTTTTTACAGCTAGTTTTATGCCTTTTCTAAGTTCTTCGTCTGTAAGAGTATCATTGGCAAAGAATATATCCATAAGTTTTTCATCGGCTTCAGCAGCCTCTTCAATCAACTGCATTCTGTAATCGTCACACAGATCCTGTACACTCTCAGGTAACGGAATTTCTTTACCAGCAGCATCAACGGCTTTGCCTGTTATTGCATTTGCAACACCTGCAAATGTTTCTCCGTTCATTATAGGGAAGACTACTGGAACAACATGTTTATTGAACATTTCTCTGGCCTGTTCAATAACTCTGTCAAAATTAGAGTTTTCTCTGTCGACTCTACTCACATATATGAAAACAGGGATATTTACCTTTTTTGCAAAATTCCAAGTTTTAAAGCTACCTACTTCAACTCCATCTTTTCCATCTAAAAGAAGAATTGCCATATCAGACGCAGAAATCGCACCAATAGTCTCACCGTGAAAATCTGCAAGGCCTGGAGTATCAATGATGTTTAGCTTAGTATCTTTCCAATCCAGAGTGGCTATTGAGGAACCAAAGCTGTGCCTTTTCTCCTTGCTTTCAGATGTGTAATCAAACACACTTGTTCCCTCATCCACGCTTCCTAGTCTTTCACATCCTCCGCCTGCAAAAAGCAAAGCATCACAGAAGCTGGTTTTTCCCACAGAACCATGTCCTAGTATGGAAATTGTTCTCAGTTTTTCAGAAGTATAATTTTTCATGTTTATCTCCGTCGCGTTAATAGGTAAAACAATGAATTAAAATATGTTTGCACATTCTTTCTCGGAGATTGAATATTACGGTGATAGGTGTACTTGTGTCAACGCCTTAATCATGGTCTTAAATAATGCTTGTATATTGCATTATCAATCTGGCCTGAATGCGTATCTTTCTGGGAAGACAAATGAGGTTTATCTTATGGAATATTTAAAACTTTTTTCTGTTATCGGTGCTGTTATCGGTGGCTTCTTTTTGATAAAAAAAGTAATCGCTGAATTTGGTGGCCCATCTCGGCAAGATGATTACAAAAGATTAAATGAGGAATTTCAAAAAGTAGATAAAAAAGTGACAGGCCCTAATACACCCAGGTGTCCTCTTTGCGGAGGTAATACTGAGAGGTACGAATACCCTCACTTAAGGGTTTGGCGTTGTGTGAACTTTCCGGATTGCAGGGGTTTTGTAAAAGCAACAAAAGGCGGGGCTAGTTACGCAAGAAAATGGCATAAGCGATAAAAGGAGAGCAGAATTGGAAAACAAAGGCAGAATAGATCGCCATCCAGTTTTGTCACCTCTTCCAGACAGTTGGGTTAAATTTACTTTCAATGGAAGAGATATGGTGGGCAGAACAGGGGAGATGGTTTCGTCAGCAGTATTTGCCAATGGTGAGCATGTTTTCGGTCATCATGATAAAGATGGAGCTGCGTTAGGTATTTTTTGTGCAAACGGACAGTGCTCACAATGCACTCTTATAATAAATGGTGTTCCGCTTAAGAGCTGTATAGTGCCTCTTGAAGATGGAATGATTGTTCGCTCTGTGGAGGGGCTTCCTAAACTAGAGGATTTGGAACCACCATTAGCTCAACTTCCTGAAACTATTGAAACAGATGTGTTAATAATAGGAGCAGGTCCTTCCGGTATGTCTGCTGCAAAAGAACTTGGCGCAGCGGGTCTTGGTGTTATTCTTGCTGATGACAAGGATAGGCTGGGTGGAAAACTTGTTCTTCAAACACACAAGTTCTTCGGCTCAGAAGCCGATTGTCGTGCTGGTATCAGAGGCACTAAAATCGCCGAGATACTTGCAGAGGAATTGCAGGAATTTCCCAGTATCAATATCTGGATGGAATCGATAGTTCTTGCGGTTTTCAGTGATGGAACTGTGGGAATTAGAAAACCTGAAGGGTACAAAATTGTTAAACCGAAACAGCTTCTTGTTGCCTCCGGTGCAAGAGAGAAATCTCTTCCCTTTCCAGGATGCACCATTCCGGGAGTTTATGGAGCAGGGGCTTTTCAAACTCTTGTGAATCGCGATCAGATTCGCTGCTCTGAAAGAATATTTATTCTTGGTGGTGGTAATGTGGGTCTTATTGGAGCTTATCATGCGTTGCAGGCAGGCATGACAGTTGTTGGTTTGGCGGAGGTTATGGATAAATGTGGAGGTTATAAAGTACACGCAGACAAAATCGTAAGAATGGGTATTCCCATTTATACTAGACATACTGTACTTGCTGCACACGGAAAAGAAAATCTTGAAAGCGTCACAATAGCAGGTGTAGATCAGAACTTCAATACTATTCCCGGTACTGAAAGGAATTTCAAAGTCGATACTCTTTTGGTTGCTGTAGGTCTTAGTTCTGTGAATGAGTTTCATCACAAAGCTGTTAAGTATGGAATACCATCCATGCTAACAGGAGATGCAGAAGAGATAGCAGAGGCTAGTGCAGCCATGTTCAGTGGGAAAATATGCGGTAGGAAAATTGCTGATTCACTCACAGATCGTTCAGGAAACATACCCTCAGATTGGTTGGATAAAGCAGAGGTTTTGAAGAGCCCCGGTGGTAATGTGGAAGACTATTCTGAAATAGCTGAAAAACAGGGTGTTTTCCCTGTGATTCACTGTTTTCAGGAAATCCCCTGTAATCCGTGTATGACCGTTTGCCCCAAAGGTCTTATTACCACTTCTGGTCATCCTGTTAAGGGTCTGCCAAAGTATGAAGATGGATGTATTGGTTGCAGGAAATGTGTTGCAATATGCCCTGGTCTGGCTATTACTCTTGTGGATTACAGAAAGAACAAAGACTTTCCTATAGTTACTATTCCTTGGGAATTAGGAGATCAGGTTGTTAAAAAAGATCAGATTGTAGATGTGACAGAATGGCAGGGGTGTATTATTGGTACAGCCACTGTTGTTTCCTTAAAAAATGCACCTGGTTACCCTTCTACAAAACTTCTTGACCTGGCTGTTCCACATAACATTGCAAACAGAGTTGCAGGTATAATTGTACAGAAGTCGGATGTAACAAAATCAGAGAAAATAAATATTGAAATTCCCGTTTCTGATGATTCAATTGTATGCAGGTGCGAGCATGTAACCGCCGGTGAAATCAGAGATTTGCTTCGTCAAGGAGTTAGAGACATGAATGAGCTAAAGTCTCGATCAAGAGCTGGTTTTGGTGCTTGTGGCGGCAAAACATGTGAAACTCTTATTCCACGAATCATCAGAGATGAAGGAATATCCATGGATGAGATAACAGATTTTACAGATAGACCTTTGTTCGCAGAGACCAGACTGGGTATTTTCTGCGGAAAGCAGAGTGAATAATGTATGAAGTAATAATTATTGGTGCCGGTTCAGTGGGTACTCCTACAGCTATGTCACTTTCTGAACGAGGTATCAAAACTCTTGTAATTGATTCAGGCAACTCCGCCGGCCAGGGTAATAACAAATGTGCCATTGGTGGAATCAGAGCCACGCACAGTGATCCTGCCAAAGTCGCTCTTAGCCTTCATTCATTAAAGACCTTTTCAACATGGAAAGAAAAATTTGGTGATGATATTGGCTGGTTCATGGGTGGATATACATTTGTGGCATATACTGAAGAGGTTTCCAAAGCACTTCAGTCTATGATTCCTGCCCAGCAGAAAGCTGGCCTTAACATCAAATGGTGTGACAGTGATCAGATCAGAGAATTGGTACCTGGAATAAAAGCGGAAGGTCTTTTGGGTGGAACTTTCTCACCGGAAGATGGCAGTGCCAGCCCAATGGAAAGCTGTTATGCATTTCAGAGGCAAGCTGTAAAACATGGTGCTGAGTTTCATTTCGGGGAAACTGTAACCGCCATCAGGAAAAATGAAAATTTTACCGTTGTTACAGATAAAGGTGAATACACAGCCTCAAAGGTTATTAACTGCGCAGGTTCATTTGGTAAAGAAGTGGGAGATATGGTTGGTATAGACCTGCCTGTATATCCTGACAAACATGAAGCTGGTATTACAGAACCAGTTCAGCGTTTTTTCAATCCAATGGTTGTTGATATAAGTAAAATTGCTGGAAGTGCGAACTACTATTTTTATCAGTACAGCACCGGTCAGATCGTTTTTTGCATTACACCAGATCCACCATTATTGGGAACAGATACAGAAGAAACTTCCACATTCTTGCCTCAAGTTTCCAGTAGAATGGTTAACTTGTATCCCAGGCTTGGTAACATAAAAGTGCGAAGAACATGGAAGGGTTGTTACCCTCAGACTCCTGATGGAACTCCTATTTTGGGTCAGGCTGGCCCTGATGGCTATTTTGTGGCAGTGGGCATGTGTGGTCAGGGATTTATGCTGGGGCCAGGTGTAGGTGAAGTAATGGCAAGACTTGTTGATGGCAAATCAACCGAAGAAGATGAAATGGTTCTTAATGCCATGCGACTAGACCGAGAATTTAGCGGGACTGAAACACTGAAGTAGTTTCGTATCTTATCAACCAGGAAGACCTGTACCAGCTGGAATTTATTCCGTGATGGTTATTAGATACACAGCTTTACCAAAGGGGGGATTCATACCTCCCTTTGGCAATATTGAGGATTATAAATTGCTTTCTCAGTGAGTTTGACTGTAAAAAATGGGTGTGTTTAGTTGTAGATAAGCAATTCTCTAGTTCGTCTTTCTAAATCAGTATCAGATACGGCTTCAAAATCCTTGATTTTCTGAATGTAGTATTCAGGCATTTCATTTTCTATTGCCCCTGTAAGAACATGCTGTTTGTACCATTTATATGGTTTCAAAAAATGGTCAATGTTAGTGGCATAGTATGTAAAAGCATCTAATGTTTTATCATTAATTTTCAAAGAAACTGTTTTGATATCGTATCCGTAACCAAGGCCTTCTATTTCATCCAGAATAGGTTTTAAGGATTCATCAATGTCGTAAACAACTCCATAGACTATATCTTCAGCATTGCCTGTGTATTCAATGTCACACTTTGAACTATTATCGTAATCGCTTTTTTTATGAAAACAGAGACGGTGTTCAGTAAGAATGGCAACACCGATTTTCTTAGCTGCAATTCGAAACAACAGTCTTTTCTCTGACATATTAGAACCGTATGAATAATAAAGCAATTGACTCCATTCGAAAATAGAAGATGATTTCCTTCCTAGTATGGTATTATATCAATAATAAATAAATATGCAATCATCACTGTATCAAGCAATGGAGGCAAATAGTCCTGCTGGTTGTATGCGGGAATAATTATGGATATTGTTTTTTTATTCAAAAGGCTGTCTTATCACAGTTTTCCAATTTTCTGGTGCTGCTTTGCGAATATCGCTTAAATAAATTTCGTGGTGTTTACCGGCAGGTTTGCCATGGTGGTTTTTAATGAAGGTGTGAATACGTCCAACCTGCGGGCCTTCTTCTGAAAAAGGACCAATATGCATAACCTGTGCTGATCTTCCTTCAGTTAATGATTCAAATCGGACCTTGGCTAGGTCCACAGGGTTTTTTTTGCTGGCTACAGTTTGGCACGCTTCCATAAACATTTCTTCTGTCACTAGGTCAGGTTGCATAATCATAGCAGTCCAGTTCCAGTCTGCTTTATTTTCTACGCTGAACTTAGACATATCATCAGCCCACCAGAGTCCTTCAAGTGGCATAACTTTGTAGTCTACCTCTAGGTCACTCTTTTTTACCATAAATTTTATAGTATACGCAACTGCATAAAGAGCTTCAACTGCATTTCCAAAACTGCTGGAGTTCGGGTCTCCTGCGCCATCAATCATGAGATAATTCATGGAAGGTACAGAAACTTCAACAACAGCTCTTTTTGTAGGTTTGTAAAGAGTTCTTTTTTCCTTTTTGTAGTCTATTTTTTCCATATTTTTTGGTTCCAATCTGAATCTATTAATTTACAAAATGCGAAAATTTCTTAATTACCGTTTGACACTTGGATATCTGCCCATTCAGCATGGGATGGAGTTTCAGCTTGGGGAGCACTTATAATATTCCAGCTGGTGAATACAGAATAAGACAATTTAACAAAATGATCTAAAGCCATTTTTTCATCACACTTCCTTCCATTTACCTGATTGTTTTCCATTCCATAAGATATAACGGAATTTCAAGAGAAGTGTATTAGGTGGTGGGTTCTTGGGCTACTGAGAAATTAGAATATAAGTGTAGATATAAACCCAAGTTATAACTCACTGGGCATTTGATATTGTGGATGGGAATAAATTCTTTGAATGGGACAGATTTATCTAAAATTAGTAGTAACAACAGCAGAGTATTCATAGTTGTGTAAATCTACTGATATTAGTATTTTTAAACTATGAAGCATTTATCTTTAAAATTGAACCTTCTTTTTGTTATTCTCTTTATGGCGACTTTAAAGGGGATAGCGTCAGAGTTGGAAGAGTATCATCTAACGATAAATCCAGAATATCTTGACTCTCTTTACGCCGATCAAACATCCCCTAATGAGTACCCTGCAGTTCTTTTATGTTCATCAGGAACATCAGATTGTTTTGTGAGGTTTCGCGGTAGATCAACCATGCAATATCCTAAAAAGAGCTGGGCTATTAACCTTTGTGATCCTGAATTGCTTGGTCGAGATAGGCTTAATCTAAATTCCGAGTACACAGACCCTGGAATGATGCGAAATTGTATTGCCATGAGAACTTCCCAGCTCATGGGTTTGCCAGGTTCTGAAACATCTCATGTGAAATTGTACGTAAATGGAGAATACTACGGAGTATACCTTGATGTTGAAAGGGTGGATTCGTACTATTTTCAGAATAGGGGATATGATCCTCTGGTTACATTCAAGGCCCATGAGCAGACAGCCCGTTTTATGCCATTACCTTCCGGTACTGATTATGAATTTGTATATCAACCCAGGGCAGACAGTGAAGTAAATATTTCACTTCTTATAAATTTTATTGACTGTATCAATGCAGGAGTTTCACCCCTGCCTTTGGATGAGTTTAATATTCTTGGTTACTATGCTGTTAATCTTGCTCTTGTTGAAATGGATTCTGGGTCAAACAACTATTATCTCACTATGGGCCAAGACAGAAAATGGCGTATTTTCCCATGGGATAGAGGTATCTGCCTTGGTGGCGGCGGCAATGGGGTATTTTATCCTGGCTTTCATAATGATACATATTTGGAGCTTTTTAGGGAAAACTCTTTGTATCAGAGACTTATTGCTTCTCCATCAAGTATGGTTCTGTTTGATGAATATCTCACGGAAGTTACTGAACTTCTTTCTTTTGAAATACCTTTGTTACTTGATTCTATTTACAACAATATCAAAATTGATCTTTATGAGGACCCAATGTCACCTTGGAGTGTAGAGGAAATAGATCAGGGATATGCTGATTTAGTCTGGTTTGTTAATGAAAGAGCACAGTTTCTTGCTGACAATCATATTGTTCCTGAGACCGGTGAGGTTATTGAACTGGAAATTTCAAATGCATGGCTTGAACCAGGCGAAGGGGTGATAATACGAGTAGCAATTGATAATCCCTTTTTAAATGCAACACTCATGTGGCTTGCCGATTCAGAGAGCTTTTTTAAATCAATGACTCCTGTTCAAGGATTCGAAAGGTATCAGTGGCTTGTTCAGTTCATTATGCCACCAGGAGTGGATCATTGTCCTTTGTCATTTTATTTCAACAGACCTACAGGTCAGAAACAGTTCTTTTCTTATCCAGCATATGGTTTAAGTGTTTATCCTTATGTGGCTTCTTCGCATCCCTCAATTGTCAGGTTAACGCCAGGTACATCACCTCCAGCTTCTAATCCGAATTGTGATTTCATTATTAATTCCCCTGAGGTTTGTGGACCAAATTTATGGTTCCTTCCTTTGGTAAATATCAGCGAAACTGATATTGATATTTCTTGTTGTGTTTTTGTATTTGGGAATTCACCAAACAGAATTGTTATACAACCTGGAACTGTCATAAGTGCAGGTGATACTCTTTTTTTAACAAATTCATTAAATCTTTTTCAAAGTGAATTTCCAGGTAAAGTGGCTTTTGGCAACTGTGCAAGTCCTTCACCTAATCATGCTACACTCACCATGTTAGATCCGTGCTGGAATGATTTATGGACCAGACCAGTGGCTCCCTACCAAGATATACAACTGCCTCCATCAGCGATTTTGGTCACTGAATTAAATTTTATGAATAATGATGATTTCAACTGTGGTGATTGGGTGGAGTTTTATAATCCAACCGATTCAATCCTAAATATTGGTGGATACATTCTTTCCGATTCCCAAGGCAATCAATGTATGGTTCCCATAAATACCACAATAGAATCAGGTGGTTTTATAGTTCTGGTTCGTGAGTTCTTCCTGTTTCAGTCCAGTTTTCCCAGTTGTAATTCTGCCATAGATGGTCTTGGGTTTGGTTTTGATTCCCAATCTGATATTCTTCGAGTATCTGACAGAAGCGGTACAGAACTGTTTTGTATAACATGGAATTCTTTTGATTTTCAAACAGCAGACTCACCGGGAGTTCTTAGCTTAGTTTCACCGGTTTTGCCTTTGCAAGATTCAAATTCGTGGGAATTGGCGCCATTCCCAGGAAGCCCAGGTGAACCCAATCGTCTTTGGAATGCAGGGGGTGAATCTTTGAACCTTACTGCAGTATATCCTAATCCTCTTACCGCAGGTACTATTTCATTTGATTACACCACAAAAACCTGGCCAGTCAGATTACTGATTATGGATTTAACAGGAAGAATTGTTTTAAACTGTGGAATTCTTGAAGAAGCAGATGGCAGGTATAGTTTGGATATGCCGGAAAATGCATCTGCTGGTATTTATTTTATTGTGCTTCAGAGTGCAGGAATTGTTTCTGTTAAGAAATTTACCCTGTTGTGATTTTTTATTTATGCGATTATATGACAAATACTTAGATTTTTTAAAATTCAGTAAATGGGAGGTATAAAATGATTCATAGAGGTGTGGTGGTTGAAATTGAAAACAGCAATGCAAAAATTGCCGTTGGCGGTGGGCAGGGCTGTAATGCCTGTGCTTCAAAAGAAAGTTGTGTTTCTATAACAGGCACAAGGCCGGAAGAAAAGATAATTGTAACAGAGAATCTTCTTGGTGTAAAAGAGGGTGATATTGTTGAACTTGAATTGCCTGTTACAATAACCATGCAGATTATTTTTGTTACATTTATTCTACCTGTTGCTTTGTTGATAACAGGTTATTTCATAATGCTTGAAGGGGGCGCAACTCAGGGTGCTATTGGTGCAGTTTCCGGCCTTGTTGTAGGCATGATTCTTGCCATTTCCATGAATAGATCCATGGGAAAAAAAGCATCGTTCAAAATGAGAATGACAAAAGTACTTGCCAGGTGTAGTGAAGAGGAGGTGTCTGGGTGAAACAGCTTGTTCAAAGAGCAGTTGAAATGCTTAAGGGTATTGGTGTGGATTATGGTGATGTGAGAGCAGAAGTCATCAAAACCGAAAGCACGGATTTTCGAAATGCCAGGCTTGAAACCTGTCAGACCATTGAAACTGAAGGTTTGGGTGTCCGGGTTCTTGTAAACGGTAGCTGGGGTTTTTCCGCATGCACCGGTTTTAATAAAGATGATATAGATGCCGCTGTTGCCAGAGCTGTTAGTATTGCAAAAGCAACCGGTGGCAGGGGAAAGGTAGAATTAGCCCCTTTGAAAGTACAGCAGGGTATTTATTCCGGTCCATGTCGAAAAAACCCTTTCGAGGTTTCACGGGAAGATAAAATTGCACTTCTTCAAAAAGCTTCCGATGATATGATGAAAGATTCCAGGATCAAAAGCAGTTATGGTCAGCTGTGGTTTGAAAAAAGAGACAGAATTATTGGTTCCACCCGAGGGGATCTTATTGAAACCGATCTGGTTTTTACTCAGCCAACACTTATGGCCACTGCGGTTGTAAATGGAGACGCCCAGAGTCGTACCTTTCAAGAAGGTGCAAGAATATCTGGTTGGGAATGGGTGGAAGAGTCAGGCATTGCTAGTTGGGGCGAACAAGCTCGCGACCAAGCTCTTATGAAAGTTCTTGCAGATGAAAGCCCTTCAGGGGAAATGGATTTGCTTCTGGATGGTTTACATTTAAGCCTTACCATGCATGAATCTGTGGGGCATCCAACTGAAAGTGACCGTGCTCTTGGCTGGGAAGCAAACATGGCTGGCAGATCATTTGTTCAGCTTTCTGATCAGGGTAGTCTTAAATATGGATCCAACCTTGTGAACTTCATTGCAGACAATACCATGCCTTTTGGTGTTGCCAGTTGGGGATGGGATGATGACATGGTTCCCGGGCAGAAATGGTATACTATAAAAAATGGTATTTTTCAGGAATTCGGATCTGTCCGTGAGACGGCTCTTCTTGTGGGAAAACAAACCAGCAATGGTTGCTGTCGTGCAATGGATACCCAGTGTTTTCCAATTAACAGACAACCTAATTTTTATCTTGAAGCACAGGAAAACGGCGTGACTCCAGAGGATTTGGCTTCAGATATAAAACATGGTATCTGGATTGAAGGCAGAGGGTCATTTTCTATTGATCAGAGAAGGGAAAGTTTCCAGTTTGGTGGGGATCTTTTCTGGGAGATCAAAAATGGTAAAAAAGTCAGACCTCTTAAAAAAGTAATTTACAGAAGCAGAACTCCTAAATTCTGGGGTTCTCTTGATGGTATTGCTGACAAAAAGTATTTCCGCAGTATGGGTCTTCTTACCTGCGGTAAAGGAGAACCAGGGCAGTCAGCACGAATGACCCATGGAGCAAGTTTTTCCAGATTTAGAGACATAGAAGTTGGGGGAGGTAAATAATGACAAAACAAGAAATGATGGATTTTGCACAGGCTGCAGTTGAAGCAGCTGGAACCCCTGATGCTGTAGCAGTACTTACCGAAAAACGGAATGCTTCTGTACGGTTCGGTCAGAACAGAATAACACAGAACCTTGATGTTTTCAAAAGGGAACTTCGACTTACTGTGGGTGATGGCGAGAAACAAGCTTCAATCACCTCACAGAAAATTGATATTCATGCACTTGCAGGTATAGCTGAAGAGGCTCGTGCCTTGCTTGTTACATCAGCACCAGATCCTGAATACATGTCTCCTGTAGCCGAGAATCAGAAATACCCAATTATTTACCAGGCATGGGATGAGTATACTGCAGAGTGTCATGCAACACCTAGAATGAAAGCAGTTGGAAAAGTAATTGATGCAGCTGAGCAAAATGGATTGATTGCTGCAGGAATATGTTCCATGAAAAGCAGAAAGATTGCCATTGCTACTTCCACCGGCAATATAACTTCCCACAGATCCACCGCAGCAGAATTGTCTTTTACCATGGACAAGGGCCTTGCATCAAGTTACACTGAAATTTCTGAAACAGCATGGGGTGATTTAGCCATAGATTCTGAAATTGCCACTGTGGTGGATCAGACTTTATCAAATGAGAATGCCACAGAAGTAGAACCAGGAGAATACAAAATCATTCTGGAACCTGAAGCAACATGGAATCTGCTGATGTTTCTACCATGGATAATGAATGCTCGAAGCGCTGACCAGGGTACTTCGGTGTTCAGCGGCATGGAGGGTAAAAAAATGGCTGGAGACAATTTTGGTTTGTCTTCATCTTTGCTGGGTGGTAGACCAGGGGCTCCATTTAATGAAGAGGGGTTACCTTCAGAAGATGTGGTTTGGTTTGAAAATGGTGTTTTGAAAAATCTTCCATGTGATAGATTCACAGCACAGAAAACTAATAGATCTCCATTGTTTATTCCTAATACTTTGGATATGAATGGTGGTGAGGGATCTGTTCAAGATCTGATAAGTGAGGTAGATAAAGGAATCCTTATAAGAAGATTCTGGTACATAAGATTTGTTGATCAGAAAACACTGAAACTTACTGGAATGACCAGAGACGGTGTATTCCTTGTGGAAAACGGTAAGATAGTAAAACCACTAAAAGACTTCCGCTGGAACTGGCGCCCTCTTGAACTATTTTCAAATCTGTTACAGATAGGAACTTGTGAACGAAAGGGCTCTGGCCTTATTCCTCCTGTGGTTATTGATAAGCAGAGTTTTCCTTTTACAGATTAGAAAGATTTGTTATGCAGTACCTTGCACTTAGTATTGGAGGGTTATATGGAAGAAAATCAACTGGATTCTCAGTTCTTTGACAGCGAAAAGATAGATGCAGCAATTGAAGAAATTAAGCGAGAAAAGCAGTTAAAAAAAAACCGTAAGTCTCTTGCTCGAAAACGCTGGATGAGAAAATACCTGTGGATAGTATTGTGTATTGTACTTGTTTTTGTGACCTTTCAGTATTTAAAGAGTGATGCATTCTTTTACAGAAAGGCTCAAGGGCTTTACCGGAATGATTCTTGGACTTCTGCTATTGTTTTGTTTAACGAACTGGATGATTACAAGGATTCTAGATTGAAAGCAGATAGTTGCACTTATAATATTGCAAATTATCATTTAGCACAGCAAGAATGGAGTGATGCTTTACCTTTGTTTCAAGGATTAGGTGAGTTGGGTGATTCACAACTGAAAGCAGATACCTGTTCTTATTCAATTGCCAGAACTTTGTGTTATCAGGAAGAGTGGTTGCAAGCTGCGTTGATCTTTAAAGAACTTGGAACTTTTTATGACTCGCAGTTAAAGGCCGATACCTGTATTTATTTCCAGGCAAATTTGTATTACCAAGCAGAGCAATGGTCTGAAGCAACAGCTCTGTATGAAGAGCTTGAATTGTTTAGAGACTCTGAAAGCCGACTGTTTTTCTGTGGTTTGTATGGTTCCTTTGTAACAATCCCTGCTGGATCTTTCCAGATGGGTTCTCCTTCGTCAGAGGATGGGCACTCCTCAAGTGAAAGCCCTGTTCATGAAGTTCATATTCAATCATTTGAAATGATGTCCACGGAACTTACCCAGGGCTTGTGGACTGCTGTAATGGGGGAAAATTCTTCACAGAGATTTGGAGTTGGTGCAAACTATCCTGTGTTTTCCGTGAGTTGGAATGATTGTCACGATTTTTTAGAGAAACTGAATGAAATTGATTCTCGGTATTCGTACAGATTACCCACAGAATCAGAATGGGAATACGCCTGTCGAGCTGGAACAACAACAAGGTTTTACTGGGGCGAAGATGATTATTACAAGTATATGTGGGGTTATGCAAATTCAAGAGGTAGATCACATTTGGTTGCCACTCGCGAGCCTAATGCATGGGGGCTTTATGATATGAGCGGAAATGTGTGGGAGTGGTGTCAAGATGCTTATACCAGAAATTATGCCTATTCTCCTAATGACGGAAGTGCAAATGAAGGTGGGTATTACCGTGTTTTTCGCGGTGGCTCCTGGAATGTTTATTCCTTTGATTGCCGATCTGCCGAACGATTGGGTTTCCCACGAAGTTATGCTGCTGCAAATCTTGGTTTTAGAATTGTCAGGGTTGAAAAATTGCTGGAAGAATAAATTCTACGGTATTACTTGTT